>NZ_QUED01000002.1:0-230262 GCF_003477865.1 Blautia sp. AF34-10
TTCGAAAGAAGTAAGACCCCTTGAAGACGACGAGGTAGATAGGGCAGAGGTGGAAGTGCCGTAAGGCATGGAGCTGACTGTTACTAATCGGTCGAGGGCTTGACCTGAATGGTTGTGTTCACAAAAAATGGAATGATAGATGTGTAGTGTATGCGGTTTTGAAGGTATATCAAATATCTTCAATTAAATAATCCTCGATAGCTCAATGGTAGAGCATTCGGCTGTTAACCGAAGGGTTGTTGGTTCGAGCCCAACTCGGGGAGTGAATGCGGCCTGTAAGAGTTTCTTACAGGTCAGTTCTTTCAAAAAGTAAATATGGCTCCGTGGTCAAGCGGTTAAGACATCGCCCTTTCACGGCGGTAACACGGGTTCGATTCCCGTCGGAGTCACTGAATATAAAATATTTGTTATGTATGCCGATGTGGCTCAATTGGCAGAGCAGCTGATTTGTAATCAGCAGGTTATCGGTTCGAGTCCGATCATCGGCTCTTTGGACCTTTAGCTCAGTTGGTTAGAGCAACCGGCTCATAACCGGTCGGTCCCGGGTTCGAGTCCCTGAAGGTCCACTTTAGTTCTATGTTTTATATTCTGTATATGTCTGGCCCGGTGGCTCAGCTGGTTAGAGCGCCGCCCTGTCACGGCGGAGGTCGTCGGTTCGATCCCGATCCGGGTCGCTTTAAAAAGTCTGCGGAAGCAGGCTTTTTTCGTGTATAAAATTTTTTCCAGCTATAAAAGATGCCGTATTCCAGACATAGAAAAAAGTCTGAAAGACGGCATCTTGCTTAACAGATAAATTAACGGATAAAGTTTGTGCCGACGCGCGGTTCCTTTTCCGGAAGACCAAAGGATTCTTTTCCGAGCTGGATGCTCTTCATCAGAAAACTCATATTCCGTGCAAGGGTACGCATGATCTGCAGGCCTTCGAGATCTTGCTGTGCTTCGTCCGCATTATTTCCATGGATACTGTTCCAATACTGGCCGGAAGCAACCGGCATGCCGGAGATGGTGAAGTATTTGTTCAGCTCATCAAAGGTAGCGGAAAGACCGCCGCGGCGTGCAGAGACAACCGAAGCGCCGACTTTCATGGTCTTGTCAAAGTGTGTGCTGTAGAACAGACGGTCAAGAAAAGCAATAAGTGTTGCATTTGCAGATGCATAATAAACCGGACTTCCGACAACAAGGCCGTCAGCCTCTTCAAATTTCGGAGCAACCTCATTTACCATATCGGAAAAAGCACATTTTCCGAGCTTGGAACAGGCACCGCAGGCAACACAGCCGCGGATATCTTTATTTCCGATATGTACGATTTCCGCCTCAATACCATTTTCTGTAAAGACTTTTTCCATTTCGTGCAGGGCAGTATAAGTGCTGCCTTTTGCGTGAGGACTTCCGTTGATTAATAATACTTTCATTTGATGGTACCTCTCTTTCGTAATTTCCTTTATTATAACACCGGAAAAGATGCAAATAAAGACGCTTTTTTGGGCAAAAACTGATCTTAACAGAAATAGCTGCTGGACGGTATAATACAATCAGCAAAGAAGGCAAAACTTGCAATGGGAGGTTACCAAATGAAGATAGAGAGAATTCTGATTGAAGATCAGATGGCACCGATCGGGCTGGATGAGAAAAAACCGGCATTTTCCTGGCTGCTGACGGCAGAAGAAGGAGAACAGAATCTGATGCAGAGCGCATGCCGGATCGTTGTGCGCACCGGAGAAGATACTGTGTGGGACAGCGGAAAAATGGAAACCGGCGTATCAACAGGGATTGGTTATGAAGGAGAAGCACTGCAGCCCTGTACCAAATATGAGGTAAAAGCAGAGGTGTGGGATAACCACGGCGGAAAAGCAGAAGCAGAAAGTTCCTTCGAGACAGGCCTTATGGATTCTTTGTATGCAGCATGGGAGGGAGCTGAGTGGATCGGCGCACCGCATGCGACGGTATGCGCGGAAAACCGCGGTGTTTTTACGATCGAGAGTGAATTTCGGATGGAAGGAGGGAAGGGAGAAGCGGGTATCGTCTTTGGAGCCAATGACTTCCGTCTGAACGATCATACGAAAAATGAGCTTGGCATGGAAGGGGAGAACTATATCCGTTATGCTGTGTGCCTTGAGGATGGAGATGCACGCCTCGAAATTTACCGCGTGGGCCATGCGCCGGAGGATACAGCGGAAAAACCGTTTGCCGTTACAAAACTGGTCAACTGGAAAGAGAAAACACAGGAAATCCTGACACCAGAGAATGCCGATGCCTTTCATAAGCTGACCGTAGAGGTTGACGGCAATGTGGCATACGCCTATGTCGACGGCATTCTCGTGGATGCCATTGAAGAGCATGGATTTTTTGGAACGAAAGTATCAGGCCGCCAGCTGAATCCGAGAGGAAATAACGATGTGCTGCCGTATCCGAGACTGAATGAGATCGGATTTTATGCAGGAAAAGGGACGACAGGATATTTTAAGAATCTGACCGTAAGAAACGTAAGAAAACCATCCGCGGAAATTGTTCGTGAGACGCCGGAAGGACGGCTGGATGGGGGAAAAAGTATCTTTGCGGATCAGATTCCGGTGGAAAACGGATACTTTAAAGTAGAAGACAGCCAGATTACGGCAGATCCGTCCCATCATTCAATTCCAATGCTGCGGTCGTGTATTTCCTGCCAGAAAGAGAAAAAACTGGTATCGGCACGCCTTTATATTACTGCGCGCGGTATCTACGACTGCCGGATCAACGGACAGGAGATCACGGAAGATCTGCTGCGTCCGGGTCTGACACAGTATGACCACAGAATGAACTATCAGACATACGATATCACAGGGCTGATGAAACCGGGCCGAAACGGAATCGGCGTGACGCTGGCATCGGGCTGGTGGAGCGAGGCACAGACCTTTGTGGTGAAGAACTTCAATTACTTTGGAGACAAGGAGAGTCTGCTTGCCAAGGTTGTCATGAAGTACGAGGACGGCAGCCGCGAGGTCTTTGGAACAAATACCGAGGATTGGAAGTATTTCGGAGAAGGTCCTTACCTGTTTTCCAGCTACTTTGCCGGAGAGCAGTACGATGCGCGCCGGGCAGAGGTTTACGAAACTTATTCTCTGCCGGAGTTTGATGACAGCACCTGGGAAAAGCCAGTTGTTGTGGATACCGTCATGATCGAAGAGTTCTGCACGATGCCGGGCTTTGGACGGTCCTGGCCGGCGGTTCATGAGCAGAAGCCGGAATATATCGGTGAGTACGATGCGCCGGTGCGGATTGTGGACCGGAGAACGGCAAAGACGAGAAAAGAGCTGTTCCCGGGTGTGTATCTCTACGATCTGGAACAGGAGATGGCTGGTGTACCGCGGATTACACTGCATGAGAAGGCGGGCACAAAGATCATCATCCGCTATGCGGAGGTGCTTTATCCGGAACTGCCGGAGTATGCCGGAAAAGAAGGCACGATGATGCTGGAAAATTACCGGGATGCGACGAGTACGGATGTTTATATCTGCCGCGGCGGGGAAGAGGTGTTCCAGCCGAAGTTTACCTTCCACGGCTACCGCTATATTGAGATCAGCGGTGTGGAGCATGCGCCGGAGCTGGAAGAAGTAGAGAGTCTTCAGTATTCTTCTGTGACGGAATTCCATGGAAGCCTTACGAGTAGCCATAAACTGCTGAACCGGTTTGCCGAGAATGTTTCCTGGTCACAGAAATGCAACTTTATCAACATTCCGACCGACTGCCCGCAGAGAAATGAGCGCATGGGCTGGGCGGGCGATACGCATATTTTCTGCCATACGGCGCTCAACAACAGCAGCCTGAAGAAATTCTATGAGCGGAACCTGCAGGCGATGTGTGATCTGCAGACACCGGAAGGCCAGTACCCGGAGATTGCACCGGTGGGCGGCGGATTCGGCGGCATTACGTATGAGTGTGCGAGTATTTTTATGGCGTGGGAACTGTATGAGCAGTATGGGGATATCCGCACACTGGAGAAATTTTATCCTGGCATGCAGAAATATATGGACTATATGAAGGATAAGGGTCTGCCGGGAACGAAGGTAAATCCGGCGATCGGACCGCTTGGCGACTGGCTGGCACCGGAAGAGACGGATCTGCTGCTTTTATGGAATGCATTCTATTATAAAGAAGCCGATCTGATGAGCCGGATTGCCGGTGCGCTCGGAAGAACAGAGGAGCAGCATCAGTATGAGGCGCTTGCTGCGAAGGTGAAGAAATTCTGGAATGAGACATTTGTACTTCCGGATTCCGGAAAGACCTGCAATGCGGACGGAACGCTGTGTGATACGCAGTGCTCGTATGCAATTGCACTGTCTTATGGTGTGGCAGAAGACAGAAAGAGAATAGGAGAGCATCTGATCCGAAAGACGAGAGCGATCGGCCATACGGTCGGAACGGGATTCTTTGGAACGGGTATTCTGAACCAGATGCTGACCGAGCAGGGCGCTGCGGAGGATGCCTGGAAGATGATGCTGCAGACGGCATTCCCGTCGTGGCTGTATCCGGTGACCCAGGGAGCGACGACGATCTGGGAGCACTGGGATTCCTACACGAAGGAAAAAGGCTTCGGCGGACAGAATGCGATGAACTCGTTCAATCATTATTCTCTCGGAAGCGTTCTTTCCTGGCTGTATCACACGGGACTTGGTATCCAGAGAGACGAGACAAAACCGGGTTATCAGCACATTCTGCTGAAACCGCAGCCGGGCCCGCTCGAGTTTATGAAAGGTTCCGTAGACAGCCCGTACGGCGTGATTTCTGCCGGATGGGAGCGGAAAGGTGACAAAATAGAGTATCAGGTTACGATTCCGGTCAATACAACGGCAACCCTGTTTAAAAACACGCAGGATCCGGCGGATACCGTGGAACTGGGAAGCGGAACGTATACTTTTATGCTGTAAAAAGAAAACCCGAAAGGCTCCGGCAAAGAAATGGGAGACTTTCGGGCGGAAAGAGAAACGCTGTCGGAGAGAAGAGAACTCCGGCAGCGTTTTCTTTGTCATGTTTATTTTTCGGCAGTCATGTGCAGATGACGTTTGATCGCTTCAAAGCTTTCCTGGCTGATGACATGCTCGATGCGGCAGGCATCTTCCGTGGCGGTCTGCTCATCAACACCAAGGCTCATCAGGCCGCGGGAGAGGAGCTGGTGGCGCTCATAGATCATCTCTGCGATCGCGCGTCCGCTGTCGGTCAGGTAGATGTAGCCTTCCGGTGTTACGCGGATCTGCTCTTTTTCTCTTAAGTTTTTCATGGCAACGCTGACACTTGATTTTTTAAAGCCAAGTTCTTCTGCAATATCAACACCGCGTACAACGGGTTTTTTCTGACTTAAGACTAAAATGGTTTCCAAATAATTTTCTGCGGATTCGTTCGTTTTCAGCAAGATGTTCACCTCGTTTTTCTAAATAGCTGAAGATTCATAAATATATATACATATAGAATAGCATATTTTTCAGAATAGGGCAATGATGGTTTTTGATGGTTTTTCTTAATTTCAGAAAAGTTGTAAGATTTCAGAAAAAAGACAATGAGGATAGAAGAAGAAAAGCAAGATAAAAGATGACAGGGGGCAAAAAGAGAGGTAAAATAGGAAAAAACAATGAAATTTAGATGGAGGTTAGAGCATACCATGGAACAGGTGATAAAGAAAAGACTGCAGCAGGTGATGGATGCGTCCGTTGCAAAAGGAGAGACACCGGGCTGTCTTCTGATGGTGATCAAAGACGGAGAGGAGCAGGTTTATCTGGAGAGCGGATATGCGGATATCGAAGCAAAAAAGCCGGTTTCCCGCGATAATATTTTCCGTCTCTACTCCATGAGCAAGCCGATTACCGCGACGGCCATGATGATTCTGGTAGAGCGCGGAATCGTCGATCTGGCGGATCCGGTCAGCAAGTATCTGCCGGGCTTCCGGAACCCGGTTGTATGTACAGCGGATGGGAAGATAGAAAAAGCGGAGCGGGAGATCCTTCTGGAGGATATTATGAATATGACATCCGGGCTGACGTACGGCGGAACGGATGAGACGGGACGGCAGACCGATGCACTTTTTCAGGAGGTGATCCACGGACTTAAGGAAGAAAACGGCGGAACGATCAGTACAGTAGAATTTGCAAACCGTCTTGGAAAAGTCCCGCTTCTGTATCAGCCGGGCCAGTCCTGGAGTTATGGAACGTCGGCGGATGTCGTAGGTGCGGTGATTGAGGTGGCAAGCGGCATGCGCTTTGGGGATTTTCTGAAAAAAGAAATTTTCGAGCCGCTCGGCATGAACGATACCGATTTCTGGGTTCCGGCAGAAAAGCAGGATCGTCTGGCGAAGGTGTATGACTGCAGGGAGGGACAGCCGTCCGTCCGTTATCTGGACAATAACCTTGGCATTCAGAACGATATGGCGTACCGCCCGGCATATGAGGCAGGCGGAGCAGGCCTTGCATCTACCATCGACGATTATGCGAAATTTACGCAGATGCTGCTGAACGGCGGCACCTACAACGGTGTACAGATTCTCCGTCCGGCGACGGTAAAATTTCTGGGAGGCCACACATTAAGCGCGGTACAGCAGGCAGGCTTTGATAACTGGATCGGTCTGGAAGGATTTTCCTACGGAAATCTGATGCGTGTTCTGGTAGATCCGACGCGTGCGGTAACGCTGGGAAGCAAGGGTGAGTTCGGCTGGGACGGCTGGCTTGGATGCTACATGGAAGTCGTGCCGGAGCAGAATATGACATTTCTGATGATGACCCAGAAAAAAGATGCCGGAACGTACACCCTGTCCCGGAAGATCCGAAATATTATTTTCAGCGAATAACTTTTCATGAGAGTGATTCTCAAGTAAGGCCTTCCGGCCCGTCAGATCAGACGAAAAAAGTGCCGGAAAAGAAACAACTTAACGAATCAGACGGAATATATGAGCAAATTGCTGTAAAACTACGTCGAATTTTGTCTAAAACAGATATTTGCAGTGAGACAGATGTATGCTATTTTAGTGTCAGTCGAAAATGAAGGCGATTTCATTACTACTTTCAGAAAAAACAGCAAAAAAGGGATATCGTGTAAGCTTTTGACCGATTTTGAAGGAAATAAAAGAAAGAATTCAAAATCATGAAAAAAAGACCCAAAAGCAGAAAGGATGCAGAAAATATGATTTCGTTACCGTTAAAGTTTGATGAAGTAGAGAGTGTAGAAGAATTTGTAAATATGGTGAAACGTCTGGATTACGACGTTGACGTAAAAATAGGACGATGCGTCTTTGATGCGAAATCCCTGATGAGTGTCCTGATGATCGCCGGAAACCCGGATGCGGTTGTGGAAGCCCATACGAACGATATCGAAGCATTTAAAAAGAAATTTAAGGATTACCTTCAGTAAGAAAAAAAGTCGGAAAGGCACTGTGTGTAAGATGCATGGTGTCTTTTTTGATGCACGAAAAAGCGGGTGAAGTATCTTGCCGGGGAGACGTGTGCATGGTAAAATAAAGTCTATTGGGATGGAAATAAGAGAATCAAAAGAACGGGCTGATGTAGAAGAAGTTTTTCGTAAAAAAGGAGGTACAAAGTGGAAGAAGAGAAACTGGAAAGAAGCATCAGAAAATCAGAGATTCCCGGACTTACGAGGGAAGAGGAGGAAGCACAGCTTGCGAAGGTGATCGGGATTGCCGAGCAGAATCTGGAACAGGCGAAGGCGGATATCCGGCTGGCGAATGAGGATCTGGCGGATCTGATGGAGACGTACGACGCAAAAGAGGCGGAAGCCTGGCGCTCTGGAACAACGCGACGGCGAAGCTGAATGCGTACCAGCACGGCATGGCGCGGCTGGAAAAAGCGAGAAAGAAGCCGTATTTCGGGCGGATTGATTTTCAGGATCCGCGGCTTTCGTTTTTAGAGTCCTATTACATCGGGCGCGTCGGCATTTCCGATGAGAAGGCGGAACCGGTTGTGCTGGACTGGCGGGCGCCGATTTCCTCCGTCTATTATGAGAACAGCACCGGGCCGTGCAGCTATACGGTGAGTTCAGAGGGTACTTTTTCGATTGATCTGAAAAGAAAGCGGACGTATGAGATTGAAAATGACCATCTGAAAGACTTTTTTGATTCTGATGTGGTAGCGAACGATGAGCTGCTGACAAAGTATCTGGCGAAGAACAAAAAAGCGGTGCTCGGTGAGATCATTGCGACGATCCAGCAGGAGCAGAACCTCATTATCCGCAGATCCCCGAAGACGAATCTGATCGTACAGGGCGTGGCTGGCTCCGGAAAGACGACGGTGGCGATGCACCGGATTTCGTACATCCTCTATAATTACGAGGAGGACTTCCGGCCGGAGGATTTCTATATCATTGGAAGCAACCGTATTCTGCTGAACTACATTACCAGCGTTCTGCCGGAACTCGATGTATACGGCATCCGTCAGATGACGATGGAGCAGCTTTTCATCCGGCTTCTGTATGAGGACTGGGACGAAGAAAAGTACATGGTACACACCATCGACGCGCGGATGAGAAAAACAGCATAAAGGGCGGAAGCGGCTGGTTTTTCGATCTGGAAAATTTCTGCCGTACGTACGAGGCAGAGCAGATTCCGCGGGAGCCGTTGCGGCTGGAAAAAACGGGAACATTGCTTCTGAACGCCGAGTATATTGATAACTATTGCAGGGAGCAGTCCACACTTTCCATGGAAGGAAAGATGTGCATGCTGAACGAGATCCTGCTGGCAAAATTTGAGAACGAGGTTTCGGGAAAAGAAGTGACGTTTCCGGCGCGCGAAAAAAAGGCGCTGAAGCGGAAATACGAGAAATATTTTGGAGATGGAAAATGGCGGGGATCCATTTTTGATCTCTATTTACAGTTTCTGGAGCAGCAGGCGGAGAAAGGAAAAGCGGTGGAAGTGCCGGAAAACTCCTTTGATGTCTATGATCTGGCGGCGCTGGCATACCTCTATAAGCGGATCAAGGAAAACGATCCCGTGCGCGAGGCGAGCCATGTGGTCATCGACGAGGCGCAGGATTTCGGGATGATGGCTTACCAGGTGCTTCATTACTGTCTGCGTGACTGTACGTATACCATTATGGGAGATACGTCGCAGAATATCCATTTTTCCTACGGCCTGAACGACTGGGAGGAGTTGAAAAAGCTGATTCTGACCGGCACGTACGATGCGTTCGGCGTTCTGCGGAAGAGTTACCGGAATACGGTGGAGATCTCCGATTTTGCAAACGAGATTCTGCGGCATGGGGACTTTGCGATCTATCCGGTGGAGCCGGTGCTGCGGCACGGAACGGCGGTGCGGAAAGAAGCATTTGACGATGAAGCGGCGCTGCTCGCCGCGGGTGTTCAGACAATCAAGACATGGCAGGCGCAGGGATATGAGACGATTGCCGTTGTATGCCGGGATGAGGCAGAAGCGGCGGATACGGCGCGGAAGCTGAAACAATACGTGCCGGTTGTGGAGGAGGATCTCGAGACGGCAGAGTTCGGCGAGGGCGTGATGGTGCTCCCGGTGGCATATACGAAAGGTCTTGAGTTCGATGCGGTGCTGCTTCTTGATCCGACGGAAGAAAAATATCCTGAAAATGACGGGCAGGTGAAGCTGCTTTACGTGGCGGCGACGCGGGCACTGCATGAGCTGGCGGTGCTGTATACAGGAGAACTGACGGGAATCCTTGCCAAAGAAGCGCCGAAGGGCCGTCACAATCAGGAATTTGCCATGGAGACGCTGACGAAGGCGAAGGAGTATGAGAAGGTTTCGCTGACGCAAAAAGAGACGCGTGAGGAGAACCGCGCGATCGGCATCCAGGAGATGGACGAGCGGAACAGCCATGGACCGAAACGGATTGTGATCAAGCCGGAGCAGAGGCCGGGAATGGCGCTTGGAAATACAAGCACGACCGGAACAGCGGTGATGGCAAAAGGCAGTACGGCAACGCGGAGGGCTGCGGTAGAAACGGGAGAAGAAATTGCCGCAAAGACAATGCAGCAGCGTGCACCGGAAGGGGTGTCATCTATTTTTGCTGGTGCGGCTTATCATGGAAAGGCAGGCGGCAAAGCGCCGGGAAGCAGACGGAGTGCAGGAACACAGGCAGGAATGCAATATGGAGCGGGCACGGCCGGAGTGCAGAGTGCAAAAAGACCGGGCGGAGCAGGTATGGTACCAGGAGAAGCCGAGAAGACGGAGCGCCTGAATACCTCACCTTACGCTTTCGGTGCAATCCCGGAAAACGAGCTGCTGCGCATCAAGGGCCATTCGAAGATCAAGTGTGCGGTGAAATGGGCAAAGAAAGGAAAATCGGCGGTTGAGATTGCCAGCATGTACGGCATCTTACGCATCACCCCGATCACGCCGGAGGTGATCCGTATCAGTTTCGTAAAGGGTGTGACCGCAAAAGTGCAGGATACGTACTGGAAGCCGAAGGCAGATACCGCGTTTCCGTGGAGTGCGAAAGAATCGAAGACAGCGGTTCTGGTGGAGACGGAAAAGCTGCGCGTCATGGTAGAAAAAAAGGACGGCGCGGTGCAGTTCCTGACGCCGGACAACAAACCAATCCTTTCCGAGAAGCGTGACGAGCCGCGCATGATCGACGGCGGCATGACATGGACGTTCTTCGGCTGGAGCGGTTCCGAAAAGCTGAAAGCAAAAGGCATTCTTTCGACCGAGTGGCTGGATCTGACCGCGAAGGCGCGCTACGTCTCTTTTGGCGGAAAGCAGGCGCGGATGCCGCTGCTTGTTTCGAACCGCGGCTACGGCATTGCGGCCGCCGCGTCCCGGACGGCACTGCTGTGCAATGTACGGACGTTTGGAACGTATCTTCACACCGCAGGGGACGGACAGATTGATTATTACTTCATTCTCGGAAAAGACCGGGAGGAAATTGTAAAACAGTATAAAGAGCTATAAAAGGAGCAGACATTTTATGAAAACTCTGGTAATTGCAGAAAAACCATCCGTGGCACGCGATATTGCACGCGTGCTCGGATGTGCGAAAAAAGAAAACGGAGCACTGGAAGGAAACCAGTACATTGTGACCTGGGCGCTCGGCCACCTCGTGACCTTAAAAGATCCGGAAGACTATGACAAAAAGTATAAGGAATGGAATATGGCAGTTCTGCCGATGATGCCGGAAAAACTGCAGACCAAGGTCATTCCGCAGACGGGAAAACAGTACCATGCGGTGACGACACAGCTTGCGCGGAAGGACGTGAATGAGATTGTCATTGCAACCGATGCCGGACGCGAGGGTGAGCTGGTGGCGCGGTGGATTCTCGACAAAGCACATAACCAGAAGCCGTGTAAGCGTCTCTGGATTTCCTCTGTGACGGACAAGGCGATCCGTGAGGGTTTTGCCAATCTGAAGGATGCGAAAGAGTACGACAATCTCTACCGCGCTGCCGTTTCCCGTGCCGAGGCGGACTGGCTCGTCGGCATCAATGCGACGCGGGCGCTGACCTGTAAATACAATGCACAGCTTTCCTGCGGCCGTGTGCAGACGCCGACACTTGCCATGATCGCACAGCGCGAGCAGGAAATCCGTGAATTTGTCCCGAAACCGTATTACACGGTGACGGCCGCGGCGGGCGGTGTGGTCTACACCTGGAAAGATGAAAAATCGGGCGGTACAAGAATCTCTGATCCGGAAAAGGCAAAGCAGCTCGCAGAGAAGGCAAAACGGTATCCGCTTGTCTTACAGAACGTAGAAAAGAAGAAAAAGCAGAAAGAAGCGCCATTGCTCTACGATCTGACGGAGCTGCAGCGCGATGCGAGCGCACGGTTCGGCTATTCGGCAAAACAGACGCTGAATCTGATGCAGAGCCTCTATGAGACCCATAAAGTCCTTACGTATCCGCGGACAGATTCACGGTATCTGACGAAAGATATTGTGCCGACGTTAAAAGAGCGGCTGGATGCGGTCAGCATCGGCCCGTACAAAGCACTGGCCCAGCAGGCGAAGCGCAGTCCGCTGAACGGAAAGCTCTCCTTTGTCAATGATGCGAAGGTTTCCGATCACCATGCCATTATCCCGACGGAGCAGTACGTGCAGTTATCCGCACTCTCGAACGAGGAGCGCCGCATTTATGATCTTGTTGTGCGCCGTTTTCTTGCAGTACTGCTGCCGCCGTGTGTATATGAAGAGACGGTGATCCAGGCTTCCATCGAAAAGGAATGCTTTACGGCGCGCGGAAAGCGCATGGTCGAGAAAGGCTGGCAGGAGGCGTACGAGGATAACCGGTACGACGAAGAGGATGAGGCGAAAGAAGAGGTGCGGGAGCAGAATCTGCCGCTTCTGGAGGCAGGCATGAAGATCGGGCAGCCGAAGATCAGTCTCCGCGAAGGAAAGACAAAACCTCCGGCACGCTTCACGGAAGGCACGCTGCTCTCCGCGATGGAAAATCCGGTCCGCTACATGGAAAACCGCGACAGCAGCCTGGTAAAAACGATCGGTGAGGCGGGCGGCCTTGGAACGGTTGCGACCCGTGCGGATATCATCGAGAAGCTGTTCCGCAGCTTTCTGATGGAGAAAAAAGGCAATGAGATCTATCTGACCTCGAAAGCACGCCAGCTTCTGAAGCTGGTTCCGGCGGATTTGAAAAAGCCGGAGCTGACGGCAAGCTGGGAGATGCAGTTAAACGACATTGCAAAGGGAAAGAAGCGGCGCGATGTGTTTATGAAGGAGATCCGCAGCTACACGGTGGAACTGATCGATGAGATCAAGACGGAAGAGGGAACGTTCCGCCACGACAACCTGACGAACAAGAAGTGCCCGAACTGCGGAAAACGGCTGCTTGCGGTGAATGGAAAGAACGCAAAACTGCTCGTCTGCCAGGACAGAGAGTGCGGCTACCGCGAGACGGTTTCCCGCACGACGAATGCGAGATGCCCGGTCTGCCATAAGCGCATGGAGATGATCGGAAAGGGCGAGGATGCGACGTTTGTCTGCGCCTGCGGCCACAAAGAGCGCATGACAAAATTCCAAGAGCGCCGCAAAAAAGAGGGCGGCGGCGTGACGAAGCGCGATGTGGCAGCTTATATGAAGAAACAGAAAAAAGAGGCAGAAGAGCCGGTGAACAATGCGTTTGCCGCGGCATTAAAAGGAATTAAATTATAAAAAAGGGAGCGAGTTCTGCCGAAAATCAAAAAACGGCGGAACCCGCTTTTTTTGTTAAAATCGTTGAGGAAAAGGTCAAAAAAAGTGATTGTTTTATGCAGAGTTATGCCGTAAAATAGAAACAAATGATATAAGAAACAGGAAAATTCTGAAAATAACAACAGGGAGGTTTTTCAATGAAACAGACAGATTTGGAAAAGCTGCTGGCGGATATGTCGCTGAAAGAGAAAGTAGATCAGATGCTTCAGTTAAGCGGAGCATTTTACCTCGGGGATGAAAACAGCGTCCTGACCGGCCCGGCAAATGACATGGGAATCGGAAAAGAGGACCTGGAGATGGCCGGTTCCATTCTCGGTGCAGCCGGTGCCGATACGATGAAAAAACTGCAGGATGACTACATGGCAAAACAGCCGCATCACATCCCGATGCTGTTCATGATGGATGTCATTCACGGCATGAAGACCATTTTCCCGGCGCCGCTGGCGCAGGGAGCCACTTTTGATCCGGAGCTCTCCGGCGAGTGCGCGTCTGCAGCCGCAAAAGAAGCATCCGCGGCCGGACTTCACGTTACCTTTTCTCCGATGGTTGACCTTGTGCGCGATGCGAGATGGGGCCGCGTTGTGGAATCCACAGGCGAAGATCCGTACCTGAACAGCCGCTTTTCCGAGGCGATCGTAAAAGGCTTCCAGGGCGATGATTTAAAAACACCGGGAAAAGTTGCCTCCTGCATCAAACACTTTGCAGGCTACGGCGGAGCAGTCGCAGGAAGAGATTACAACACCGTAGAGCTCTCAGAGCATACCTTCCGTGAATTCTATCTTCCGGCATACAAAGCAGGCATTGATGCGGGCGCAGCGATGGTGATGACATCATTCAACACGATCAACGGCGTTCCGGCGAGCACCAACAAATGGCTGATGCGCGATATCCTGCGCGGCGAGATGGGATTTGACGGCGTGCTGATTTCTGACTTTGCAGCCATTCTGGAAACCGTTGCCCACAGAAGCTCGAAAGATGCCGCCGATGCAGCGAAAAAAGCGCTGGAGGCAGGCGTGGATATTGATATGATGACATCCGTTTACGCCGCAAACCTCTGCCGTCTCGTAGAAGAAGGTGAAGTGGACGAGCATCTGATTGACGAGTGCTGCCTGCGGATTCTGGAGCTGAAAAACAAACTGGGACTGTTTGAAAATCCATATAAAGATGCGGATGCCGAGAAAGAGAAAGCATACAACCTCTGCCCGGAGCACCGTGCACTGGCGAAAAAAGCAGCGGAGGAATCCTTCGTCCTGCTGAAAAACGACGGCGTACTGCCGCTCGACACTTCGAAAAAGATTGCATTTGTCGGCCCGTATACCAACAATCATGAAATCAAGAGCAGCTGGTCCTTCACCGGCGACAGCAAGGACTGCGTGACGATTCAGGAAGCAGCCGAGAAAGTCTTCGACGCATCACGCACCACGTATGCGGAAGGATGCCCGGTTATCGGAAACGATGTGGAGCTGATCGGATTTACCGAGACGACACCGAAAAAATACAGTGAGGAAGAGCTTGCTGCCATGGAGCAGAGCGCACTACAGGCAGCAAAAGAGGCCGATCTCGTGGTAATGCCGATGGGTGAGCATTATCTGCAGAGCGGCGAGGCGACCAGCCGTGCCATGATCGATGTGCCGGAAATCCAGATGGAGCTGTTCCACAAAGTGCTGGCCGTCAACCCGAATGTGGTTGTCGTTCTGTTCAACGGCCGCCCGCTGGATCTGCGGGAAATCAGCGTTAAAGCAAAAGCCATTCTCGAGGTATGGTTCCCGGGAACCGAGGGCGGAAGCGCTGTTGTGGATGTCCTGACCGGAAAGAAAAATCCGTCCGGCCATCTGCCGATGAGCTTCCCGTACTGCGTGGGCCAGGCACCGGTCAGCTACAACGAGTATTCCACCGGAAGACCGAATCTGCCGGGCATGAAAGAGCGGTTCCGCTCCAAATATCTTGACATTCCGAATGCACCGCTGTATCCGTTCGGCTATGGTCTTTCCTACACGACATTTGCCATTTCGGATGTCGTGCTTGACCAGAACGAGATGGATAAGAATGGCAGAATTGCAGCAAAAGTAACCGTGAAGAATACCGGTGATGCTGCAGGCTGCGAGGTTGTTCAGCTGTACATCCGCGATGATTATTCCGATGTGGTTCGTCCGGTGAAAGAGCTGAAAGGTTTCCGGAAAGTAGAGCTTGCCCCGGGTGAGGAGCAGGAGGTTACGTTCTATATTACCGAAGAGGATCTGTGCTACTACCGGCTCGACGGAACCTTCGGCAGCGAGCCGGGTACCTTTACGGTGATGATCGGCAACAGCAGCACGACGGAAAATAGTGTGGTATTTACTTTAAAATAAATTGGGAAAAGAAAGGTGAAACTTATGGAGAAAACAACGAAAAACGGAATCCACCGGATCCGCCAGGAGGGCGGAAAAACGATCGCCTGGGCAGAGGAGTCCGGAGTTAAGGTACTGGAAAAAGATGGGTATTACTTTAAAGACCTGGCAAAAACCGGCGAACTGCTGCCGTATGAGAACTGGCGCCTCTCCGATGAGGAGAGAGCCGCAGACCTTGCGGGCCGTCTTTCCATCGAGGAGATCGCTGGCCTTATGCTGTACTCACCGCACCAGGCCGTACCGCCGATGCCGGGCGGTCCGTTCCAGGGAACGTTTGACGGAAAAACGTATCTGGAATCCGGCAAAGAACCGTATGCGATTTCAGATCAGCAGAAAGAATTTCTGGAGGACGAGCACATCCGCCATATCCTGCTGACGAACGTGGAAAGCCCGGAGATTTCCGCAAAATGGAGCAATGAGCTGCAGAAACGGGCAGAGACACTGCCGTATGGTATTCCGATCAACCTCTCCTCTGATCCGCGGAATGGAGCAAAGGATTCCGGCGCAGAGTTCAAGAGCGGCGGAAGCGAGATCAGCAAATGGCCAGAGGGTGTCGGCTTTGCAGCATGCTTTGACCCGGAAGTAGCCGGACAGTTTGCAAAGGATGCCTCCCGTGAATACCGGGCACTCGGCATCACAACGGCACTCGGACCGCAGATCGACCTCTGCACCGAGCCGAGATGGATGCGCTTTGTCGATACGTTAGGCGAAGAAGTGGAGATGTCCAAAAAGCTTACCAAAGCGTACTGTGACGGTATGCAGACAACGGAAGGGGAAGCAGACGGCTGGGGAAAAGACAGCGTCAACACGATGGTCAAACACTGGCCGGGCGGCGGCACCGGAGAGGCCGGACGCGATGCACACTATGCATTCGGACAGTTTGCCATTTATCCGACCGGAAATTTTGAGGAGCATTTAAAACCGTTTACCGAGGCAGCCTTCCACCTGGACGGACCGACCGACTGCGCATCCGCGGTTATGCCGTACTACACCGTATCCTACGGCGTGGACAAGAAAAACGGCAAGAACGTCGGAAACTCCTACAGCGAGTACCTGATCAAGGATCTGCTGCGCGGAAAATATGAATTTAAAGGCATTGTCTGCACCGACTGGGGCATTACCCAGGATCCGGAGAAGACGATTGAGGGATTTGGAAGCCGCTGCTACGGCGTGCAGGATATGACCGAGGCAGAACGGTGTCTGCTGGCGATCACAAACGGCGTTGACCAGTTCGGCGGAAACAGCGAGTCCGGTCCGATTGTCGAGGCATATAAGATCGGCTGTGAGAAATACGGCGAGAAAGCGATGCGTGAGCGCATGGAGCTGTCCGCCAAACGTCTTCTGATCAACATTTTCCACTGCGGCTTGTTTGAGGACCCGTATCTTGATCCGGAAGAATCCGCAAAGATTGTAGGATGCGAAGAGTTCTGCCGCCATGGCTATGAGGCACAGCAGAAATCCATCGTCCTGCTGAAAAACAGTGCGAAACGTGCACCGGAAGGACAGAAGGGTGTGCTACCGCTGAAGAAAGGTTTGAAGGTTTATATTCCGGAGAGAAAGATCGGACCGTCCAAAGCGTTCTTCCGCATCGATCTGCCGGCAAAAACCGAAGATCCGCTGCCGGATGGACTGCCGTCCAAGTACGGTACACGCGTGGCATCACCGGAGGAGGCCGATGTGGCGCTGGTATTTATCGAAAGCCCGGCATGCAACCCGTATTCCACCGAAGATCTTGCGAACGGCGGCAACGGCTATCTGCCGATTACACTGCAGTACCGCCCGTATACGGCGAAAAAAGCGCGTGAGGTGAGCATTGCCGGCGGTGATTTCCGCGAGAATTTCACGAATCGCAGCTATCTTGGAAAGACAAACACTGCCTACAACGAGGCTGATCTCGACAATATTCTCGAATGCCGCCGCGCGATGGGCGACAAGCCGGTGATCGTCTGCGCAACCGTCAACAACCCGATGGTGATGCATGAATTTGAAGCCGAAGCCGATGCGATCGTCGCAGAGTTCGGTGTTTCGAGAGCCGCTGTGCTCGACGTTGTCTTCGGCGGTTACAACCCGACCGGCCGTCTGCCGATCCAGATGCCGAAGGATATGGATGCGGTTGAGGAGCAGAGCGAGGACCGTGCGTTGGATATGGAAACCTATATTGACAGCGAAGGACATAACTATGACTACGGTTATGGCATGAATTACGAAGGCGTTCTTCCTGCATGGAAAAAGTAAAAGAATAACAGAAAACCTGATCGGCACCGGGACCGCGTGTGTTTCGGTGCGATATTGGAAACAAAAGACAGAATAAGGAGGACTTAAAAAGAGATGATTGTTCCAAAATATTTCGAAGATTTCGATCACCTGCATGTGAATACCATGCCGAACCGTGCCTACTACATTCCGGCATCCCGCCGCATGGAGGATCTGGTGGAGAACCGGGAGGCGTCGGACCGCTTTTTCCTGCTTTCCGGCGACTGGAAATTCCGCTATTTTACCAGTGTTTACGATGTAAAAGAGGAGTTTTTCGCAGAAGGATACGACACTTCTGCATTCGAGACGATTCCGGTGCCGTCCGTCTGGCAGAATTATGGCCATGACCACCATCAGTATACGAACGTCCGCTACCCGTTCCCGGTGGATCCGCCGTATGTGCCGTATGAGAACCCGTGCGGTGCGTACGTGAGAACGTTCGAGTGGAAAAAACAGGAGGAAGCACCGAGGGCATTCCTGAATTTTGAGGGCGTGGATTCCTGTTTCTACGTGTGGATGAACGGCAGCTTCGTCGGCTACAGCCAGGTGTCTCATTCTACGAGTGAATTTGATGTAACAGACTTCTTAAAAGATGGCACCAACATCATCGCCGTACTGGTGCTGAAATGGTGCGATGGAAGCTATCTCGAGGATCAGGACAAATTCCGCATGAGCGGCATTTTCCGCGATGTCTATCTGCTTGCAAGACCAGAAAAAGGCATCCGCGATTACTTTGTAAAGGCAGCGCCGGACGCATCGTACCAGAATGGAGAAGTTTCGATTGCGATTACCTGGAATGACGGGGAACCGCAGGAAGGAACGGCAAAGCTGTTTGATGCAGAAAATCATCTTGTGGCAGAGGCAGCGTTTGGCGGCGATACGGTTCAGATGCATGTAAAAGATGCACATCTGTGGAATGCCGAGGAGCCGTATCTGTATACGCTGGTGCTGGAGACGGCGGGTGAGGTGATCACGGATCATGTCGGCATCCGTGAGATCCACGCGAAGGACGGTGTGCTGTACCTGAACGGCGTGAAGATCAAATTCCACGGAACAAACCGCCACGACAGCGATCCGGTGACGGGATTTGCAATCAGCCTTGCACAGATCAAAAAAGATCTGAAGGTAATGAAAGAGCACAACATCAATGCGATCCGGACCAGCCATTACCCGAATGCGCCGTACTGTTATCAGCTTTATGACCGTCTCGGTTTTTATGTCATCGATGAGGCGGACAATGAGAGCCACGGCACAGAGGCAATTTATGCGGATTACACGAGCTGGGAAGAGTATGCGAAGAACTGGAATAAACTAATTGCGAACAATCCGGTATTTACCGAGGCAACCGTAGACCGCACACAGCGTTGCGTAGAGCGCGATAAAAACCGCCCGAGCGTTGTCATCTGGTCGATGGGAAATGAGTGCGCATACGGCTGTACCTTCGAGGCGGCCTTAAAGTGGACGAAGGAATTTGATCCGACGCGTCTGACGCACTATGAGTCGGCACGGTATGTGGATGATCCGAAGAAATACGATTACAGCAACCTCGACCTCTACAGCCGCATGTATCCATCACTCGAGGAGATCAAAAAAGAGCTGGTGGAGTACGGGGATAAGCCGTATATCATGTGCGAATACTGCCATGCGATGGGCAACGGCCCGGGAGATCTTGAAGACTACTTTGAACTGATCCACAGCGAGGAGAAGATGTGCGGCGGCTTTATCTGGGAGTGGTGCGACCACGCGATTGATATGGGAAAAACGATCGAGGGAAAGAAGATGTACGCGTACGGCGGCGACCACAACGAGTATCCGCACGACGGCAACTTCTGCATGGACGGACTTGTTTATCCGGACCGCACACCGCATACGGGACTGATGGAATTTAAAAACGTGTATCGTCCTGTGCGCGTGACGGGATATGATGCCGAAAAGGGTACACTGACCATCAAAAACTATATGAATTTTGTGAATCTGAAAGATTACGCTGTGCTCGGCTATGCGGTGCTTGTGGACGGCGAAGTGACGGAGAGCGGCAAGATTACAGATGAAGCACTGCTGGAGCTTGCGGCAGGCTGTGAGAAGACGATTCCGCTTGCCATTTCCGTGCCGGAGCAGGGAAAATGTGCGCTGAAGATTACCTGGTATCAGAAACAGGCCACTGAGGTGCTGCCGGAGCAGTTCGAACTGGGATTTGAAGAAGTTCCGGTGAAAACGAAAGACAATCAGAACCAGAAGGCAAAAGAGATGATGAAGCGCCCGGAGGGAACGGCTTCGTTTGGATGGAAAGAGGACGATCATTATCTGACGGTATCGACGGAACAGTTCAGCTATACCTATAATAAGTTCACCGGCCTGTTCGAGAAAATGTGCTATGCCAACCAGAATCTGCTCGACCGTCCGATGGAGCTGAACATCTGGCGTGCGCCGACAGACAATGACCGCAATATCAAGAATACCTGGATGCGTGCGCAGTATGACCGCACCGTGACGCGGGCGTATGAGACAACGGCAAAAGAAGAAAACGGCTGCGTGGAGATCGAGACAAGCTATTCGATTTCGTCTCCGGCTCTGCAGCGGATCCTTGCAGGTGTGATCAAATGGACAATTTACAGCGACGGAACGACCGATGTCCATGTAGAAGCAAAGAAAGACCCGGTATTCCCGGTTCTGCCGCGTTTTGGCCTGCGCCTGTTCCTGCCGAAATCGTTTGCAAAACTGACCTACTGCGGTCTCGGTCCGGTGGAGAGCTACGTGGATAAGCACCAGGCAAGCTATCACAGCGTTTTCCACAGCACACCGGCAGAACAGCAGGAAGACTATATCCGCCCGCAGGAGAACGGCAGCCACTACGACTGCGATTATGCAAGTCTTGCCAGTGATCGTGCGGTATTGACGGCAGTGGGCGAGAAAACCTTCTCATTCCAGGCATCTATTTACACGCAGGAGGAGCTGACCGCGAAAGCCCACAACTATGAGCTTCGGCCGTGCGGAAGCACTGTTTCTGCATCGACTACCGCCAGGCCGGGATCGGATCGGCAAGCTGCGGACCGATGCTGCTGGAAAAATATCAGCTGAAAGAAACCGAAATCAGCTTCGATGTGCGGCTGAAACCGGAACTTCTGTAAAGTGTAGAATTTGAAAAATAAGAAAAGCGCTGTGCCCTCTCTCTGAAAGGTGAGGGAACGGCGCCTTTTTATATGATGTACAAAAAAAGTCTTGATAAACCTATTGAATTGCTATGAATATAGGATTATAATGAACGAAATTATAATTCAAATCCAATCCAGGTGATTCTGGAAAGAGAAAAGGGAAGGAGAAAATTAAGCATGAGTGAAATTACAAGAGATGAGGCATTTACTTTATTAAAAAAATACAACAAAGATCCCTTCCATATTCAGCATGCGCTTACCGTAGAGGCCGTGATGAAATGGTATGCAAGAGAGCTTGGATATGGGGCAGAAGAGGAGCACTGGGGTATTGTCGGACTGCTGCATGACATTGATTTTGAGCTGTATCCGGCAGAGCACTGCCTGAAAGCACCGGAGCTTCTGCGGGAAGGCGGCGTGTCGGAAGATATCATTCATGGTGTCGTTTCCCATGGCTGCGGCATTACCATTGAGTGCGGCGTCACACTGGATGTGGAGCCGGTGCATGAGATGGAAAAAGTTCTGTTTGCAGCAGATGAGCTGGCGGGACTGATCTGGCAGCTGCGCTGATGCGGCCTCGAAGAGCACAAAAGACATGGAACTGAAATCCTTAAAGAAGAAATATAAGAGCAAAGGCTTTGCAGCAGGATGTTCGAGAGAGGTCATTGAGAGGGGCGCCGATCAGCTTGGCTGGCCGCTGGAAAAATTACTGACTATGACCCTGCAGGCAATGGCCGACAGCGAGGATGAGATCAATCAGGAAGTGGAAGCAGAACAGAACGCATAAAAACAGTCTGAGTTTCGGTGTAAAAACGGGAACTCAGGCTGTTTTTTTGCATGGCGCATCTTTTCCCAGGCATTACCATTTCTTTTTTTTGTTAGATCGCAAGAAGAAAATACGGAATCCGCACAGGGCAGGAAGAGGCGTTTTTTCAGCATTGGAGGAAGTGACGGACAGGGAATTTTGTGATATAGTAAAACAAAATCTGAGTGAAAAGGTGAAATACAAAATGATCAGTGAAAAAATTTTTGAATTAATTCTTCGAAACGGGGTGACCCAGAAAGAATTCTCTGAAGAAACCGGAATTTCACAGAGCACCATCAGCGACTGGAAAAGAAAGGGGACGAATCCGTCGGCGGATAAGATACTGAAAATCTGCGAAGTGCTGAAGGTTACGCCGTATGAGCTTTTAGGAGAAAATGAGATCGAACGGAAAGCAGTGGATCTCGAAATGTGCGCGGCAAACACAGAGGAGAAAATGATTCTGGAAGGCTTTCGTAATTTGCCCGACAGAAAAAAGGAACGAATTCTGGGATATCTGGCGGCATTGCAGGAGGAATAAAAGGATGCAGAAACCATCTGTGCATATCCTGGCCTCTCAGATGAGGAAAATATTTCAAAAATCTGAGATTTTCTATCGCGAATCTCTCTTAGGAGTGATAAAATAAACCATAATACGTTCGGCAGAAAGAGGGAATCGAGTATGAAATATGCCTACAAAAACGGAAAAATTTTAAACGGAACGAAAGAGATGCAGGTCCAGACCGGTCTTACGATCCTGACGGAGGGAGAAAACATCACGGCGATTGTCCCGGAAGAATCGACCATCCGCAGGTAAAACGTAATCCGGTCGTGACGGCGGAGCTGGATAAATTTCTGGTGGATTAAAAACAGGATGGAGAAGACAAACAAGATGGAAGAAACGAAAGAAACACAGGAAAGCTTACAGCGAAAAAGAGAACAGGCCCTGCAGCGGCTCCGCAAGGAGCGGACAGAAGAAGCCCTGTGGGACTGTGTTACTGCGTATCAGGATTTTGAGTTCCATACGTATTCCGGCCTGCCGTATTCCTACCATATGAAATACGGCAGAAGCGGCACCTATACAAAAGAGCTCTGGATCAACCGCAGAGAAAAAAGCAAAAGTCTTGTCTGGAGCTCCGTCCGGAGTGCATATCAGAAAGTGCTGGAATTACAGCAGGAGAGCGAAAGACCGGTTGTCGAGCGCCCGAAAGCGCTGGGCGATATCCGTGGAATCACGTATATTTACGGCATCTTTTACGAGTTTGCCCTGCTGGAAATGCCGGAAAAAGCAAAAGAAAAAATTGCTCTGCAGACAGCAGGACAAAAATCGCCGGAAAAATAAATTTTCTGCCCATGCAGGTCTTGACAACCACGCATTGGGTGATATAATCTAAAACTATCGGGAGCCAAAAAGCACCGAACACAAAAAACAAAGCGTAGAAGAGACGAGTAAATCACAGCGAATGTGACAGAGAGAAACCCCGTTTTGTGGTGCAAGGGTTTTAACAGGAACGTGATCGAAGACCAGCTCTGAGCGGCCCCAATCCGGCCCGGTGATTCCGTTATTGTCAAATGAAGTGGTTTGAAAAAACAAAATGGGTGGAACCGCGGTGAATGAAAATACATCGTCCCTTTTGACAGCATAAGCGTGTCAGAAGGGACTTTTGTTGCTGTAAAAAGTATAAAAATTCTGAAACACGCTTACGAAAAATATACAAAGAAAGAGGTAAAGCAAATGATCATCACACTGAAAGATGGAAGTACCAAAGAGTACTCCGAACCGAAATCCATCATTGAGATCGCAGCAGACATCAGCGAAGGCCTTGCAAGAATGGCCTGTGCAGGTGAAGTAAACGGAGAAGTAGAAGACCTTCGTACCGTGATCGACAAAGATTGCAATCTTTCCATTCTGACCTTCAACGATGAAGGTGGAAAAGCAGCATTCCGTCACACAACATCCCATATCATGGCACAGGCCATCAAGAGACTGTACCCGGATACCAAACTGGCCATCGGACCGTCCATCGCAGACGGATTCTACTATGATGTAGACAGAGAGACTCCGCTCACCAGCGAAGACCTTGAAAAAATCGAAGCAGAGATGAAGAAAATCGTAAAAGAGGATCTGAAACTGGAGCGCTTCGAACTGCCGAGAGCAGAAGCCATCGCCTTCATGAAAGAAAAAGAAGAGCCATATAAAGTAGAACTGATCGAAGATCTGCCGGAAGACGCAGTCATCAGCTTCTATCGCCAGGGCGAATTCACGGACCTGTGCGCAGGTCCTCATCTGATGAGCACAAAGCCGGTCAAAGCCTTCAAACTGACCAGCCTTGCAGGCGCATACTGGAGAGGCAGCGAGAAAAACAAGATGCTGCAGAGAATCTACGGAACTGCATTCACAAAGAAAGCAGAGCTTGAAGAGTACCTCCACATGATCGAGGAAGCAAAGAAGCGTGACCACAGAAAACTCGGAAAAGAGCTCGGCCTGTTTATGATGAGTGAGGACGGCCCGGGATTCCCGTTCTTCCTTCCAAAAGGAATGGATCTGAAAAATGCGCTGATGGATTACTGGCGTGAAATCCACAGAAAAGCAGGATACGTAGAAATCTCCACTCCGATCATCCTGAACCGTCGCCTGTGGGAGCCTCCGGTCATTGGGATCACTACAAAGAAAACATGTATACCACTGTCATCGACGAGGAAGATTATGCAATCAAACCTATGAACTGCCCAGGCGGCGTTCTCGTTTACAAGTCCGAGCCTCGTTCCTACCGCGATCTGCCGTTGCGTCTGGCAGAGGTTGGTCTGGTACATCGTCATGAGAAATCCGGCCAGCTGCACGGCCTGATGCGTGTACGCTGCTTCAACCAGGACGATGCCCATATCTTCATGACACCGGAGCAGATCAAAGATGAAATCAAAGGCGTTGCAAACCTGATTGACCAGGTTTACAAACTGTTCGGATTCAAATATCACGTAGAGCTGTCCACCCGTCCGGAAAACAGCATGGGAAGCGATGAGGACTGGGAGGTAGCAACCGAAGGTCTCCGTGGCGCACTCGATGATCTTGGCCTTGACTATGTAGTCAACGAAGGCGACGGCGCATTCTATGGCCCGAAGATCGACTTCCATCTGGAAGACTCCATCGGAAGAACGTGGCAGTGCGGTACCATCCAGCTTGACTTCCAGCTGCCGCAGAGATTCGAACTGGAATACACAGGAGCAGACGGCGAGAAACATCGTCCGATTATGATCCACCGTGTTGTTTACGGTTCTGTTGAGCGTTTCATCGGTATCCTGATCGAGCACTTTGCAGGTGCATTCCCAACCTGGCTTGCACCGGTACAGGTAAAGGTTCTGCCAATCTCCGACAAATACGCAGATTACGGCAAGAAGGTTCTGGACGCCCTTCACGAGGCAGGCATCCGCGCAGAGATGGATACCCGTTCCGAAAAGATTGGATATAAGATCCGTGAGGCACAGGGACAGAAGATTCCATACATGCTGATCGCCGGAGCAAAAGAGGAAGAGGCAGGTCTTGTATCTGTCAGAAGCCGTTTTGCAGGTGATGAAGGCCAGAGAAGCCTGGAGCAGTTTATCGCAGATATCAAAGAAGAAATCGCAAGCCGCGTTAACCGCCCGGTTACTGTTGAAACAAAAGAAAATAAATAATAAAGCATAAAAAATTACCTCTTGGAAATAATGGTTTCTATGCGGGCGAAACCGCAGAAAACTAAATTTCAGGAGGTAATTTATTATGCCAGCATTAAGTTGTTCCGCTATGACCTGTGTTTACAACCAGAACGAGCTCTGTTCCAAAGGAGATATCCGCGTAGGCGGAAGCGGAGCCAAAAGCTCCATGGAAACGTGCTGCGAGAGCTTCAAGGAGCGCGGTGAGGGCACGATGTCCAACTCCACCGGCTGTGGCTGTACGAAAATCGGTGTCGACTGCAAGGCGCAGAACTGTACCTTTAACGACAACTGTAAATGCGAAGCCGGAGATATCCATATCGCCGGAGACAGCGCATGCAGCTACCAGGAAACCGAGTGCAGCTCCTTCCGCTGTGGCTGCGGGAAATAAATACGAAAAAATGCGAAAATCAGTATTGACAACAGGATGGGAGAGTGCTATACTATAACAGTCTGAGAAAAAGAAAGTAGAGTATCCACTCTCACCCTAGCGCAAACACGCGACTACGGTTCAATATTGATCTTAAGTTCTCTTTGTGTAGAGATTTATGTACAATGTTAAGTGGATAGTCTGTCTATCCACTTTTCTTGCGTTATCAGTCAAATCCGGTCCGGTGAGCCGAGTTTGATTTCGTTACACCGCAAAAGCGGGAACACAGTCTTTTATAATGATGGAGGTGCACTACAATTAGCGAATTAATGATTAATGAGCAGATCAGAGACAGAGAAATTCGTCTGATCGGTCAGAACGGAGAACAGCTTGGAATTATGTCTGCCAGAGATGCGTACCTGAAAGCACAGGAAGCAGGTCTGGATCTTGTGAAAATTGCTCCGACAGCGAAACCGCCGGTTTGCAAAATTATCGACTACGGAAAGTACAGATATGAACTGGCCCGCAAGGAAAAAGAAGCAAAGAAAAAACAGAAAACAATTGAAATCAAGGAAGTTCGCCTTTCTCCAAACATTGACACCAATGATCTTAATACCAAAGTAGGTGCAGCCCGCAAGTTCATTACAAAGGGAGACAAAGTAAAAGTAACACTTCGTTTCCGCGGCCGTGAGATGGCACATATGAACAGCAGCAAATACATCCTCGATGAATTTGCAGAGAGTCTGTCCGATATTGCAACGGTTGACAAAGCGCCAAAGGTGGAAGGCAGAAGCATGACCATGTTTTTGACGGCTAAACGTTAAAATACATTTGAATCAATATCAAGGAGGAAATTAAAATGCCAAAGGTAAAAACAAGCAGAGCAGCTGCAAAGCGTTTTAAAACAACAGGAACAGGAAAATTAGTAAGAAATAAAGCTTACAAGAGCCATATCTTAACCAAGAAATCTCAGAAGAGAAAAAGAAACCTGAGAAAACAGACTACTGTTGATGCAACAAACGTAAAGAACATGAAGAAAATCTTACCTTACATGTAATTTTTGCAAGGTAGAGTTACGCCCAACAGATCAAGGAGGAAAATAAGAAATGGCAAGAATTAAAGGCGGCATGAACGCTAAGAAAAAACATAACAGAGTATTAAAACTGGCTAAAGGTTACAGAGGAGCCAGAAGCAAACAGTATAGAGTAGCAAAACAGTCCGTAATGCGCGCACTGACCAGCTCCTACGCAGGAAGAAAACAGAAAAAACGTCAGTTCCGTCAGCTGTGGATCGCTCGTATCAACGCAGCAGCAAGAATGAACGGTCTGTCCTACAGCAAATTTATGTATGGTCTGAAACTGGCAGGCGTTGAGCTGAACCGTAAAGTTCTGGCTGACATGGCAGTTAACGATGCAGAAGGATTTGCAACACTGGCTGAGCTTGCAAAAAGCAAAGTAGCATAAGTAAAAACATATTCTGTGTGAATATACGAAGAAGCTGTGAGAACCGGTAAGGGGATCGCAGCTTCTTTTGAAATATAGAAAAACATGAGGTGAATATGAAAAAAAGCAAAGTGGCAGTGGTTGCCTGTCCCGACTATGAGCCGGCGCACGTAAAGGAAAGCCTGCAAAAGGGATTGGAAGCAATTGGCGGCCTGGAATCTCTGATCGGAAAAGAAGAGAATATCTTATTAAAACCAAACCTCGTCCGCTCCGCAAAACGAGAACGCGCCGTCGTGACCGACCCGGAAGTTATGGATGCCCTGATCACGATTTTGCAGGAAAATGGCTATGAGAATATTTCCTGCGGCGATTCCTGCGGCCTTGGCACCCCGGAGGCATTGCAAAGGAAGCCGGGCTGAAAGAGGTGCTGGAAAAACACAACGTTCCGCTGAAAGATTTCCTTACGAGCGAGCGCGTAGAAACCGCCGATGGTAAATTTCTGATGATTGCGAAAGATGCACTCGACTGCGACGCCCTCATCAGTGTCAGCAAAATGAAAACCCACGCGCTGGAACGCATCACCGGAGCTGTCAAGAACCAGTACGGCTGCATCAGCGGCGTCTACAAAAAACTCGGCCACACGCAGTATCCGAACGCTGAGAGCTTCGCGCACATGCTGATCGAGCTGAACCAGAAAGTCGCCCCGCGCCTCTATATCTGCGACGGCATCGTAGCAATGGAAGGCAATGGTCCGACTTCCGGCGACCCGGTTTCGATGGGAGTTCTTCTTATGTCCACCGATCCGATTGCACTGGATACCGTGTTCTGCCATCTGGTGAACCTCGATCCGTCGTATGTGCCGACAAATCTCTACGGGGAAACGCTCGGCCTTGGAACGTGGCACGACGACCGCATCGAAATCGTGACAGCGGATGGCACCATATCCGAGAAAGAACTGAAAAGAAAGTACGGAAATCCAAACTTCAACGTCGACCGCCGCAAAGCCCGCAAAAAAGGAGCCCTCGACCTGCTCGAGATCCTCGGGGTCTTCCAGAGCCGCCCCTATATCATAGAAGAAAAATGTAAAAAATGCGGCGTCTGCGTCGAGAGCTGCCCGGTGGAAGGGAAAGCCGTCCGCTTTGATAACGGCCGCAGAAATCCGCCGGTCTACGATTATAAAAAGTGCATCCGCTGTTTCTGCTGTCAGGAAATGTGCCCGCATCAGGCAATCCAGGTAAAGAAACACCGTCTGCCGTGGGAAAAATAAGGGAGCTATCCTACAAAGTGACTGGAAAAGCAAAAAGAGAAGTGTTATACTTGAAACCGGACAAAATTTAGTACAGGAGGAACAACACCATGGAATTAGAAACTTTAAGAAGTGATATGATAGCAGCAATGAAAGCCAAAGACAAAGCGAGAAAAGAGGCCATCTCTTCCCTGATCTCCGCAGCAAAGAAAGTAGCCATCGACGAGGGCTGCCGCGATGACATCAAACCGGAGCTGGTAGACCGCGTCATCTTAAAAGAGCTGAAGACCGTAAAAGAGCAGATCGATACCTGCCCGGCATCCCGTGAGGACTTAAAAGCAGAGTATCAGTTCCGCTATGACGTCATCAGCGAGTATGCACCGAAACAGATGAGTGCAGACGAAGTCAAAGCCTACATCAAGGAGAAATTCGCAGACGTTCTGGCAACCAAGAGCAAAGGTGCCATCATGAAGGCCGTTATGGCAGATATGAAAGGTAAAGCAGACGGAAAAGTCATCAACCAGACCGTTGCAGAACTGTGCAAATGAATATCATCAACATCGAACACATCAGCAAACTGTTCGGCGATAAACTGATTTTTGACGATGCTTCCTTCGGCCTGCAGGAGGGCGACAAGGTCGGCATCGTCGGAATCAACGGAACCGGAAAATCCACGCTGCTGCGCATAGTAGCAGGAGATGAGACCCCGGATTCCGGCCAGATTATCCGCCAGAACAACCTCAAAATGGCCTATCTTCCGCAGACACCGGAATTTCCAAAGGATGCCACCGTGCTGTCCTACGCCCTTTCCGGCGATGAGGAGGACTGGCAGGTGCAGAGCAACCTTGTACAGCTCGGTATCACCGAATACGACGCAAAAATCGACACCCTCTCGGGCGGCCAGCGCCGCAAGGTTGCCCTGGCAAAAGTGCTTGCGTCCGATTTTGACGTCCTGATCCTCGACGAGCCGACAAACCATCTCGACAATGCGATGCTCTCCTGGCTCGAGGATTACCTGAAAAATTACCGCGGAACCGTCTTTATGGTCACCCATGACCGTTATTTCCTGGATAAAGTGTCGAACCGCATCCTCGAAATCAGCCACGGAAAAATGTACAGCTACGATTCCAACTATTCCCGTTTCCTGGAACTGAAAGCTGAGCGCGAGGAGATGGAACTCGCCTCTGAACGGAAACGCCAGAGCATCCTGCGCATGGAACTCGAATGGGCGAAACGCGGCTGCCGCGCAAGAAGCACAAAACAGCGCGCCAGACTTGACCGTCTCGAAGTACTCAAAAATGGCACGGCACCGACCGCAGACGCTGTCGTGGAGATGGATGCTGTCGAGACCCGCATGGGAAAGAAAACGATTGAATTCCATAACGTCAGCAAAGCCTTCGGCGATAAAATGCTGATGAAAGATTTCGAATACATCTTCCTGCGGAACCAGAGTGTCGGCATCATTGGCCCGAACGGCTGCGGAAAATCCACAATGCTGCGGATGATCACCGGAGAAGTCCTGCCGGATGCGGGAACCATCGAAATCGGCGACACGATCCGCATCGGCTATCTGGCACAGGAAGAGCCGGACATGGATACGAATCAGCGCGTGATCGACTACGTGAAAGATATCGCTGAGTATGTCCAGACTCGTGACGGCCGCATCAGCGCATCGCAGATGCTCGAACGCTTCCTGTTCACACCGGATATGCAGTACACCCCGATTTCCAAACTCTCCGGAGGCGAAAAACGGAGACTGTATCTCTTATCTGTTCTGGTGAGCGGCGCCAATGTTCTGATCCTCGACGAGCCGTCCAACAACGTTGATATCCCGACCCTGACTGTGCTTGAGGATTTCCTGAACACGTTCGTCGGCATCGTCATCACCGTTTCCCACGACCGCTATTTCTTGGATAACGTCGTGGACCGCATCTTCGAATTTGACGGAAACGGAAATCTTCTGCAGTACGAGGGCGGCTACACCGATTACCTCGAAGCAAAAGAACGCCGTTTTGGCGGAAGTGCGGAAGAAACGGCAAAAGCAGCGCCGTCCAAAACGTCCGCGGACGAACCTGCAAAGCCAAAGAACAATGACTGGAAGCAGAACCGTCCGACCCGCCTGAAATTTACGTTCAAAGAACAGCGCGAGTACGAGACCATCGATGACGATATCGCCGCACTCGAGGAAAAGATTGCATCGCTTGACGATCAGATGCTCAAAAACGCCACCAACTCTGCAAAGCTCGCCGAACTGATGGCGGAAAAAGAGAGGACCGAAGCTGCTCTGGAAGAAAAAACCGAGAGATGGGTTTATCTCACCGACCTCGCAGAACAGATTGAGGCGCAGAATCAGAAATAAAAGAAGTAAAGGAACTGTCCGCAGAAGAGAAAAAATATGCGGGCCGTTCCTTCTTTTTTTTATCGAGAAATTCGACGCGGAATTACCAGAAGTTGTAAAAAACTTGTATTTTTCCCTGAACACCCACAGAAAATCTGGACAGAATGCCCAATCGGTGTTATAATTCAAATACTGGACATAGTGGCATTGCCATGCCCTTATCCGGGTTTTTCGAAGCGCGGAGGCAACCGAAACCCGGCAGAACACCAACCTGAGAAAAGCCAAAGTAATTTTTGGTCATCATTTTTTAAGGAGGATAAAATCAAATGGCTAGAAAGATGAAAACCATGGATGGTAACCAGGCTGCAGCACATGCGTCTTATGCGTATACCGACGTAGCAGCTATTTACCCAATTACCCCTTCATCCGTTATGGCGGAGCATACCGATGAGTGGGCAACCCAGGGAAGAAAGAACATTTTCGGACAGGAAGTTCAGGTAACTGAGATGCAGTCTGAGGCAGGAGCAGCAGGTGCAGTACACGGATCACTGGCAGCCGGAGCTCTTACCACAACCTACACCGCATCCCAGGGACTTCTTCTGATGATCCCGAACCTTTATAAAATTGCCGGCGAGCAGCTCCCGGGCGTATTCAACGTATCCGCTCGTGCCCTTGCAAGCCACGCACTTTCCATCTTCGGAGATCATTCAGACGTTTACGCCTGTCGTCAGACCGGAGTCGCAATGCTCTGCGAATCCAGCGTACAGGAGGTTATGGACCTGACACCGGTTGCACACTGTGCAGCACTGAAAGGCAAAGTTCCATTTATCAACTTCTTCGACGGATTCCGTACCTCCCACGAGATTCAGAAAATCGAGACATGGGATTACGAAGATCTGAAAGACATGGTAGATATGGATGCAGTAGATGCATTCCGTAAACATGCCCTGAACCCGAACCATCCGTGCCAGAGAGGATCCGCACAGAACCCGGATATCTTCTTCCAGGCAAGAGAAGCATGTAACCCGTACTACGATGCTCTTCCGGCAATCGTACAGGAGTACATGGACAAAGTAAACGAGAAAATCGGAACCGATTACAAACTGTTCAACTATTATGGAGCAGCAGACGCTGAGCACGTAATCATCGCTATGGGTTCTGTCTGCGATACCATCGAGGAGACCATCGATTACCTCGTAGCAGCAGGCAAGAAAGTCGGCGTTGTAAAGGTACGTCTGTACCGTCCGTTCTCCGCAGAAGCACTCATCAATGCAATTCCGGAGACTGTAAAACAGATTTCCGTTCTGGACAGAACAAAAGAGCCGGGATCTCTTGGCGAGCCTCTGTACCTGGACGTAGTAGCAGCATTAAAAGGCAGCAGATTCGAGAGCACACCGGTCTTCACAGGTCGTTACGGACTTGGTTCCAAGGACACCACACCGGCTCAGATCGTTGCTGTATATGAAAATACAGAGAAACAGAGATTTACCATTGGTATCGTAGACGATGTTACCAATCTGTCTCTGCCGGTTGGCGCTCCTCTGGTAACAACTCCGGAAGGAACCATCAACTGCAAATTCTGGGGACTTGGCGCAGACGGTACCGTAGGTGCAAACAAGAACTCCATCAAGATCATCGGTGACAACACAGACATGTACGCTCAGGCTTACTTCGATTATGACTCCAAGAAGTCCGGCGGTGTAACGATGTCTCACCTGCGTTTCGGAAAGAAACCGATCAAATCCACCTACCTGATCCACAAAGCAAACTTTGTTGCATGTCATAATCCTTCCTATGTGAACAAATATCACATGGTAGAGGAGCTGGTAGACGGAGGAACCTTCCTTCTGAACTGTCCATGGGATGAAGCAGGACTGGAAGAGCATCTGCCAGGTCAGGTAAAAGCATTCATCGCAAACCATAACATCAAATTCTATGTGATCGACGGCGTTAAGATCGGTATCGAGACCGGCATGGGACCGACCCGTATCAACACCATTCTTCAGTCTGCATTCTTCAAGCTTGCGAAGATCATTCCGGAAGAAAAAGCCATCGAACTCATGAAAGCAGCAGCAAAAGCTACCTATGGCCGTAAAGGTGATGATGTCGTAGCAAAGAACTGGGCAGCAATCGATGAGGGTGCAAAACAGATCAAAGAAGTTGCAGTTCCGGAAAGCTGGAAAAATGCAGCAGACGAAGGTCTGACCACAACTCATGCAGAGAGCGGCCGCGCTGACGCTGTTAAATTCGTAAATACCATCCAGGCAAAAGTAACTTCCCAGGAAGGAAACAACCTGCCTGTATCCGCATTTGCAGACTACGTAGACGGAACAACTCCGTCCGGCACATCCGCATACGAGAAACGTGGTATCGCCGTAAACGTACCTGTATGGAATCCGGAAAACTGTATCCAGTGTAACAGATGTTCCTTCGTCTGCCCGCACGCTGTTATCCGTCCGGTTGCCATGACCGCAGAAGAAGCAGCAGCAGCTCCGGAAGGCATCCAGACCATGCCGATGACCGGTATGCCGGACTACACCTTCACAATGGCTATTTCCCAGCTTGACTGTACCGGATGTGGTTCCTGTGCAAACGTATGCCCGGGCAAGAAGGGTGTGAAAGCACTGGCTATGGAAAGCCTTGCAGCACACGAAGCAGAGCAGAAATACTTCGATTATGCAGCAGCTCTTCCAGAGAAGACAGACGTTGTAGCAAAATTCAAAGAGAATACCGTAAAGGGCAGCCAGTTCAAGAAACCGCTGCTTGAGTTCTCCGGCGCATGCGCAGGCTGCGGCGAGACTCCTTACGCAAAACTGATCACCCAGCTGTTCGGTGACAGAATGTACATCGCAAACGCAACAGGATGCTCCTCTATCTGGGGTAACTCCTCACCGTCCACTCCTTACACTGTAAACGAGAAAGGACAGGGCCCGGCATGGTCCAACTCCCTGTTCGAGGACAACGCAGAGTTCGGTTATGGTATGCTTCTCGCTCAGAAAGCAATCCGCGGCGGCCTGAAAGCCAAAGTTGAGGATGTTATGAACTCCGAGAAAGCTCCGGAAGAAGTAAAAGCAGCATGCAAAGAGTATCTGGATACCTTTGACTGCGGCGCTACCAACGGAACTGCAACCGAGAAACTTGTAGAAGCAATCAAAGACGCTGACTGCGACGTTTGCAGAGACATCGTTAAGAACAAAGACTTCCTCGCTAAGAAATCCCAGTGGATCTTCGGTGGTGACGGATGGGCTTACGATATCGGATTCGGCGGCGTAGACCACGTACTTGCCAGCGGAAAAGATATCAACGTAATGGTATTCGATACCGAGGTTTACTCCAACACAGGCGGACAGTCCTCCAAAGCTACTCCGACCGGTGCAGTTGCACAGTTCGCAGCAGGCGGTAAAGAAACCAAGAAGAAAGATATGGCAAGCATCGCAATGAGCTATGGCTATGTATACGTAGCACAGATCGCTATGGGCGCTGATTACAATCAGGCAGTCAAAGCAATCGCAGAGGCAGAGGCATATCCGGGACCGTCCCTCATTATCGCTTACGCTCCATGTATCAACCATGGTATCAAGAAAGGTATGAGCAAAGCACAGACCGAGGAGCAGCTCGCTGTTCAGACCGGATACTGGCATTGCTTCCGCTTCAACCCGGCACTCGCTGCAGAAGGCAAGAGCGCATTCACACTGGATTCCAAGGCTCCGTCAGGAGATTATCAGGAATTCCTGAACGGCGAGGTACGTTACAACTCTCTGAAACGTGCAAACCCGGCGAAAGCAGAAAGACTGTTCGGCAAGAACGAGCAGGAAGCAAAAGACCGTTACACTTACCTGAACAAACTCGTAAAACTGTACGGCGCAGAAGAAGAGTAATTCTTTTTCCTTAAAAAGAATTTGAAAAAGGAGAGAAGTCATACTTGAGAGAGTATGGCTTCTTTCTTTTTGGGAGAAAAAATGAATTAGCGACATTTGGCAATAGTTTTGTATCGTTTGTCAACATTTTTATCCCGGAAAATGTTGAACAACGATATATTTTGCGCAAGAAGGCTTTGAGATATGGTATAATGTGCGTATCACGATATAATGAGCGTTAGCGAGAGGAATTTTATTATGTTGAAAATATATCTTGGAGAAATGAAAGGTGCAATCTATCATCCACCAACCTATTTTGATAATTGTTATGAAGATGAATGGCTGACCACGCCACTGGCAAAAGAAATGATCCGCGATGTGGATCGCTCGGAGGTAATCAGTGCGCATCTGATTGACAGCCCGGTGCTTGGTCCGATTCCACCGAAAGATTTATCCGGAGGAATCAAAACGTTGCTGCTGATGGCATACGATACAGACGGAAAGATCTTTAATGCCTCCGTATGTGGAGATAATTGTGCAAAATGGATTTTAAAATTAGGAGAGCAAAAGGATCTGACGATTAATCTGCGTCATGTGATGCGGTTTGGCAAAGATCCTTTTGAAATCCTGATTTTAAATACAGGGACTATTGTGCGGAATATGTCCGAATTTGTAGATGTTGCCGAGGCTTATGTATAGGTGGATGTATGAAGGGAAAGAAAAGAGTTATTATTCAAAATAACAGAGTTCATTATGAATTTGTGATAAAGCGTAATATTACAATCATCCAGGGGGATAGTGCATCAGGAAAAACAACACTGGTAAATATGATCCGGCAGGCAGAAAATTTAGGGGAGTCCAGCGGAATCAACGTTTCCTGTGAAGTACCGTGCAGAGTGCTGGAAGGTGTTAATTGGAAAATTATTTTGGAAAACAGCCGGGAAAGCATCTTTTTCATAGACGAGGAGAATTATTTTATAAAAACAGAAGAATTTGCTTCTGCCATACGGGGTTCAGAAAACTATTTTGTATTGATTACGAGAGAAAACTTATATAATTTGCCGTATAGTGTAGAAGAGATTTATGGATTGCATGTTTCCGGAAAATACAGAGATACCAGAAAAATATATCAGAAAATGTATCAGATCTATCCCAAAACAGCACGGCTTCCTGTTAGAGTACAAAAAATAATTACGGAAGATTCCAATTCTGGGTATCAATTTTTTGAAAATGTATGTGCAGAAAGGAATATTACATGTGAAAGCGCTGGTGGAAAAACAAAAATACCGGAAATGATCGGCAAGGCAGGAACAGAAGAAACCTGTATTATTGCGGACGGTGCTGCAATTGGAGCAGAAATGAATCTTCTCAGCAATAAAATAGAGGAAAAACAGAACGTACATTTATATTTACCGGAGTCTTTTGAATGGCTGATTTTAAATTCAGATCTTTTACAGGACAAAGAGGTTCGTAAAATTCTGGAAAATCCAGAAGATTATATCGACAGCACAGAGTTTTTTAGCTGGGAACAATATTTTACAAAATTGCTGATTCAGAAAACAGAAGGAACATATTTGCAGTATAAAAAAGCAAAATTAAATCCATCTTATTTGCAGGATAAAAATAAAAACAAAATACTGGAGAGTATACAAGGGATTCAGTGGAAAATAAAATCCTTAAAATAGCAAAAATAATGAAAGAATAGAGAGAAGAACATGAACTATACAATTTATGACTATCTCGGCCTGTTTTTCTTTTACGCCTTCCTTGGATGGCTTCTGGAAACTTCTGTGGCCGCGATCCGGAAAAAACATATGGTAAACAGAGGATTCTTAAATGGTCCGCTCTGCGCCATCTATGGAATCACAGCTGTCTTTATGACACGTTATCTGTATGAACTGCAGTCAAGCCCCGTCTTTTTGTTCCTTGGCTGTATGATTATCGCTACCGCAGTCGAGTGGCTGGCCGGTCACGCACTGGAACGCATTGGCCATGGCAAATGGTGGGACTATTCCAATAAAAAATGGAACATGGACGGCTATATCTGCCTTCAGTATTCTGTACTATGGGGAATTTTAGGACTGCTTGCCATGAAAATCGGCAATCGCCTCTGCTTTACAGTTCTTCATTCAATTCCGGCCGGTTTCCTGCATATCACATCCTGGATTCTCTTTGGTATATTGATAGTAGATGCCGTCGGTTCCTATGCTGTTCTGCACCACATCACGAAAAAAATGCCGCGGATCAGCGCTATGAACGATCAGATCGACGCCTTCACCAGACGCCTTTCTGTCCGTGTTTACCGCTATCTGGAGCGTCGTGTGGAACGTGCCTATCCGGCCGTACAGCCAGTTCCGGAGAAAAAAGAGAAAACAGAAACCGGCGTATTTGCCGAAGGATGCAGCTTTTACAAAATCGTTCTTCTCTTCATCATCGGCGCATTTTTGGGCGATATTACAGAAACCATATTCTGCCGCATCACCGCCGGTGTCTGGATGAGCCGCAGCAGCCTTGTCTGGGGCCCGTTCAGCATCGTCTGGGGCCTGGCCATCGCCCTCGCTACCTGGTTCCTCTACAACTACCGCGACCGCTCCGATGGATTCCTGTTTGCCTTTGGTACCTTCCTCGGCGGAGCCTACGAATACATCTGCAGTGTGTTCACCGAAATCGTATTCGGAAAAGTCTTCTGGGACTACAGCGACATTCCCTTCAACCTCGGAGGCCGTATCAACCTCCTGTACTGTTTCTTCTGGGGAATAGCCGCCGTCGTCTGGCTCAAAAAATTCTATCCTGTCATTTCGCGCTGGATTGAAAAAATCCCGATGAAATTCGGAGAATCATCACTTGGATCCTGATCGTGTTCATGGTGGCCAACATGCTCGTATCTACCCTTGCTCTCGCCCGATACGACGAACGCGCCCACCAAAAGCCCGCAGCTAATGCCATCGAGCAGACCATAGATGCCCATTTCCCGGACGCCCGAATGGAAAAAATCTACCCCAATGCCAAAGCGATTAACTAGAATGTGTTAAAAAACATTTCCGTAGTCTGCACGCCCCAATTACAGACTACAAAAAGCCCTCTCCCGCCGTCATGCAAAGTCAGGCCCCGTTTCGACAGCTTTGGTCTGCGCGGTCCGTCACCCCAAAAGAAAACCTTTGGCAACCCACCAAAAGTATGATATAATGTCACATAGATATTTTAGGGATACCATATCCTCTAAGAGCGAAGAAAGGACTCAACCACAAATGACAGTAGACAACAGCTTCACAATGAAGAAATTTCAAAGCATGGAAATCATCTATGTCACATTTTCCCAGATCACGAAACTCCCATACGTAGAGTGCGATCCGGAAACCTTTGACGATCAGGTATATATGTTTACCGAAGAAGAAGCAGCTAAAGAATTTGCAAAATCCTATGTAGAGAAGAATACCCCGCTGCTTACCGTAAAAGTACTGCGCAAGCAGATGCCGAACTTCTATATGGGCCTCTACGCAGAAGGTGTCAACATGGTCATCTTCCACGAAGGCGATCAGACCCGCCGCATCGAGCTGGAGCAGATCTTCCCGAAACCGGACATGGAAAAAATGAACAAACAGCATCTTCCAGTCCTCAACCCTGGCGTACAGCTCACTGTAGTCTATTTCCTGCAGGAGCTCCGCAAACCAAACCAGAGAAGAGACGATGCCGAGCGCATGCAGCACCTGCGTGAACTCGAAGAAGAAATGCTTGTCAACCTGATGCGAAGCAAATTCATCCTTGCCATCGACATCTCCCAGGTACAGGGCGAATTCGATCCGGCCAACCCGGGACCGGATGTGCGCATCCCGTACATCAAAAACCAGAACGAAGAAATCTTCCAGCCATTGTTCTCCGATATCGGTGAATTCCAGAAATTCCGTCCGGATCCGCAGGCAAAACTCCGGCTGGCAGCCATCCCGTTCCAGCACCTTCTGCCGTACCTGATGAAACAGGCCAAAGGCTTCGTCATCAACCCGTCCGGCTTCAACCTTCTGTTGACCAGAGAACAGCTCCAGAGAATCATGGGAGCCCAGGCGCAGAGCGTCCGCCCGAATCTCGAGGCGATGATGGCACAGGCTGCCGCAGCTCAGGCGCAGAGAAATGCGCAGAACAATGCTGCAAATGACGAAGTAAAAGATCATGTGGATGAGGCGGAAACTACCGACGCAGAAACAGACCACGAAGAATAAAAACCGACAGGGCCGCAGAAAATCCCAGTAAACGGGCACTGCGGTCCGTTTTTGACTGCATAAAACCGGAAATAACCGAGAAAAACAACAAGAAAGGACACTTTTAACATGAACGCAGAACATTGCAAAGCCTACACCCTGCTGCAGGAACAGCAGATTGATGATATCCACGCACATGGCTACCTCCTTCGCCACAACAAAAGCGGAGCCCGCGTGCTGCTTCTCGAGACGGAGGATGACAACAAAGTATTCAACATTGCCTTCCGTACCCCGCCGGCCGACAGCACCGGCGTAGCCCACATCCTCGAGCACAGCGTCCTCTGCGGCTCCCGCGAATTCCCGTTAAAGGATCCCTTCGTAGAACTCGTCAAAGGATCCCTGAACACCTTCTTAAATGCTATGACCTACCCGGATAAAACCATGTACCCGGTAGCCAGCACCAACGATGCCGACTTCCAGAACCTGATGCATGTCTACATGGACGCCGTATTCTACCCGAACATTTACAAACACGACGAAATCTTCCGGCAGGAAGGCTGGAGCTATCATCTGGAAAGCGAAGACGGCCCGCTGACCTACAACGGTGTTGTATACAACGAGATGAAAGGAGCCTTCTCCTCCGCAGACGATGTCCTGGAGCGTGAAACCTTCAACACCCTGTTCCCGGACACTCCGTACGGCGTAGAATCCGGCGGAGATCCGTCCTGCATCCCGAACCTGACCTACGAAAACTTCCTGAATTTCCATCAGACCTATTACCATCCGTCCAACAGCTATATCTACCTGTACGGAAACATGGATATGGAAGAAAAACTGGCATGGATGGATGAAAAATACCTGTCCCATTTTAATGCAAAAGAAGTAAAATCCGAAATTCCGTATCAGAAACCATTTGCAGAGACCCTCGACATTGTACACGAGTACCCGGTACTCGACGGCGATCCGCTTGAAAACAATGCGTACCTGTCCTACAACATGGTCATCGGCAGCGGTCTGGATGTAAAATTAAACGTGGCATTTTCTGTTCTGGAGTATGCACTCCTTGACGCACCGGGAGCCCCGGTCAAACAGGCACTCCTTGACGCACACATCGGAAAAGATGTTTACGGCTCCTACGAGGACGGCATCCTGCAGCCATTCTTCTCCATCGTAGCCAAGAACGCCGATGAAAATGAGAAAGAAAAATTCCTGTCCATCATCCGCGGCACCCTCGAGGATATCGTGAAAAACGGCATGGATCAGAAAGCCATCGAGGCAGGCATCAACTATTTCGAATTCCGTTTCCGTGAGGCGGACTTCTCCAGCTTCCCGAGGGCCTGATGTACGGCATTGACGTCTTCGACAGCTGGCTGTACGACGAGAACAAACCGTTCGCCTACCTGCAGCAGCTTGCAATCTACGATGAGCTGAAAAAACTGGCAAAAGAAGGCTATTTCGAAAACCTGATCCAGACGTATCTGCTGGACAACACCCATGCCTCCATCGTGACCCTCATTCCAAAGACCGGTCTTGCCGCAGAAAATGATGCAAAGACCGCAGAAAAACTGCAGAAATACAAAGAGAGCCTGTCAAAAGAAGAGATCGAGAAAATCATTGCTGACACCAAAGAGCTGGCAGCATATCAGGAAGAAGAGGAGAGCGAGGAAGCACTCGAGACGATTCCGCTCCTGAAACGAAGCGATATCAAACGTGAGTCTATCAAACTTTACAATGACGAGCATGAAGTCGATGGAACGACAGTGCTTCATCACAACGTATTCACGAACGGCATCGGTTACTTAAGCTTGTTGTTTGATACGAAAAATGTGCCGAACGATCTGATCCCGTACATGGGCGTATTAAAATCCGTTCTCGGCTATGTGGACACCGAACACTACACCTACGGCGAACTGTTCAACGAGATCAATGCACAGACCGGCGGCATCAACTGCGGAATGCAGGTATTCCGCATTCCGGAAAATGATGACGACTGCCGCAGAATGTTCGGCATCCGCGCGAAATTCCTGTACGACAAACTGGATTTCGTCATGAAAATGATCGAGGAAATCCTGAACACCTCCCGCCTGGATGACGAGAAACGTCTTCACGAGATCATCTCCAGCATGAAATCCGGCCTGCAGAACCGCCTGTCTTCCGCCGGAAATGCAACGGCTGTGATGCGTGCAGCTTCCTATTACTCCCCGATGAGCAATTTCCAGGACCGCATCGCAGGCATCGGCTTCTACCAACTCTTAAAAGATCTGGACGAGAACTTCGATGAGAAAAAAGCAGAACTGATTAAAAATCTGCAGACCCTGATGAAATACATCTTCCGCAAAGAGAATCTGACCGTCTCCTATACAGCAGACGAGACAGGCTACGCACCGCTGGAAGAAAAAATCGCAGCATTCAAAGAGAATCTGTACACCGACGAAGTGGAGCCGGGCAGCATTGTGTATGACTTTGAACAGAAAAACGAAGCCTTCCAGACCTCCGGCCAGGTACAGTACGTGGCACTCTGTGGAAACTTCGAGCGCGAAGGCTACGACTACACAGGAGCCCTGCGCATCCTGCGTGTCATGCTGAGCTATGACTATCTGTGGATCAACATCCGTGTCAAAGGCGGCGCTTACGGCTGCGGCGGAGCTTTCGGAAGAGGCGGAAACGCGTGCATTTCTTCCTACCGTGACCCGAACGTCGGAAGAACCCTTGAAGTATACCGCGGTATCGGCGATTACGTGCGCAATTTCGAAGCAGACGAGCGCCAGATGACCAAATACATCATCGGAACGATCAGCGAACTCGACGTCCCGATGAACCCGTCCGCAAAAGGCCAGACCTCCGAGAGCGCATGGTTCAACGGCATCACCGAAGCAGACTTCCAGCAGGAGAGAGATCAGATCCTCGATGCAACCCTGGATGACATTCATGCACTGGCAGACCTTGTAGATGCAGCCTTAAAACAGAACAACATCTGCGTTGTCGGAAGCGAAGCAGCCATTCAGAAAGAGAAAGAACTGTTTAAGAACGTAGAGAACTTATAAATGAGGAGAAGAGACAGCAATGGAAAACAATGCAAATTATAAATCCGGCTTTGTAGCCCTGATCGGCCGTCCGAACGTGGGAAAATCCACGCTGATGAACCACCTGATCGGACAGAAGATTGCGATTACATCCAAGAAACCGCAGACCACCCGCAACCGCATCCAGACCGTTTATACGTGTGACGAGGGACAGATCGTGTTCCTCGACACACCGGGTATCCACAAGGCGAAAAATAAGCTCGGCGAGTACATGGTCGATGTAGCTGAGAAAACGTTAAAAGAAGTCGATGTGATTCTCTGGCTGGTAGAGCCGAGCAACTTCATCGGAGCAGGAGAGCGCCATATCGCAGAGATCCTGGAGAAAGTCAATGCGCCGGTCATCCTCATTATCAACAAGACCGATACCGTGGAGAAAGATAAAATCCTGGAATTCATCGATACGTACCGCAAGCTGTTCCAGTTTGCCGAGATCATTCCGTGCTCGGCACTCCGCCATCAGAACACCGATGACATCATTCCGAGCATCTTCAAATATCTGCCGTACGGCCCGCAGTTCTACGATGAGGACACCATCACCGATCAGCCGATGCGCCAGATCGTGGCTGAGATTATCCGCGAGAAAGCACTGTACGCCTTAAACGAAGAGATCCCGCACGGCATCGCCGTTGTGATCGACCAGATGAAAGACCGCCCGAACGGAAAAATCGTTGATATTGATGCGACCATCATCTGCGAGCGCGATTCCCACAAGGGCATCATCATCGGAAAACAGGGCGCGATGCTCAAGAAGATCGGAAGCAACGCGCGGTATGAGCTGGAGCAGATGCTGGAGCAGAAAGTCAATCTGAAGCTCTGGGTCAAAGTCAAAAAAGACTGGCGCGACAGCGATTTCCTTGTGAAGAACTTCGGATATGATAAAAAGAAACTCGATTTATAATATTGCATTATAATAAGGAAGAAACATGCGAGAACCAATCAATGTAAGCGGAATGGTATTATCCGCCTCCCCGGTCGGAGAGTATGACAAGCGCGTCGTGATCCTGACCCGGGAGCTCGGCAAAATCACTGCCTTCGCGCGCGGCGCCCGCCGCATGAAAAGCCCGCTGATGGCCGTCTCCAATCCGTTCGTCTTCGGCGAGTTTCAGGTCTACGAGGGCCGTGACAGCTACACCCTCTCCGGCGCAAACATTAAAGAATACTTCCTCGACCTGGCGCAGATGCAGCCCGGCGTTTATTACGGCTTTTATTTTCTGGAACTGGCCGAATATTTCGGCCAGGAAGGAAACGATGAAACCCAGATGCTTAACCTTCTGTACGTGACGATGAACGCCATCCGTCGCGGAAAACAGGACCTCCGCCTGGTCCGGTGCATCTTCGAACTGCGGACGATCACGATCAGCGGAGAAGCACCGCAGATGTTCTCCTGCATGGAGTGCAGCACGAAAGAGAATCTGACCGTTTTCTCCCTGCGCGACAGCGCCATCTACTGCCCAAACTGTGGAAAAACCATCAGAGATCCATGGCCGCTGCAGCCGGGCACCGTGCTGGCATGCCGCTATATCATTGCGGCACCGCTGGCGAAGCTGTATGGTTTTACTGTAAATGAAGAGATCCTGGACGAACTGGAACGATTGCTGCGTGCATATCTCCATCGCTATGTCGAAAAGAAGATGAAAACATTACAGATTCTGGATGTGATGAAATAATATAAAATGTAATAATTTGCAAAAATGTGAAATAATTATGTCCAAAAGTGTGTCCACACCTTTACAAATAAGTAGAAATGGGATAGAATATTTGGAATAAAGAAAAAAATGGTTCTGTATTCGTCACAGAAGATATTACAAATGCATAGTACCAGAAAAAATGAGAAGGTTTTAGTGAAAATGGTAATATAAAAGCTAGAAAAACTATGCGAAACAAGAGAATGTTACGAGTACGGCGAAAAAAATACGACAGGGGAGAAAGGTATGTACAAAAAATCATCCACAGGATGGCTGAAGCATCTGGATTTTATGGTTCTTGATATTATCTGTCTTCAGCTGGCTTTCGTCATGGGTTATTTCTTAAGACATCACAGTTTTAAGCCATATGAAAGCCCAATTTACCGAAATGAGGCTATCGTATTCGCTCTGATCCAGCTGATGATCATGTTTTTTGACGATTCCTTCAAAAACGTCATGAAGCGCGGATACCTCGTGGAAATCGGAATGACTGTAAAAAATATGGTATACATCATCGTTCTTGGTGTATTCTACCTGTTCCTGATTCAGGAGGGAGATCAGTTCTCCAGAGCAACCATTATGCTGACCGGTGCTCTGTACGGAATGCTTTCCTATCTGATGCGCATCGGATGGAAGGCTGTGGTAAAGAAACGCAGCAGCGGGGAACACAGCGGCCGTTCGCTTCTGATCATCACGACCGAAAAACAGTCACAGTCCGTTGTAAAGAGCATGCTGGATTTCGATTACATCGGCGTTCGTCCGACTGGCGTTGTTCTCGTAGACCAGGACAGAACCGGACACAAAATCCACGGCGTACCGGTGGTATCGAACCTTGCAGATGCAGCTGAGTATGTCTGCCGTGAGTGGTTCGACGAAGTGCTGATCGTTCTGCCGGAAGGCAGAGAAATCCCGCAGAAAGTATTCGACGCATTCGCCGAGATGGGCATTACGATCCACGTAAAAATTGCGGACGTGAACGAAATGCAGGGAAAAAATCAGACTGTAGAGCGCATGGGCAACTATACCGTGGTCACCACCTGCATCAATATGGCAAGCGCAGGACAGCTTGTGCTGAAACGAATCATGGACATCTGCGGCGGTCTTGCCGGATGTATTCTGACCGGAATCATCTTCCTGTTCGTTGCCCCTGCGATTTATATCAAGTCTCCGGGCCCGATCTTCTTCTCACAGTACCGTGTCGGAAAGAACGGAAGAAAATTCAAAATTTACAAGTTCCGTAGCATGTACATGGATGCGGAAGAGCGGAAAAAAGAACTGATGAAACAGAACCGCGTCAGCGATGGTCTGATGTTCAAAATGGAGAATGACCCGCGTGTCATCGGAAGCGAAAAAGGACCAGGCAAAGGAATCGGAAACTTTATCCGCAAAACCTCGCTGGATGAATTCCCGCAGTTCTTCAATGTGTTAAAAGGCGACATGAGCCTTGTAGGAACCCGTCCGCCGACAGTGGATGAGTGGGAGAAATATGAGCTCCATCACAGAGCAAGACTGGCAATCAAGCCGGGACTGACTGGTATGTGGCAGGTAAGCGGACGAAGCGAGATTACAGATTTTGAAGAGGTTGTAAAACTGGATACGAAGTACATTTCAGAATGGTCCTTTATGCTGGATATTAAGATTTTGTTTAAAACTGTACTGATTGTATTAGGCCAGAAAGGTTCTATGTAAAAAAAATGAAAAATGGAGATATATTGTAGTTTTGGGAGTAGTGTGGTAAAATAAAGGTAAATTTTAAGAAAAATTTATGAATGGAAGCGCAAAGAAGTCCTGATGACGGCGAAAAGGAAAAAGGCTTCCTTTGACAGGTGGTCCAAATAATGTTAATTATTTGGACCTTTTTATGTGAACTTCCTGAAATATTAACTCTCGTTTCGACATGTTCTTGCTTTAAGCCAGTTGTAGCATACTTTAAAAGGAATTTTATGAGAGTTAATTTTATAGGAAGTCACATATATACTACCACAAAAGTAATTATCTTTCACTGACAACTATCCTAACACACAGGGGATTGAAAAAGTCATAAAGTTATGGTATAATCGAAAACAAAAGTTCATGAAAAATGAAAGAAGGAAGTATATGAACAACTCAAAACAAGATATATTGAACAACCTGATAAAAGAACCCTTCATCAATCAGCGTATCCTTGCCGCACAGACCGGCCATTCGCTTGGAATCGTCAATCGTTCGATCAAGGAACTGATTTCAGAAGGTTACCTGGATGAAGAGATCCGTCCGACGGAAAAGACACTGCGTGAGGCAAAAGAGAAAGCGCCGAAAAACGCCATTATCCTTGCCGCCGGATTTGGTATGCGGATGGTTCCGATTAATACAGAGACACCGAAAGGACTTCTGGAAATCAAGGGAGAGCGGCTGATAGAGCGCACAATCCGTCAGCTTCATGAAGTCGGCATTACAGAGATTTACGTCGTTGTCGGATTTATGAAAGAGCAGTATGAATATCTGATCGATGAATACGGCGTAGAATTGATCGTCGCTCCGGACTATGTGTCGAAAAACAATCTGCATTCCCTGAAAACGGCGGCAGCCCATTTATCAAACAGCTACATCATTCCCTGTGATATCTGGTGTGAAAAGAATCCATACAGCAGAAACGAATTATATTCCTGGTACATGGTCAGCGATCTGGTGGATGATGACAGTACCGTCCGCGTAAACCGGAAGCAGGAGCTGGTCGTACAGAAAGAACAGGCAGGCGGAAACGCGATGATCGGCATCTGTTATCTGCTGGAAACAGAAGCGGAGATCGTGCGGGAGCGTCTGGAAGAACTGGGAAGAGATTCCCGATACGACGGAGCGTTCTGGGAGGAAACCTTATACCGGAAAGACAGAATGATTGTGACCGCCCGTGTTGTACATGCAGCAGATGCCGTAGAAATTAATACTTATGAGCAGCTGCGTGAGATTGACAGCGATTCCAGCCAGCTGCAGACGGATGCCATTCAGGTGATCTGTGAAGCACTTGGAGCACAGCAGGACGAAGTAACAAACATTACAGTTCTGAAAAAGGGAATGACAAATCGATCCTTTTTATTCTCCTGCAAAGATAAAAAATACATTATGCGTATCCCGGGAGAGGGAACAGATCAGCTGATCAACCGCCGCCAGGAAGCAGCCGTCTATCAGACGATCGCCGGCCGCAGGATCTGTGATGAGATTGCCTATATTAACCCGGAGAACGGCTACAAAATCACAGAATATCTCGAGGTGCGCGGGTCTGCGATGCAGAAAAGGAAGAAGATCTTCAGAAATGCATGAAGAAACTGCGGGAGTTTCACGGGCAGAAATTAAGAGTAGACCATTCCTTCGACCTGTTCGGACAGATGGAATACTATGAAAGCCTCTGGGAAGGAACTCCGTCAGCATATAAAGATTACGAAAAGACGAAAGCGCATGTGCTTCAGTTAAAGGATTACATCGAAGCAAATGCCGGAGAGCGGGTGCTCACCCACATTGATGCTGTGCCGGACAATTTTCTGTTTGTGGAAGAAAACGGAAAAGAGGAGATCCGCCTGATCGACTGGGAATACGCCGGAATGCAGGATCCGCATGTGGATATCGCAATGTTTTGTATCTATTCTCTCTACAAAAAAGAGCAGGTGGATCATCTGATTGATCTTTATTTTGAAGGAAACTGTGACGACAGAACACGCATAAAAATCTACTGCTACATCGCGGTCTGCGGTCTGCTCTGGAGCAACTGGTGCGAATATAAACGGAAATTAGGCGTGGAATTCGGAGAATATTCCCTGCGGCAGTACCGCTATGCAAAAGATTATTACAAAATAGTCCAGCAGGAACTGGGAGAGGAAGGAAAAGAAACATGTACAAAGTAGAGCGTGCCATTATTATGGCGGCAGGCCTCGGAAACCGGATGAAGCCGGTAACGTTAAAAACACCAAAACCGCTGGTCCGGGTAAACGGTGTGCGGATGATTGATACCGTCATCGATGGACTGCACAAAAACGGAATCACAGAAATTTACGTGGTAGTCGGTTACCTCAAGGAACAGTTCCAGACACTGGAAGAGGAGTACCCGGGTCTGAAGCTGATCGACAATCCGTGGTACGATACCTGCAACAACATCGCATCGCTGTATGTGGCGCGGGAACATCTGGAAAATGCGTTTATTCTTGACGGTGACCAGATCATCTATCATCCGGAAATTCTGGCACCGGAGTTTGAGCGATCCGGTTACAACAGCGTGTGGACGGATGATGAGACCGACGAGTGGCTGCAGACCGTGGAAAACGGCATTGTGACAGGCTGCAGCAGAACCGGCGGAAAGGGCGGATGGCAGCTATACAGCATTTCCCGATGGACAGCAGAAGATGGAAAGCGGCTGAAAGGCCATCTGGAGCAGGAGTTTGAAGTAAAGAAAAACCGTCAGATTTACTGGGACGATGTGGCAATGTTCTGTTACCCGAAAGAGTATCAGCTTGGCATCCGGCCAATGAAGGCAGAGGATATCATAGAAGTAGACAATTTCAGCGAACTTGTTGCACTCGATGCATCGTATGCGGATTACGCAGAAAGGGAAGAAAATGAACAGTAAGAACCAACAGAAGAAAAAAGAAATCGACTGGATGATCACGCTGGTGCCTCTGGCGCTGATCGTTGCTCTATGTATCGTATTTTTCTTTGCACCGGAGCAGTCGAATCAGGTACTTGGCCAGATTCGATTTCTGTTTGGAGACACCTTTGGAACGTATTACCTGGTCATCGGACTTGGCATTTTCTTTCTGTCTCTGTTTCTGGCAGGCTCCAAATACGGAAATATTGTGCTTGGAAAGCCGGATGAAAAGCCAAAATATTCCTTTTTTGCATGGGGATGCATGATGTTTACCTGTGGTCTGGCAGCAGATATTCTGTTTTATTCGTTCTCTGAGTGGATTTTGTACGCAACAGATCCTCACATCGCAGAACTTGGCAGCATTCAGGACTGGGCAGGCGTATTTCCACTGTTTCACTGGAGCTTTATCCCGTGGGGATTCTATCTGGTACTGGCTGTTGCGTTTGGCTTTATGCTTCATGTAAGAAAACGAAACCGTCAGAAATACAGCGAGGCGTGCCGTCCGATTCTGGGAAAACAGACAGATGGAATTGGCGGCCGTCTGATTGACCTTCTGGCTGTCTTTGCACTGCTGGCCGGAACTGCTACCACTTTTAGTGTGGCAACTCCTCTGATGGCGGAAATCATCGGCGAGCTGTTCCATATGGAAGTCAGCAGAACTGTGATTAATATTATCATTCTTCTGATCACCTGCTGTGTTTATACCTATTCTCTTCTGCATGGATTCAAAGGAATCAGCATTCTGGCCAAGGTGTGCATTTATCTGTTTTTCGGACTCCTTGCCTTCGTCCTGCTGTTTGGGGGAGAGACGCGGTATATTATTGAAACTGGATTTTCTTCTCTTGGAAAAATGATTCAGAACTTTATCGGCTTATCAACGTATACGGACCCGATGCGTACGACAAACTTCCCACAGAACTGGACCATTTATTACTGGGCATACTGGATGGTATGGTGTGTGGCAGCACCGTTCTTCATTGGCAGCATTTCCCGCGGAAGAACCGTGCGCCAGACAATTATCGGCGGATACGGTTTTGGTGTGGGTTCCACGCTTGTCAGCTTTATTATTCTTGGAAATTATTCGATGGGAAAGCAGATTTCAGGTGCAATTGATTTCATTTCGCAGTATAATGAAAATGGAGATTTATATCATCTGATCGTGTCGATGATCAAAACCATGCCGTGTGCACCGCTGATTATGGTTGTTGTATTAGTTACGATGGTTGCATTTTATGCGACATCGTTCGACTCGATCGCATTGACGGCATCGTGCTACAGCTACCGGAAACTGGAAGACGGCGAAGAGCCGGCAAAAGGAATTCAGCTGATGTGGTGTATCCTGCTGATCCTGCTTCCGATTGCACTTCTTTTTGCAGAGAGTTCCATGAACAGTCTGCAGTCTGTCAGTATCGTAGCGGCATTTCCGATCGGCATTGTGATCGTGATGATTGCGGTCAGCTTCTTAAAAGATGCAAAACTGTATTTAGAAGAATTGCAGGGAGGAAAAGCGCATGGAGAGGAGAAAAAAGAGAATCGTTAAACTGACAGCATTTTTGTTTCTGCTTGCGGCATCCATTTTTGTGATGCCGCAAAAGGCGTTTGCGGACGAAAATGAGGATGTTACATTGCCGACGGGCGATATTAAACCCATGGAACCACAGCAGGATGAGTCCGGGATTGATACATACGGGGCCGATGAAGGCGATGAGTTCAGCGGAACGGAGTATGAATTGTATACGGTTCTGGAGAATCGTGTGAAAGAAGCGATGCTGGCTGGAAATGAATGGGTATCCATTAAAGATTTAAAAATAAGAAGGGATACCTATGACATTTGGGAATCGAAACACATAAAGCAGTGAGAATCCCCCATGGTTGAATGGAAGCGTTCACATGGGGGATTTTAATGGATGTTCCTCTTGCAGTCCCCACCATTTTGTGTTACCATAAAACACGCAAATAACCAACAGCAAGGAGTTCTATTTTACATGAACATTACCTCAAAATACCGTTCTCTCTCCGTCCAGGCGAAGGCGGCGCTTTGGTTTACGATCTGCAGTTTCTTACAGAAGGGCATTTCGTTCATCACAGTTCCGATTTTCACGCGTCTGATGAGCACCGAGGAGTACGGACCTATACGGTTTATCTGTCCTGGCTGCAGATTTTGACGATTATGACATCGCTGTATTTATTTAATGGTGTTTATGACAATGCGATGGCAAAGTACGAGAAGCAGCGGGATGAATATACATCTGCAATGCAGGGACTGACGCTTGTGATTACGGGTGCGGTTTTTGCATTGTATTGTTTTACATCGGGTTTCTGGGAGAAGATTTTAAATCTGCCGAAATCCATGATTTTGCTGATGTTTTTGGAAGCGCTGCTGAGTCCGGCGCTTTCTTACTGGTCGGGGCGGCAGCGGTTTGAGTATCGGTACCGGATTCTGGTCTGTGTGACGATTCTGCAGGCGCTGATGAACCCGATTGCGAGCTTGGTGCTGATCCGCATGAATGGCGGTACGGCCATGATGAGGATCCTGGGTATCGTCGGAGTGCAGATCTGTATCTGCGTGCCGATTATTGTGTTCCAGTTCTGCAAAGGAAAAGAGTTCTTTTCGAAGGAATACTGGGGCTACGCACTGCGGATCGGAATTCCGATTGTGCCGCATTATCTGTCCGGTATTATCCTGAATCAGGGCGACCGCATCATGATCGACAAGATGGTCGGAAAGACGGAAGTTGCGCTGTACGGGCTGGCGTACAGCATTGGTATGCTGGTGCAGCTTTTCATCAGCGGTATGAACAGTGCATTGACACCGTGGATGTACAGCAAGATCAAAAAGGGCGACATCCGCTCGATGCGGAAGGTGCTGCAGCTGCTGAGCATTGTAGTGGTCGGCATAGCCGTGGCGCTGATGCTGATCAGCCCGGAGCTGGTGCTGATTTTCGGATCACCGAAGTACCGCGAGGCGGTGTACGTCATTCCGCCGGTGGCAGCGAGTGTGTTCTTTATCTTCATTTATAATATTCTCTCGATGCCGCAGTTTTATTATGAAAAAACACAGTTTCTGATGGCTGCATCCATGGCGGCGGCAGGAGCGAATGTGGTGCTGAACTTTATTTTTATCCGCCTGTTCGGTTACATCGCGGCCGGTTACACGACGCTGGCATGCTATATGCTGTATTCAGTCGGCCATTACATTGTGAGCAAACGGATTCTGGTGAACGAAGGAATCCAGGAAAATCTGATGAGTCCAGGATTTCTTGTGGCGTGCTCCGCTTTTCTGATTGGAGCAAGCATCATCTGCAATCTTATTTTCCCGTACAGGATCCTGCGTTACGCGATTCTGCTCGCAAGTGCAGGGCTGGTCTTCTGGAAGAAAGAACTTCTGCTGAAGACGATGGCGGATATTCGGAAAAAATAAAAAAGTGGGGGAGGATTTGAAACGAATGTTCAGAGACTCCCCGTTTTTGTGCGTTTTTTCTTGACAGTCACAGAAAAAACGATACAATGAAAGAATGAAGAAAAGTAAGGCATTTTAATTAGAAAAGGAAAAATTACATGAGTACCAGTATTTCAATAAAAGAACTAAAAGAGCTCGATCCGTCAAGCTATCAGATCGTCGATATCCGCGATGCGGTAGAGATCTCCCACGGCGCGATTCCGGGAGCGCTTGTGATGAAGACAGAAGAAATCGAGACAAGTGATGCGATTGACCGGAGCAAAAAGACGATTATCTGCTGCAACCGCGGCCGGTTCAGTGTCGCAGCGGCGGAAGAATTACAGGAAAAGGGCTGGGACGCTGTGAGCCTGGAGGGCGGTTACATCGCCTGGCTGATGGATGTGATGAGCGCGCCGGAGGAGCAGGACAAGGCGGCAGACGTGGAGAAGAGTCTCCGCAAAAAATTCAAAAAGTCGATCTGGTCCAAATTTACGAAAGCGATCAACACATACGAGCTGGTAAAACCGGGCGATAAAATCGCTGTCTGTATTTCCGGCGGAAAAGATTCGATGTTGATGGCGAAATGCTTTCAGGAGTTAAAGCTTCACAATAAATTTGATTTCGAAGTAAAATTCGTTGTCATGGACCCGGGATACAGCCCGGAGAACCGCAAGGTGATCGAGGATAACGCAAAGAGCCTCCATATTCCGATCACGATTTTCGAGACCGATATTTTCGATTCGGTTTACCATGTCGAAAATTCGCCGTGTTACCTCTGCGCGAGAATGCGCCGCGGCCATCTGTACCATTTTGCACAGCAGCTTGGCTGCAACAAGATCGCACTCGGCCATCATTACGATGATGTCATTGAGACAATCCTCATGGGAATGCTCTACGGTGCGCAGGTGCAGACGATGATGCCGAAGCTTCACAGCATCCACTTCGAGGGCATGGAGCTGATCCGCCCGCTGTATCTGGTGCGCGAGGATGATATCAAGGCGTGGAGAGATTATAACGGTCTGCATTTCATCCAGTGTGCCTGCAAGTTTACCGATACCTGCACGACCTGCAATAACGAGGAGAATCGTTCGAAACGCGTGGAGATCAAGGAACTGATCAAAAACCTGAAAAAGGTGAATCCGTTCGTGGAGAGCAATATTTTCCGCAGTGTCGAAAATGTCAACATTGACACCGTGGTCGGCTACAAGCAGCACGGCATCCGCCACAATTTCCTGGAAGGATACGACGACAATCCGGGGTATGTGCCGGAGGCAGAAAAAGCAGCGGCGGAGACGGAATAAAAAGAAGGAACTCTATGCACAGAAAAATAGAAGAAACGCCGGAGCGGGAGAAAATGCTGATCCGGCTGAAAGAGCTCCGTCTGGAACGCGGTTACTCGATGACGCAGGCGGCGCGGAAGATTTTCAGTCACCCGGACACCTACAACCGGTATGAAAAAGGCATTCGTGAGATTCCGTTGGACTGTCTGATTACGCTGGCAAAGCTGTATGACTGCAGTCTCGATTATCTCGCGGGTGTTTCCGATCAGCCGCGAAAATACGGAAGGTGATGTAAATGGCAATTCCTCTTTATCTGACAACGATTGAACAGGATATTTTTGATACATTCCGGTATCTGCCGCATGCGGTTGCAGTCGGTGTCGGCTTTGTGACGGTTGCGGCGGCGTGGAAAAATCAGCAGATCCAGAAGAAACGGAAACGGCTGGAGCAGTACCGTGCGCTGCACGGCGGGCAGCTTCTGGCGTGGTTTCTGGTAGCCGTCTATTTTGCCATGCTGATTTCGATTACACTGCTTTCGAGAGAACCGGGTTCGAGAACCGGTGTGGATTTGAAGCTGTTTGAAACCTGGGGAAACCAGCGTCTGCCGGACCGGTATTTTGTGGAAAATATTCTGCTGTTTCTGCCGTTCGGTGCATTACTGCCGGCGGCGGTGCCGTTTCTTCGGAGATGGTGGTACTGTGTGTATGCGGCATTTGCCACGAGCATGATGTTGGAAACTGTGCAGCTTTTAACAGAGCGCGGCTTCTGCCAGTTAGATGATGTTGTGACGAATACGCTTGGAGCAGCCATCGGGTATCTGGTGTTTGCACTGGTGCGGAAATGTTGGAGAGGGAAGATAGAAGAATAGAAGGAAAACAAGAAGGCTCTGCCCAAATGGACAGAGCCTTTTTCTTTCCTGTTTTTAGATGGAAGTGCAGGAGAGTTAATCCACCCGTTCTTTCCCCCAGAAAAACAATGCCACGGTTCCCGGCCCTGTGTGGCTGCCGATGGTGGTTCCGATGTTGTTGATCTCGACTTTTCCGTTCAGATTGGGAAAGCGTTCCTCGATAAGATCCGCAACGGCCCGCGCATCGTCGTAGCAGGCGGACTGGGAAATGTAGCATTTGCCGGAGTAGGAGAGGCCGCCCTCGGCGTTTTCTTCCATCTGGTCGACGATTTTTTTGATGACTTTTTTCTTCGTACGGATTTTGAACCGCGGAATCAGCCGTCCTTCGTTGTCCATGTTGAGCAGCGGGCAGATGCCGAGAAAGCCGCCGATTGCGCCGGAGGCTTTGGAGATGCGGCCGCCGCGCACGTAGAAGGTGAGGTCCGTGGAGAAGAACCAGTGATGGACTTTGAGGCGGTTTTTCATCGCAAAATCGTAAACCTCTTCCAGCGGTTTTCCTTCATCGCGCAGGTCGGCAAGGCGGTCCATCAGAAGACCATAGCCGGAGGAAGCGCCGAGGGAATCCACGATGAGGATTTTCCGTTCCGGGTAGCGCTCTTCAAGGTCGGCTTTGGCGATCATCGCAGAATTCAGGACACCGGAAATGCCGGAGGAGAGGCAGACGTGGAGAATGTCTTTGCCGTCCTGCAGGAATGTTTCAAAATAGGCTTCAAATTCATCGGCATTCACCTGGGATGTTTTCGTGGAAGCGCCGGCGGCCATGGCGGCATAAAACTGATCGAACGGCATGGACTTGCGAGATCGTCCGCGTACTCGGTGTCATTTAATTTGTAATGGAAACAGATGTATGAGATTTCCCGTTTGGAGAAATGTTCTTCGGTAAGGTCTGCTGTAGAGCAGCAGCTGATGACATAGGAACTCATAAAATAATCCCTCCTTGTAAAAATGAAAGTAAGAACTCTGGTTTCTGTGCCTATTGTAGCATCCCGAATGGGAAAAGGCAACTGCGGAACGTGATTATATCCGTAATGAAAGGGGCGGTGAAATGGTGTCAAGCCTTGTATTTGCGGTACGGCCTGTGGTAAAATAGAACTATGAGAATACGAAAATACAAAGGAGGTTTTTGCATATGCAGAATTATTCAGGAGAAGAAGGGTTGCAGTATCATCTGCAGATCCGAAAAGGCGATGTGGGACGGTACGTGATTCTGCCGGGAGATCCCAAACGGTGTAAAAAAATTGCAGCTTACTTTGAGAACCCGGTGCTCGTCGCAGACAGCCGGGAATTTGTGACTTATACGGGTACTTTGGACGGTGTAAAGGTTTCCGTTACATCTACCGGCATCGGCGGTCCGTCGGCTTCCATCGCGATGGAAGAGCTGATCCAGTGCGGCGCCGATACGTTTATCCGCGTCGGAACATGCGGCGGTATGGCACTCGATGTAGAGGGCGGCGATATCGTGGTGGCAACGGGAGCGATCCGTGCGGAGGGAACGTCAAAGGAATACGCACCGATCGAGTTCCCGGCAGTCGCAGACCTTACCGTGACGAATGCGCTGGTGCAGGCGGCAAAGAATCTTGGGAAAAAATGGCATGCGGGCGTGGTACAGTGCAAGGATTCCTTCTACGGCCAGCACGACCCGGAGCAGATGCCGGTCGGCGATGAGCTGCTGAAAAAATGGGATGCATGGATGAAACTTGGGTGCAAAGCGTCAGAGATGGAATCGGCGGCACTCTTTATCGTGGCAAGTGCCCGCGGCGTCCGTGCCGGATCCGATTTTCTTGTGATGGGAAATCAGGAGAGAGTGAAACGCGGCATGGAGAACCACATTACGCACGATACGGAAGGTGCGATTCAGGTAGCCATCGAGGCACTGCGGATTCTGATCCGGGAAGATCAGAAATAAGAAAGAAAAAATAAGGGGATACTGGAAAGGGGATGCTGGATATGAAACAGGAAATCAGTACAGAAATAAAACAGGAGCTGGTAAAACAGGCTCTGGCAGCGCGGAAATTTGCGTATGTGCCGTATTCGAAATTCCGCGTAGGCGCGGCGGTTCTGGCAAAGAATGGAGCGATTTATACCGGTTGCAACATTGAAAATGCGGCGTATACACCGACAAACTGCGCGGAGCGCACCGCGGTCTTCAAAGCCGTATCCGAGGGCATAACGGAATTTGACGCGATCGCCGTCTGCGGCGGCCCGGGAGAGGCAGAGCCGGAGGATTTCTGCACACCGTGCGGTGTCTGCCGTCAGGTGCTGCGGGAATTCGTTGATCCGAACAAATTTCTCGTCCTTCTCTGCAAGGGCGACGGTTCCTGGAAAGAAATGACACTCGAGGAGCTGCTGCCAATGGGATTCGGAAAAGAAAATTTATAAACAGAAGCCGGAAAAGAAAAAATCCAGGGCAGGTACGGAAAGTACCGTATGCCCTGGATTTTTTATGTCCAAGATATAAAAATTATTTACTGAAATTTCGGCTCACAGGTCAGATCGCATCCCAGACGCTGGAACATTTTGCGGTCCACATCGGAGAGCATAACGCTGGAGTGCACCTGGCAGCCCTTTAACTGCGGCAGGCAGGAGAGTGCTTTCTGTGCATCCTCGCTCTGTGCAGCAGTAGCAGACAGCGCAATCAGAACCTCGTCGGTATGAAGACGCGGGTTCTTGCTTCCGAGGTACTTGGTTTTCAGGGTCTGGATCGGAGCGATGGATTCCGGTGAGAGAACATGTACGTCATGGTCGATGCCGGAGAGCTCTTTTAATGCATTCAGCAGAAGCGCCGCGCTCGATCCGAGCAGATCGCCGGTCTTTCCGGTGATGACGCGTCCGTCCGGCAGTTCCATGGCAGCAGCCGGTGCGCCGGTCGCCTCGGCACGGACAAGAGCCGGGGAAACGGTGGTACGGTCTGCGGCAACGATGTTTTCCTGTTTCATCAGAAGCTCGATTTTGTAAGCCTCAGTCTCGGAGCGGGAGCCGTCTGCGATACCGTCCACAGCAGTGTAGTAGCGGCGGATGATCTCCTGACGGGAAGCCTCACGGCATGCCTCATCATCAATGATACAGTTTCCGGCCATGTTGACGCCCATGTCAGTCGGGGATTTGTACGGCTCTCGCCGAAGATCTGCTGGAAGATCGCACGCAGAACCGGGAAAATCTCGACATCACGGTTGTAGTTGACGGTTGTCACGCCGTATGCCTCGAGGTGGAACGGGTCGATCATGTTGACATCGTTCAGATCGGCGGTAGCAGCCTCGTAAGCCAGGTTGACCGGGTGCTTCAGCGGCAGATTCCAGATCGGGAAGGTCTCGTATTTTGCATAGCCGGCGTTTACACCGCGTTTGTGCTCATGGTAGAGCTGGGAAAGGCAGGTTGCCATCTTTCCGCTTCCCGGTCCCGGCGCGGTAACGACAACGAGCGGACGGGTTGTCTCGATGTACTCGTTCTTTCCGTATCCCTCATCGCTCACGATCAGCGGCACATTATGCGGGTAGCCCGGAATCGTGTAGTGAATGTAAACCGGGATGCCGAGCTTCTGCAGTCTCTTCTTGAAAGCGTCTGCACTGTGCTGTCCGGAATACTGCGTGATGACAACACTGCCGACATAGAGGCCGCGTCCGCGGAACTCATCAATCAGGCGGAGCACGTCGCTGTCATAGGTGATGCCGAGGTCGCCGCGGATTTTGTTTTTCTCAATATCGGCTGCGGAAATCGCCATTACGATCTCAGCCTGGTCGGAGAGCTGCATCAGCATGCGCAGTTTGGCGTCCGGTGCAAAGCCCGGAAGAACGCGGGATGCGTGGAAATCATCGAACAGCTTTCCGCCGAATTCCAGATACAGCTTGTTGTCAAACTGGTTGATGCGGTCGCGGATATGCGCAGACTGCATTTTCAGGTACTTCTCATTGTCAAATCCAATCTTCATGGTATTTTTCTCCCTTTTTATCCATGGTGTCTGTTAAAAACAACTGTTTTCATTTTACTATACGAAAAAGTCCCGTGCAAGAAAAAATTATCGTGGGAACTTTAGAAAATTAAGGAAAAAAAGAGCTGAAAATAAAAAATCTCCCAAAAAGGAGAGAGGCCGGGACTTGTTAGGGCCCCGGCGGTATGAAAAAGAAATCTATCTATTAGAAAGGTTGGCATTGGAGACATGCTTCCAAGGGTGCTTTGCTGTCTCCTGGTTAAAATTTATAGAAAAACGATGGAGGTTTGTGTTTGTTTCCTTCGTTGTTGATGAGATTAGTATACGGAAAAATTGTGACCAGAATGTGTACATGAGATAAAGCTTTTCTGAAGAGAAGATGAAAACAAAACAAAGAAAATCTGACGGAATCGTAAACAGAGGAAAGTTTTGGCGGAAAAAGGGGTCATGCAGAGGGGCGGCGGTGCATAGAATGCAGGGGAAGAAGGAAAAAGCAGCGATTCCGTGACGCGGAACAGAGACGGGAAAACGCCGCAGGTCTCAAAACGGTGCGGAGCTGCTGGAACGGAGAAAGCTTGCAGAACGTAATCCTGGATATGGTCAACCGCTTTGGATATGTCGGCGTTCTGATTCTGATTGCCGTGGAAAATGTCTTTCCGCCGATTCCCTCCGAGGTGATTCTGACGTTCGGCGGTTTTCTGACGACATGCACCCGTCTGCATCCGGCGGGCGTTGTGCTGTCATCCACGGCAGGATCGCTTCTCGGGGCGCTGGTTCTCTATGGAGCGGGAACGCTTGTCAGCCCGGAGAGCCTTAGTGAACTGCTCGACAGCCGCCCGATGAAGCTTCTCGGATTTCACGCGGAGGATGCCTGGAAAACGATTACCTGGTTTCAGAAGAAAGGCCAGCGGGCCGTTCTGTTCGGCCGGTGCATTCCAATCATCCGAAGCCTCATTTCCGTCCCCGCCGGGATGGCACGGATGGAGATGCCGAAATTTCTGCTGTTTACAATCATCGGAAGCACGGTGTGGAACATTCTTCTCGTCGGAACCGGTGCTGCGGTCGGTGTGGCGTGGGAGCAGGCGGCGGGATATGTGAAGATGTATGCAGAGATCGTTTTTCTCGTGCTGGCAGCCGGAGCGGTATGCTTTCCGGCGGTGCATTTATATAGGAAGAAACACAAATGAAAAAACGTAAGTTGCATGAAATGAGGGACAAAATGTAAAAAATATACTTGCAATTCGACAGGAAGTGTGCTAATATACACATCAACAAGTAAAAGGGAGTAGCGAAACGCCGCGGGAAACAAAAACGCATCCCGAGTGGGTTTGAAATCGTCAGCCGATGTCGAGAGACGTCCGTATCAAATGAGAACGCAAGACTTTTATTGTGGCAGTCGTCATGATAGGAGTCTTTTTTTATACTCCTGAATACCAAAGACAACATGAACTGCCGGAGCAATCCAAACCGTTGCCAGCGGAACAAAAGTGGCGGAAAGAGGAATGTATGAGCAGCGAGAGAGTGAAAAAAGAATTATACGAAACAGCAATGACCGGAGAAAAGGCACTGACCAGTCTGATGTATGTACAGATGACACTGTACGCAGCCAAAAGCCAGAGAACGTACGCAAAGGTACGCGGCGAGGGCAGAGCGATGATGCGCCACACAGGGATCCACATGAATCAGTATTTAAGGGCTGCAGGGAATGATCTGGAAAGCTTTCGGATCCGCTTAAAGGAAACGCACCTGCCGGATGAACTTCAGCCGAAGGCGGGAGCGTTTCTGGTTCAGACGGTACATACTTTTGATACGACAGAGAAAAATCAGATGTACCGCCAGGAACTGCTGGGACTGGAAGCGAAAGTAAAAGAAATAGCAGAACAGATTGAAGGACTGCTGAAAGGCATGCGGGAACTTGGAGCATAAAGAGGAGAGAACAGGAATCGGAACAGCAAAACGGTTCCTGTTCTTTTTTTGCGGTCATAGGATAGAAAAACGGATTTGCAAATTATGAGAAATCCGTCCTTTTCTGACACTTTTCCGCCAACCGCCGGCTGGCAGGTGGACTTTTTTCCGGCAAAATGTTAGAATAAACCTATTCAGAGTCTGGTAAGGATAAAGGAGAAAACCGTTTTGGCAGAAGAAATTGCAGTGAAAGTGATTGCCCGGATCCACACGGATTTCCCGGAAAAGTTCGGGATTCCGCGGCAGAGCGGGTTGATTGAAGAATTAAAGAGTACGATCGTCTTTGAACCGGAGTTCCGCGATGCGAATGCGCTGCGCGGCATCGAGGAATATTCCCATCTCTGGCTGATCTGGGAGTTTTCCGAGGCTGTGCGCGACACCTGGTCACCGATGGTGCGGCCGCCGCGGCTTGGCGGAAACAAGCGGGTCGGTGTATTTGCAACGCGCTCTCCGTTCCGGCCCAATCCGATCGGGCTTTCTTCGGTAAAGCTGGAGCGTGTGGAGCAGCATCCGGCACTCGGGCCGGTGCTTCATCTGTCGGGGGCAGATCTGATGGACGGTACGCCGATTCTGGACATCAAACCGTATCTGCCGCATGTGGACAGCCATGCGGAGGCACTTGGCAGCTTTACGGAAAAAACGAAGGAATACTTCATTCCCGTTGAAATTCCGGATGAGCTGCTGAAAAAAATTCCGGCGGACCGCCGGGAGGCACTGAAAAAAGTGCTGGAGCAGGACCCGCGCCCATCGTATCAGAACAGTGAAGAGCGCATTTACGGGCTTTCCTTTGCGGGAATGGAAATCAAATTCCAGGTAAAGGACCAGGTGCTGCATGTCGTGGGGGCAGAGCGCGCCGGAACGTAAACCGGCAGGAAAAGCAGGGGGATATACAAGAAAAATGGAGAAGGAGGAAACAAAAGTATGTTATATCCAAGTATGACATCGTCCCGGTTTGTCAGTGACCTTTCGGGCATCTGGGACTTTGCGACGAGCCAGAGTCTCCTGCGCGTGCAGGGCAACAAGAAGGGAATCTTCACCCGCGACCGCAAGCCGAAACTGGAGGCACATTATTTCCGGGAGAGATGGCATCAGATTCCGGATTTTGAGTATAAAAAATAAAGAACAGACAGGAAGAAAGTATGGAACGGAACGTAGATATAGACAAGATTTCAGATGGAAAACGATATGGAGCGAATGACATGGTAAAAGTGGGCTGCGACGACTGCCGCGGATGCTCCGCCTGCTGCCGCGGGATGGGCGACTCGATTGTGCTCGACCCGATGGATCTTTACCGGCTCGAGAGAAAACTCGGCAAAACGATGGAGGAGATTCTGACGGCGGGATATATTTCACTCCGCGTAGTGGACGGTGTGATTCTGCCGCATCTGAAAATGACGGAGCAGTCAGACCAGTGCAGTTTCTTAAATGATGAGGGCCGGTGCAGCATTCACGATGCGCGGCCGGGCTTCTGCCGGATGTTTCCGCTGGGACGGCTGTATGAGAACGGAACGTTTTCCTATTTTCTTCAGGTCAGCGAATGTCCGAAGGAGAATAAGACAAAAGTCAAAGTCCGCCGCTGGCTCGACACGCCGGAGCTCGGAAAGTATGAAGCGTTTACGAACGAATGGCATTATTATCTGAAAAAAAAACAGAACGAGGCGCGCCGGACAGAGGATGACGCGCTGCAGCAGCAGATCAGCATGGGAATTCTGAAGCTGTTTTATCTGCTTCCGTATGACACAAAGACCGATTTCTATGCGCAGTTTGCGGCGCGGATGGAAGCGGCAGGGAAAAACTGAAAAATAAACAGAAACAGGACAGCAGCCGTTGGTTCGAAAACAGAACCAGAGGCTGCTGTTCTTTGTATCGGTGGATCAAAGGCTGCAGGACATAGAAAATCAAAATCATATTATAAGCGGCGAGACAGTGTTCTGGCATAAGCGAGGAAGGCTTCGCGGGTTTCACGCTTCCGTCTGCGGCTGCAGAAGACGGTCTGTCCGTTTTTCAGCAGAACCTCGCCGGTTGCCTGCACGAGCGCAACGTGGGAGAAATTGATCAGCAGACCTTTTCCGTTGCGGAAAAAACGGCCGGTTGAGGCAAGACATACCGTCAGGCCGGCAAATGTGCACCGGGTTGAAAAGTCACCCTGAACGGTATGCAGAATCAGCCGGTGCTGACAGGCCTCCACATAGATGAGATCATCCAGCGGAAACCGGATTCGTTCTGAGGCGCCTGTGTGATGATGACCGGAATTTCGAGAAGAACCGGATCGTTGGAATTCAATGGAAAAATCAACTCTGAATACAAAATTACCACCTTCTGAATTACTTACCGTTTGCGTCGATGTGCAGCCGTTCACGTCGAAGCGGTTGTCCGGCGCAGGAAAACATGATACTGTAACTATGAAATCATTACAGGAACGATCATACGATTACAAACTGTAGTTTAGCACATCCACAGGATTTCATTCAAGCCGAAAGCCTCACTTCTGATAAAATCGTTCGACGAACAGTGACGCACCGCGACACCAGAACTCGAAAAAGATCAAAAAAGCAAACTCCATGTAGAAAAAACACAGAAAAGAAAGTGAAAATCGAAAGAAAAGGAGGCATAAGCAGATTGACGATGTGAGATAGATTTGGTATAATATTCCAAAAATAAATATTACATATAACATTACTATAGAAAGAAATACAAAGAGCAGATGGAGAAGATTATGAGGAAAGAAATGGAAGAAATCAGAGAAAAGGTACATACAACAGCAGATGCAGCATTATTCTTATGTTTTCAGGAGCTGAACGGAAGCCATTCCAAAGGTGTGATCCGCCTGCCGCTTCTGCATTACGATGTTCCGTTTGCGGGATACGGGGAAATGCTGCTTTGGATGAACCGGATTTATGATTTGCTCGGTATGCCGGATGCGGGAAGCTGTATGCGAAGCCTGCGGGAAGAAGAAAAAGACGAATGGGAATTTACGGAGGATATGAAAAACCGGCAGGAGACCACGCTTCCGGCCGGAACCGAGCGGATGGTCAGCATTCAGATTCAGTTCCGCCAGCACTGCAGTCTGCAGGGATTTCTGATCTGCGGAAAGCAGAAAGCCGGTTTCCGTTCGGCGCTGGAGCTTTTGTATCTGCTCGAAGACTGTCTGCAGGAGCAGGAAAAACAGGATGCCTGAAAACGGGAGAAGATGTCGAATAGAATGAGAGCGGGAGCTATGAAGGAAGAAAAAAAGATCAGAAAAAAAATTAAAATTGAGGATTTGCTGCCTAGGGATCCGGTCCGCGTCGATCTCGATGCGATTCTCGATTATGTCCAGGGGAAAGCAGTTCTTGTGACGGGAGGAGGAGGCTCATCGGCAGCGAGATCTGCCGACAGTTAGCTGGCCACGGTGTCGGTCATCTGATCATTTTTGATATTTATGAAAACAATGCATACCAGATCCAGAAATCGCTGGAATGGGAGTTCCCGAGGCTTCACATGACGGTGCTGATCGGTTCGGTGCGGGATGAACGGCGGCTGCAGTCGATGTTTTCCCGTTACCGGCCGGATATCGTCTTTCACGCAGCGGCGCACAAGCATGTGCCCCTGATGGAGGGCAGTCCGAACGAGGCGATCAAAAATAACGTGATCGGAACCTTAAAGACGGCGCGCACGGCAAGCCGGTATCACGTAAAAAAATTTATTCTGATTTCGACAGACAAGGCGGTCAATCCGACGAACATCATGGGAGCGAGCAAACGGCTCTGCGAGATGGTGATCCAGATGATTGGAAAACACAGCACCACGGAGTTTGCGGCGGTGCGCTTTGGAAATGTACTTGGCAGCAACGGCAGCGTCATTCCGCTGTTCCGCCGCCAGATTGAGCACGGCGGGCCGGTGACGGTGACGCATCCGGACATCATCCGTTATTTTATGACGATTCCGGAGGCGGTCAGTCTGGTGCTCGAGGCGGGCGCGTATGCGAAAAACGGCCAGATTTTTGTCCTGAACATGGGAGATCCTGTCCGAATTGCGGACCTTGCGAAAAACATGATCCGCCTTTCCGGGTATGAGCCGGGAGTGGAAATCGAGATCAAGTACATTGGCCTGCGGCCGGGCGAAAAGCTGTATGAGGAGCTGCTGATGAATGAGGAGGGGATGCAGACGACAGAAAACACCCGCATTTTTATCGGCCGGCAGATTGCTTTTGATGAGACGGTATTCCGAAAACAGATGAAAGAACTCGAGCGGGCGGCGGAAAACGAATGTCCGGACATCTGCGAGAGGGTAAAGAGAATGGTGCCGGAATATCAGTACGAAGGAGAAAAGAAGCATGACGGACCTTCATATACATATTCTGCCGGGGGTTGACGACGGTTCCCCGAATCTGTCCACATCCCTTGAGATGGCGGAAATTGCGGCAAAGAGCGGAGTGCGTATCCTTGCTGTGACACCGCATGCAAACCAGACGGGAATCGAGGGCGTGGAGGATGGGTATGTCAATTACGATTCGGAGCAGCTTTTGGAGCTGTTTTACCGTCTGGAACAGGAAATCCGGAAGGAACACATCCCGATCAGCCTGGTGCGCGGCATGGAAATTATGAGCATCGGGCCGCTTAACGAAAAAATCAAAGAGAGAAAGCTGATACCGCTTCATGAAAGCCGCTATTATCTGATCGAGGTGCCGTTTGACATGGCACCGGACGGGATCAGAAGGCGGCTGATGGAATTTCCGGCCATGGGAAAGATCCCGGTGCTGGCACATCCGGAGCGGTATTTCTGCGTGCAGGATTCGCCGGAGCTTCTGTATGAGTTCCGGGAAATGGGCGCAGTTCTGCAGATGAACAAAGGAAGTGTATTTGGAAGATTTGGAAAAGAAGCAGAGCGGACAGCACAGTATCTGCTGGAAAACCGTCTGGCAGGCTGTGCGGCAAGCGATGCCCACCGCGTCAATTACCGGACACCGGACATGAGACCGATCCGGGAATTTCTGTCGGAGTGGTACGGTGAATCGTATGCGGAGCTTCTGCTGAAGGTAAATCCGAGGAGAATTCTGGAGAACCGGCCGGTTCTGTATGAGCCGTCTCCGGAACGAAGGCGGAAAAGACGCTGGTTTGTCTGAAAAACGAAAGGAGACATCAAAAGGATATGCACAAAATGAGAGCGGCTGTTCTGATTTTATTTCTTGCCTCATCGCTCGCGTTTGGCGGGTGCCTGATGCGGCAGCGAACCGGAAAAGACGGGAAAGGGCCAGAGATTTCGATGGATAACAGTGAAATTTCGGTCAGTATCCACGCGGATGAGGCGGAGCTTCTGTCCGGCGTGACGGCGTACGATGCGAAGGACGGCGATGTGACGGATTCGCTTGCGGTAGAACATATTTCCAACTTTATCGAAAAAGGGCGGCGGAAAATCAGCATCGTTGCCTTTGATTCGGACAACAATGTCACCCACGCGGAACGGGAAATGGTCTATAACGACTATACATCGCCGGTCTTTTCCCTGGATGGGCCGCTCCGGTTCAGTGTGAATGCAGATGACCTGACGGAAGGACTTTCCGCAGAGGACTGTCTGGACGGAACGATTACGGACCGCATCCGGCTCTCGTATCAGGATGAGATCAGCAGCACGCCCGGGCTGTATCAGGTAACGTATTCTGCTGCCAACCGTGCCGGGGATGTGACGAGTCTTCCGGTGACGGTGGAACTCTACGATCCGGCCGAGGAGAGCGGAAAGCCGCAGATTACTTTAAGCGAGTATCTGATCCATCTGGAACTGCAGCAGGCGTTTGATCCGAAGGATTATCTGGAGCAGGTGAATGTGGATCAGATGATGTATGAAAAAGGAGAGGACGATGAACTTCACGCGGTTTCCGCGGAAGACAAGATCCTTGGGGAAGAAAAACTTTCCATAGAGAATCCGGTTGACACCGGAAAGGAAGGTGTCTATGAAGTAACGTATACTGTGACATCGGAGGAGGGACAGACAAGCTCCATCCGCCTGATTGTCTGCGTCAATGAATGAGGAGGTTCCAGATGGGAGAATACGACAGAACAGGAAACGGACAGAACGGCGAAGCAGACTGGGATCTTCGGAGCATTCTGTGTGATATGGCAAAAAACTGGTGGATCATCCTTCTGATTGCCTGTTCGGCGGCGATGATAACCTACACGGTGCTGACGGCAGTCCATCGGGATCAGTACACGGTGAAAACCACGTTTGCCGTGATGGGGCGCGGCGAGAATGCAAATGCAGCATCGAGCCTTTCTTCGACGTATGAGATGACGCAGAAATTTCAGGCGATTCTGGAAAACAATATTTTAAAGAAAAAAGTGATGGAGGAGCTGGGATGCTCATCTTTTCCGGCGGACATGAGCGCTTCAATTGTGCCGGAATCCAATTTAATGGAGCTTTCCGTGACAGCCGATTCGCCGGAAACAGCCTTTCGGGTACTGCGGTCGGTGCTGAAGAATTACACAACCATTTCAGATTATATTATTCCCAATGTAGTATTGGAGACACTGCAGCAGCCGCAGGTTTCCGACAATCCGTCGAATCGGATTCCGACGGAAAAGTACGCTGCAATGGCATTTCTGGCGGCAGCGCTTGGTACGGCGGCGCTGGTGGGCTTCTTTTCCTTTCTGCGGGATACCGTCAAAAATGAAACGGAATTTGGCCGCAAGATTGATGCGGATCTGCTGGGAACCGTGTACCATGAAAAAAAGAGGAAAAACAGCTCCATGCTGATCACGAATCCGGCGCGGAGCTTTCCCTATGTGGAATCCCTGAAGCGCATTGCTTCCCGTGTGCGCGGAAGACTCGACCGGAGAGGGGGAAAAGTGCTGCTGGTGACCAGTGTGGCGGAAAATGAAGGAAAGTCAACGCTTGCCGCCAATCTGGCGCTTGCCCTTTCAGAGGAACAGAACCGTGTCCTTCTGCTGGACTGTGATTTTCGTCAGCCGGCGCTGTATAAGATTTTTGAACTTCCGCAAAAGGCCGGAAAAGATTTCGGACAGGTAGCAGTCGGAAAGGAGTCGGCGTCCAGCGTTTTTGAAAAATACAAGGATACGAATGTTTACATGGGCATCTGCCGGGAACGGCTGGAGGAACCGTCGGAAGCAGTCGGCGGTGAAATTTTCCGGCGGATTCTGGATACGTGCCGGACAAACATGGATTATATTATTCTGGATACGCCGCCGATGGGCGCGGCCGCGGATGCGGAGGAGCTTGTGGAGCTGGCTGATGGTGCGGTTCTTGCCGTTCGGCAGGACGGCGTGCTGACACGGGACATCAACGATGCCATCGACGCGCTGAACCAGAAAGAAGAAAAGGTCATCGGCTGTGTGTTCGGCAATGTTTATCCGGGATTCGGCGAGCGGATCGGAGGCAGCTATGGTTACGGTTACGGATACGGCGCCTATAGCAGGGCAGAACGATGAGAGGGAGCAAAAGAGCATGAACAGAGAAACGTATGAAACCTATTCCGCAGCGGAACCAGAGAAAATAGATCTGATCGCCTTTTTGGCGGAGTATTTCCAGGCGTTCCAGAAATTTTTCTTTGGTGTGCTGGCACTTGTAATCCTTGCAGGAGGCGGCTCCTTTCTGACGGCAAAGCTGCGGTATCAGCCGGTTTATGAGGCATATACATCGTTCGTGGTCGGATCGAACCGTGCGGTCGGTTATTCTTATTACGATAATGTAACGGCAGAGCAGCTTGGAAAGACCTTTCCGTATCTTGTGACAAGCGGCGTACTGAAGGATGTTGTAGCGCGGGATCTTGGAATCGGGGCGGTGACATCAGAAATTCAGGCGAGCGTGATGGAAAATACCAATCTTTTTACTATCCGTGTGCGGGACGCGTCACCGGAGACGGCGTATCGGGTGATGAAATCCGTTATCACGAATTATCCGGAGGTGGCAGAGTATATCATTGGTGCGACGACACTGACGGTGGTGGATGAAAGCGGTGTTCCGGCAGTGCCGGTTAACAGCCAGGATGCGTTGCGGGCCGGCACGTATGGTGCAGCAGCAGGACTTGCAGCGGCCTTCCTGCTGCTGTTCCTCTATGTGAGAACAAGAAAAACCATCCATTGGGCGGATGATATTAAGAAGCTGACGAATGCGGCATTCCTTGGAAATCTGCCGCAGGCGAAGATCAAAAAAAGAAGCAGCGTAAAGGAACAGACCATTACCATCTGCAATCCAAAAGTGCCGGATGCCTTCAAAGAGGCGGTGCAGCTGATCCGGACAAGGATGGAGGACAGAATAATCGGAAAAAGTGACTGCCCGGTCCTTCTTGTGACGAGTGCCGTGCCGGGGGAGGGAAAGACGACGGTTGCCGTGAACCTGGCGGAGGCGTTCGCGAAGAAGAAATACCGCGTAGTACTGCTGGACGGAGATCTGCGGAATCCTTCGGTGATGAAGTGTATGGGACTGATCGGACGGAAAGAGCGTGGAATTGCTGCCGTGCTGAAGGGACAGATGGATTGGGAGGAGGCACTTACCGACTGCCGGGATCTGACGCTGAAAATCCTGCCGGGAGCGGGAAGCACGCAGAATCCTGCAGGGCTGCTGCGCTCGGTACGGATGAAGACCATGATCGAAAGCCTGAAAGAAGAGGCCGATCTTCTGATCATCGACACGCCGCCGTGCGGAGTGCTTTCGGATGCGGCACTGTTCGGCGGAATTGCCGACGGAGCAGTTCTCGTGGTACATCAGGGAACAACGAAAGACCGGGAAGTCCGGCGCGCGCTGGAATTTTTCGAGGATTCGCAGATTCCGGTCTGCGGCTATGTGCTGAACGGCGTGCAGGAGGGCACGACGGGCTACGGATACAGCAGCTATGGCAGCTACGGGTATGGAAAATATGGTTACGGTTACGGAAAGTACGGCTATGGGAAAGAGAAGGAACGCCGGAACAGTGACCGGACAGCAAGGGAGCAGGGAGGAAAAGCATGAGGGAGAAGAAAAAAGGAGTTTATCAAAAGTATCTGAAAAATCTGTTGGACCGTCTGCTGGCGCTTGTGGGAACGGCAGCATTATCGTGGCTGCTGCTGGGAGTCGGCATTGCAGTCCGCCTGGATTCTCCGGGACCGGTGCTGTTCCGGCAGAAGCGGGTGGGCCGGAACGGGCAGTATTTTTACATATACAAGTTCCGCACGATGCGTATCGACACGCCGCATGATATGCCGACACATCTGCTGAACCATCCCGATTTCTTTATCACAAGAGTCGGACGCTTTCTCAGGAAAACATCCCTCGATGAGCTGCCGCAGCTCTTCAATATTTTAAAAGGCGACATGGCGCTCGTCGGTCCGCGTCCGGCGCTCTGGAATCAGGAGGATCTGATCTCTGAGCGGGAGCGGTACGGCGCAAACAGTGTCCGTCCGGGCCTCACCGGCTGGGCACAGATCCATGGGCGGGATGAACTTCCGATCCGGGAGAAAGCGGAACTGGACGGATATTATGTGCATCACATTGCATTAGGAATGGATCTCGAATGCCTCTGTAAGACAGCCGGCGCGGTACTGCGGCAGGATGGAATTCATGAGGGAATGATGGAAAACAGATGGCAGTAAATGGGGAAGAGAGAAGAAAAAAGTAAAAGCAGAGTGGAGGCTGTCGAAAACGAAAGAAAATTACTGGAAAATAATGAAAAAAGTAATTGCATATTAATGGGAAGATGATATAATTTACAAAAGAAATAATGAAATAAGTAATTAAAAGATGCGGGATATTACATGAAACGGGAAAGAGCAATGAAAAAACGACTTCTGATTGTAACAAACCATTCGTATATGTTCTGGCAGTTTCGAAGAGAACTGGCGGAAGCATTGCAGAAAGAGTATGAAGTGATTCTGGCGATGCCATTTGTCGGGCATGAAGAAGATTTCCAGAACATGGGAATCCAGTGCATTCCAATATCCATGAACCGCCGTGGGGTGAATCCATTTACGGAAGCAAAGCTGCTATGGGATTATGAGCGTCTGCTGAAAAAAGTGAAACCAGATCTTATACTCACCTATTCCATAAAACCGAATATCTACATAGGCCTGCTCAGCGGCCAAAAGCAAATTCCGTATTATGCCAATGTACAGGGGTTGGGAACAGCATTTCAAAAACCAGTCTTAACTGGGCTTGTTACAATTTTATATCGAAAAGCGTTCCAAAAAGTGAAATACGTCTTTTTTGAAAACAAAGAAAATGCCAGTGAATTTTGTAAAAGAAAAATCATATCCGCCGATCGCCAGATCGTCCTGGCCGGGGCAGGAATTAATCTGGAAAGATACAAAATGCAGCCTTATCCGAAGCACACACGAATCCATTTCCTGTATCTTGGACGAATTATGAAAGAAAAAGGAATCGACGAACTGTTTTATGCTGTCCGGCATCTGAAAAAAGAAAACGAAAACTTTGTCCTTGATCTGGTTGGTTTTTTTGAAGATGAATACAAAGAGCAGGTAAAAGAACTGGAAAAACACAGCATCGCCCATTTCTACGGCTTTCAGTCGGATCCACGTCCGTTTTACATAGAAGCAGACTGCGTAGTGCTCCCCAGTTACCATGAGGGAATGAGTAATGTCCTTTTAGAAGCCGCCGCCACAGGCCGCCCAGTCATCACAAGCAATATTCCGGGGTGCAGGGAGAGCGTAGAAAATGGGAAAAGCGGTCTGCTGGTTGAGGTAAAAAATAAAGAGATGCTGTATGACGCAATGAAAGAGATGCTGCATTGCAGCAGAGAAGAACGAGAGCAGATGGGACAGGCAGGGAGAGAGAAGATGGAGAGAGAGTTTCGGAAAGAAGTTGTGGTGGAGAAAACAGTGCAGAGTCTGCGAGAGGATGAAAAAAGAGACTTTTAGTAAAACAAAAGGAGAGATGTGAAAGATGTCCATAACGAACTATTGGTTTCAATTAATTTGGATTTTGACAGCAGGGATAATTCTGACAAGATTTCTGTCGAAAAAGCAGGAGATCGTTATGGGAAGGATCGAAGAAAGATGGCAGATGGCACCGGCGGTGCTGCTGGTGATTCCGTACATAATAGCAGCAGCATTACGATCTGATAATTTTGGAGACACCTATGCATACCGGAGAGTTTTCAGCGAAGCACCGAATAGGCTAGCTGAGCTCCCATTCTATCTTCAGGGAATAAAAAAAGATAAAGGTTTTTCCGTTTTCATGGTGGTTTTAAAAAGCTTTATTGGAAATTCATCTGTTTGTTTTTTTCTGATCATAGCTGCAATACAAATGTTATGCATGGCATTTATCTACCGGAAATATAGTGAAAACTATTGGATGAGTATATTTATTTTTGTTGCAGGAACGGATTACATGTCCTGGTGTCAGAATGGTATTCGCCAGTTTTTGGCAATTGCAATTATTATGGCGGGATTTCCATTGCTTCTGAAAAGAAAATATGTACCATTGACAGTAATTATCCTGTTAGGGGCAACGTTCCATGCGTCAGCGCTTCTTATGGTACCGATTATCTTTATTGTGCAGGGGAAAGCATGGAATAAAAAGAGTGTGCTGTGTATTTTAGGATGCATTTTAATACTGATATTTGTAAACAGGTTTACAGATGGGATGAACGATGCGCTGTCAAATACACAGTATTCTAATATGGTAACGGACTGGAAAGAGTGGGAGGATAATGGAACCAATCCAATCAGAGTATTCGTCTATTCTATTCCTATGATTTTTTCTGTGGTTGGACGCAGGCAGATCAAAGAAGCGGATAACCCGGTAGTTAACATTATGACAAACTTCTCAATCCTAACAAGTGGAATTGCAGTTGTATCGATGAAAACTTCCGGTATATTCATAGGACGGCTGATTTCTTATGGATCTGTGTATTCTGCGTCCATTTTGCTTCCCTGGGAAATGGAAAATATTTTTACAGAGAATTCGGCGAAAATTATAAAAAGTGCTGCTGTTTTGGGATATATTGGATTCTTTTATTATCAGATGCATTTTATATGGGGGCTTATATGAAAAATCCAGAGATCAGTGTAATTATGGGAATGTATAACTGTGCGGATACGCTGTCAGAAGCAATTGAATCGATTTTAAACCAGACAATGAAAGAATGGGAGTTGATTATGTGCGATGATGGATCATCCGATGCAACGTACGAAGTGGCAGAGCTTTATAGGAAAAGATATCCGGAAAAAATGATCTTACTGAGAAACAGAGAAAACAGGGGACTTAATTATACCTTGAACCGATGTCTGAAAGTGGCCAAAGGAAAGTACATTGCAAGAATGGATGGGGATGATATCTGTCTGCCGGAACGATTTGCGGCTGAATATGAAACATTGGAAACAGAGAAAACAATTTCAATCGTAAGCACAGATATGGGATATTTTGATCAAACAGGAATATGGGGAAAGATAAGTCATCCGGAATATCCAAAGAAAAAGGATTTTCTGTATGGATCTCCGTTTTGCCATGCACCATGTATGGTAAGAAAAGAAGCATACGATGCAGTGGATGGATACACAGAGAAAAAAAGTATTTTACGGGTAGAAGATTATCATTTATGGATAAAAATGTATGAGGCGGGATACAGAGGTAAAAATATTCCAAAACAGCTTTATCTCATGCGGGATGACAGAGCAGCATATAAGAGAAGAAAGCTTCGATACAGAATAAATGAGGCCTACGTAAAAGGAATAGCGATTCGAAAACTGGGGCTGCCGATAAGCGGATACCTATATACGATGCGGCCAATTCTTGTGGGAATTTTGCCAGAGAAAGTCTATGACTATTTTCATAAAAGAAAATTAGAAAGCAATGCAGGAATGATAACCAGTGAATAAAAGATGTGATAGAAAGGGATGGATACATGATACCGAAGAAAATACATTATTGTTGGTTTGGGAAAGGGAAGAAATCCCGATTAGCTTTAAAGTGCATAGAAAGCTGGCATCAGTATTGCCCGGACTATGAAATGATCGAATGGAATGAAGAAAATTTTGACATAGACATGAATGGATATACACGAATGTGCTATGCGGAAAAAAAGTATGCATATTTAAGCGATTATGTCAGACTTTGGGCGGTGGAAAAGTATGGAGGGATCTATTTGGATACAGACGTGGAAGTGATTCGGCCACTGGAAAAGCTATTGCAGGAAGATGCATATTTCGGATTTGAAAATAAGCGGTATGTAAATACGGGACTGGGATTTGGATCCGCTGCGCATGGAGCAGTGGTTCAGGCGATGCTGAAGGAATATGATGTGCTGCTGGATGGAAAGAATGGAGTAAGAATGTGTCCGGAACTGAATACAAAAGCATTGACAGCATTAGGCTTAAAACAGAATGGGCAGAAACAAAAAATATGGGAAGCGGCAGTGTATCCGGTGAATGTTTTGAATCCATATGACAGTGCAACGGGAAAGCTGGAAAAAACAGCAGATACGGTTTCTATTCACTGGTATGCGGCATCCTGGATGAACAAGACACAAAAATTACGAGGGAAGATAACAAGACCGATTCATAGGATTTGGGGAGTAGATGTATTTAAGAGGTTTCGAATATGAAGAGAACAATGTTAATTGTATCACATGCATTGGAATTGGGTGGTGCGGAAAGAAGTCTGATAGGATTTTTAGAAGCACTGGATGAAAGCAAATGGGAAATAGATCTTTTTTTGCTTCGTCAGGAAGGAGAATTAATGGATGCGATTCCGGATAAAGTCCATCTGCTTCCGCAAAAAGCTGCGTATACAGTTTTGGCGCACCCAATGAAGGCAACTTTAAAAGAGGGACATGTTTTATTAACAATGGCAAGGTTATATGGAAAAACAGCGGCGGTGATTTATGATCATAAGCATAATTACCGAGACAGTGATGTGAATTTAGAATACAGCCATAAATATACCAGCCCTTTTATGCCGCGAATACAACCCCAAAAGGAGTATGATCTGGCGGTAAGTTTTCTGACACCACATTATATTGTAACGAAGAAAGTAAATGCTAAGAAAAAGATCGCATGGATCCATACGGACTATTCCCAGGTGCAGATTGATATTTTATCCGAAACAAAAATGTGGAAGGCATATGATTATATCGCATCTATCTCAGAGGCAGTTACAAAAGAATTTTTGAAGAAATTTCCTACATTAAAAAATAGAATGATATTGATAAAAAATATTTTGCCGGAACAGCTCATCAAAAGACAGGCAGAAAGTTTTTCGGTGGAAAAAGAAATGAATGCATCGGGGATAAAAATATTGTCAATTGGCAGGTTCTGCTATGCTAAAAATTTTGATAATGTGCCGGATATCTGTCGGCAAATCAGGCAGAATGGATTGGAAGTAACCTGGTATTTAATTGGTTTTGGAAAAAATGAAAAGCAAATCCGTAAAAGAATATGTGAGACAGGAATGAAACAATATGTAAAAATTCTGGGGAAAAAAGAGAATCCATATCCATATATCAGGGCGTGTGATGTTTATGTGCAGCATCAAGATATGAGGGGAATTGTGTAGCTGTAAGGGAAGTTCAAATGCTTGGAAAACCGGTGATTATTACGGGATATCCAACAGCAGAAAGTCAGCTGAAAAACGGAATAGATGGAATCATAGTGCCGCTGGAAAACAGAGCGTGTGGAGAAAAAATCAGTGAAATATTACGGGAACCGAAACGGCTTGAAAAGCTGGTGCAGGAGTGCAGGAAAAAGGATTATTCTAACAGGCAGGAAATCAACAAAATAGAGTGTATTTGCAGAGGATAGAAATGAGAATACGAATTATCACTTGCCATGATGTATATAATGCAGGCGCAAGCTTACAGGCATATGCATTAATGCAATATTGAAAGACCGCGGTCATGAGGTAAAAATTATTGACTATAAGCCGGACTACCTAAGCAGGCATTATAGTCTGAAAGCGGTAAATAATCCAGAATATGACAGGGCAGGAATTCGAGAGATTTATTTGCTGGTGAAGATGCCAGGAAGAATAAAAAAATTATTCAGTAAAAGAAAATATAGATTTGATGCTTTCCGGAAAAATGCGTTAGAACTGACAGATACAACATATAGAACGTGTGAAGAACTAAAAAATATAGAAGAAGCAGACCTGTATCTGGCAGGGAGCGATCAGATATGGAATCCAATCTTTCCAAATGGAAAAGATCCTGCATTCTTTCTGCAATTTACGGAAAAGGGAAGAAGGGCATCGTATGCGGCGAGTTTTGCAGTTGATGCGTTAAAAGAAGAAGACCGACAGCGTATGAAGGAATGGCTTAAATCCTTTGATGCTGTTTCGGTCAGAGAGCAGACAGGAGCTGCATTGGTGAAGCAAATGGGACTTCAGTCTCAAAGAAATTGTGATCCCGTTTTTTTGCTGAAACAGTGTCAGTGGAAAAAAATATTGCCGGAAACAGAGACGAATAAAAAGTATGTGCTGCTTTATGATTTTGATAAAAACTGCGTGGCAGAGGAAATTGCGGAAAAAATTTCTAAAAAAACAAAAACAGAGATCTGGTCGGTTTTTAAAACAGAAATCTGTGACAAAGTATGTGCAGATATTGGGCCGTTGGAATTTGTAAATTTAATTTTAAATGCGGAAGCTGTAGTTTCTAATTCATTTCATGCAACAGTGTTTGCAATAATTTTCCATAAAGAATTTTTTGTGATCGAAAGAAAAGAACGTATCAATACGCGGGTGAATGATTTATTGAAAGTATTTGGAGTGGAGGACAGGAAGATGGATCATGTGAAAAAACTGCAGACAGCAAAAAAGATAAACTGGCAAAGGATCGAGTTCATCCTGCAGAAAGAGAGGAAAGAAGCAGAAGAATATTTAGCGAAAATAACAGGAGAAAAGAAAAATGAATAGGCCGATAATATCTGTTGTTATCCCCGTTTATAACGTCGAAGCCTACATAGAACGTTGTGTAAACAGCGTGCGGAATCAAACGGTAGAAAATATAGAAATCATATTGATTGATGATGGATCACCGGATCAGAGTCCGGTTTTATGTGATCAATATGCGGAAAAAGATAGAAGAGTGCGAGTGATTCATAAAAAAAATGGAGGACTTGCGTCTGCAAGAAACAGGGGAATAACAGTGGCAACTGGAAAATATATTTTCTTTTTGGACAGTGATGACTGGCTGGAAAAAGACGGTCTGCAGCAGCTCTATGAGCTGGCGCAGAAATATCAGGTAGATTTCGTCAGATATAGAGCATTTCGGACAGAATGGCCAGGGATGGAAAGAAATGTTCCATGTCGAGTGGAAACAGTAAGAGAAATGCAGGGAGGAATTTATGATAGAAAGAGAATTTTACAAGAAATATATCCAAGACTGCTGGCTACGAGGCAATTAACTTTGGGACCTGTTGTTGGGGCATGGGGAGCATTGTATAGAACGGATTTTTTGAAGAAAAATCAGATATTTTTTTTCGAAGAGATTAAGTTTAGTGAAGACATCCTTTTCAGTGCAAAAGTGATTTTATGTACACAAAAATTTTACTATAAAGAAGAAGCCGGAATTTATCATTACTGGTATAATCCAGATTCTATTTCGAAATCATTTCGAGAGGGAAGATGGGAATCGTGTAAGAAAATAATAGAACATGCAGAGATAGAATTCAAAAATAGAAAAGAGTATTGTTTTGAGCAGCAATTGAACTGGCTGACATGGTTTGTTATATTAGTTGGACTGAAGGAAAGAGGTAAAATGACAGACAGGAGTGAGAGAAAAGTGTATTGTAGGAAACTACTGAACGATCCTGTAGTGAGAAGATGTCCATTAAAAATACAGGAATTTGATGTGCCCGAAAAACAAAAAATATTGTTGTATATGATAAAGAAAAACTGGTGGTGGATATTCAGCCTGATTTAAAGGGAGGTTGAAAATGATTTTTAAAAGAATAGCGGCATGGATTGCTTATGAGATACGGGAAGAAAAGATTACACTTTCTTCACAGGATGCGAAGAGAATACTGATGGATGTTGCACCGCCCGTGTCGCCGGATGTATTTTCTGAAAACAGGAGCAGAGAGATTCGATATGATCTCACGATTATAGTGCCTGTATATAACTCGGAAAACTGGCTGAAGGAATGTATGGAGTCGATCGTCCTGCAAAAAACAAAATATTCCTTTCAGATAATTGCAATTGACGATGGATCGACGGATCGAAGCGGGCAAATTTTAAATCAATACATAAAAAATCCATGTGTAGAAGTTATTCGGCAGGAGAATAAAGGGTATTCGGGTGCAAGAAATGCAGGACTTGAAAGAGTAAAAAGCAAATACATTATGTTTGTTGATTCGGATGATGTTTTATTACCGAATGCAATAGAGTGTTTGCTGTCAAAAGCGTATCTGGAAGATGCGGATATTGTAGAGGGAAATGGCTATCGCTTTGATAAAAATGGTTTTCTTGGAATGATAAAAAAAGAACATTTGCCAAAAGAAAGAAATCAATATTGGGGAGGCCCCTGTTTAAAGGTGATGAAAGCAAAACTGTGGGAAGGATTGAAATTTCCGGAGGGCTATTGGTATGAGGATGCAATTATCGGAGCTGTGATTTTTCCAATGGCGAATAAAGTGGATTGTTTGTCTGATGTAGTGTATGCATATCGAATTCATGGAGAGAGTATTACACAGAAGCATGATGAAAATCCAAAAAGAGTAGATTCTTATTGGATTATGCTGTTAATGGCTGAGATTCAAAAGAAAATGGAGATTCCTTTTGACTACGAGAATTATCAAAGGGTAATGAGACAGATTGTATTTACCTGCCGGAGGATTGTTATGCTGCCGGAAAAAATAAAAAAGGCTGTATTTGCAGGGGAATGTGAATTTGTCTGTACTAATTTTAAAGAGTATTTGAAAAAAAAGGACAGATATTATTTTCTTGCAAAAGCAATTTTAAATAAAGATTATGCAAAATATTCTATTTATTGCCAGGAGTTTATATGATACCGAAAAAAATTCATTATTGTTGGTTTGGGGAAAACGAAAAACCATTGCTGGTAATTGAATGTATTAAGAGCTGGCAGAAATATTGTCCGGATTATGAAATTATGGAATGGAACAGCAAGAATTATGATGTTCATAAAAATAAATATATGGAGCAGGCGTATCAGGCAAAACGCTGGGGGTTTGTATCTGATTATGCCAGACTGGATATTATTTACCAGTATGGAGGAATCTATCTTGATACGGATGTCGAACTAATTCGATCACTGGATGATTTGTTAGAAACAGATGGCTATATCGGATTTGAGAAGAAAGTGGATGAAGAATGTGATGAGGTTTATGTGAATACGGGACAGGGGTTTGGCGCATCTGCTTTTCATCCGGTCGTGAAGGCGATGATGGATATTTATAAAGAGATTGATTTTGCTGAGCAGGAAAAAGAAAATTTAAAAACGTGTCCTTATTATAACACAGCGGCACTGGTAAAACTGGGAATGAAGAAAGAAAATGTGGAACAGGAAATTTGTAAGTTTCATATTTATCCAGCAGAGTATTTCTGCCCGATCAATTGGAAAAGTCATAAGTGTGAATTGACAGATAATACATATTCGATTCATCATTTTGAAGCATCATGGCTTACAGAAAAAGAAAAGAAAAAAAGAAAATATCTAAGAAATATGGACTGTATGATTCATCTGCCGAACAGAATATGCAGAAGTATTTTAGGAAAGAGAGGTATGAGAGCATAAAGAAAAAAATAAAATGGAAAGGATAGCGTATGGATGTTTCAATTATTATTGTTAATTACAATTCCATAGACTTAACAATCGATTGTGTCAATTCAATATTTCAACAAACTGCGGATGTAAAATTTGAGATTATTATCGTGGATAATGCATCAAAGAACAAAGAAGCAGAAAGATTACAGGCGGAATTTGAAAACAGCGTTAAGATGATAGAGGCAGAAACAAATCTTGGATTTGGAAAAGCGAACAATCTGGGAACAAAATACGCAGCGGGGGATTATGTATTTTTTCTTAATCCCGATACGGTTTTGATGAACAATGCAGTAAAAATTTTATGGGAAGAGATGAAAAACAATCCAGATATGGGATGTACAGGCGGAAATTTATATACACCGGAGAGAATGCCGTGTCCGTCTTTTTGTTTAAGGTTTGATGATTTGGGAACGGAAAAGAGATATGCATCCTGGCGGTATTTGATGCTGTCAAAAGCAGAACAAAAATTATACAGAAAACATCCTGCATTGCAGATACGAAGAAAAGATTTTAACGATACGAATCAAAAGATAGAAGTTGCCTATATATTTGGGGCAGACATGATGGTGAAGAAAAAACTCTTTGAGCAGTTGGGAGGATTTGATGAGGATTTTTTTATGTATGCAGAGGAGGAAGAGCTGTCCTGGAGAATTAAAAAAAGAGGTGAAAAAATTTATAATATACCACAGGCAAAGATTATTCATCTGGAGGGAGCGACTTTAGAGAAACAGCATGATTTTAATGAAAAACAATTCACCCTTCGAATAAATGGAACGATGACGTATTTCTGGAAACGATATGGGAGAGAAGGCATATATCAATTTTATAAATTTCGTGCATTAAGATATCAGAGACTCAAAAAAATTGCTGAGATTCAGAAGAAAAGCGGTGTGAGCTTTCAGTTTGAAACTCGTTTGAGATGTCTTTTGGAATGTTTTGAAAAAATCATGGAAAAAACAGAAGGTGAGGGGAAGAAAAATGGCAGAAGTTAAGGATGGGAAAGGAGTTAAGCTGATTGCATTTTACCTGCCTCAGTTTCATGCAATACCATTGAACGACCAATGCTGGGGCAAGGGGTTTACCGAATGGACAAATGTACGAAAAGCACAAGCATTATTTTCCGGGCATGATCAGCCCAAAATCCCACTGGACCTTAACTATTATGATTTAATGGATGATCAGGTAAAGATCTGGCAGAGTAATCTGGCAAAAAAATATGGGATTTTCGGATTTTGCTATTATCATTATTGGTTTAAACATGGTGAGAAGTTGTTGGAAAAACCGGCGGAACAAATGCTGAAAAACAAAAAAATAGAGATCCCATTTTGCTTTTGCTGGGCCAATGAAAACTGGAGTAAGAACTGGGATGGTGGAGATCAGGAAATCATCATGGAGCAGGATTATGGCGGAAAAGAAGAGTGGGAACGGCACTTTCAGTATCTGCTGAATTTTTTTCAAGATGAACGATATATAACAGTAGATGGGCGCCCATTGCTCGTTGTTTATAAGCCGGAACAAATGATCGATATTTATAAGATGGCATCGTATTTTAGAAGAAGAGCAAAAGAAGAAGGCTTTCCGGATTTATGTCTGGCATTTCAATTTCCGGCGTATTATTCAGATATGTATTACAGAAACGATATTTTTGATTATCAAATTGAATTTGAGCCTGTATATTCACGAAATATCGAAAGCCAGGAGCTACCTGGAACAAGCAGAAAAATTTCTTTGATCAGAAAATTTTGTGGAGAGGAAATGGTGTCGTTTTATCGAAAATGTCGAAAGAAGAAAGGAAGAATGTATTGGAAGAAAGAGCAGAGTCTGGGAATGTATTTTTACGATGAGATATGGGATTTGATTTTAAATGCGAAATGGAAGAAAAATTTTTGGCCGGGGTGTTTTGTGGATTGGGATAATACGCCAAGAAATAAACATGGAGTTATGGTCAGTGGATTTTCCGTAGAAAAGTTTGCTGAATATATGAAAATACTGGTACAAAGAGCACGGAAAGAGGAAAAGCCGGTAATATTTATTAATGCATGGAATGAATGGGGAGAAGGTGCTTTTCTGGAACCGGACACAAGATATCAGTATCGAAAGCTTGAAGCAATAAAAGAAGCATTAGAATAGGGAAAAGGGTAAATGAGAAATATAATTTCCGAAAAGAATGAGACAAATTGCTGTGGATGTGGAGCCTGCAGTAAATGCTGCCCCAGACATGCGATTTACATGGAAGAGGATGAAAATGGTTTTGATTATCCTAAAATAGATGAATCGAAGTGTACGGAGTGCGGAAAATGTTTAAAAGTCTGCAGTTTTGAGAAAAAAGAGCAATCACGAAAAGAAACGTATGCGGCACAGGCAAAGGACGCTGATCTGGAAGAAAATGCTTCGGGGGGAATCTTTACCGTGCTGGCGCAGGAAGTGCTAAAAAGAAAAGGAATTGTCTATGGATGTGCTATGCTTTATGAAAACCAAAACTTAGTAATAAAACATATCGGGATAGATAAAATAGAGGAACTTTGTAAATTAAAGGGTTCAAAATATGTACAAAGCAATTTGGAAAATGTATATGTTGAAATTAAGCGGCATATGGAACATAACGAGACTGTGTTGTTTAGTGGAACGCCTTGTCAGATAGCAGGACTGAGAGGATACCTTCAGAGAACGTATGCAAATTTATATACAATAGAAATTATATGTCATGGTGTACCGAGCGCAAAATTATTCCAGAATTATTTAGGATACATAGAATCGAAAGAAGGAAAAAAAATAGCAGGATTTTATTTTCGAGATAAAAGCAGCGGGTGGAAGTTATACGGAAAAATGATATTGGAGAACAGGGATGGAAGTCAGAAAGAAAGATATTTTGAACCGGAAGAAAGCTCCTATTATCAAATGTTTTTAAATGGATACACATACCGGAAAAGCTGCTATTTTTGTCCGTTTGCATCAGAATATCGTCAGGGTGATATTACCATAGGAGATTATTGGGGGATAGAGCTGGTGCACCCGGAATATTTGAAAAAATATGGAGGTGAAATAGAGAAAGAAAAAGGAGTCTCCTGTCTGATTGTGAATAATGATCAGGGAAGGACTATGCTTGCGAAATATGGAAGTAACATTATAAAATATCCGTCATCTTATCAGCGGGCAGCAAAATATAATGCACAGCTGGTACAGCCGTCTGCACTGAAACGGCAGCGGGAGAAAGTAATGAAACTGCAAAAACAGAACTATGCATGTGTGGAACGGTGGTATCAGAAACGAAGAAACAGAATTCTGTTTGTGAGAAAACTTCGTTCCATGATACCGAAAAGAATCAAAATATTTATAAGAAAAATCAAAGTTTAAGGTTAGAGAGAAAAAGATGGAACAACAATTTAAAACAGTTATTACGGCAAATTCAAAATGGATCAATCTTCATTTAAAGGAAACATATGAGTATAGAGACCTGATTTTTTTATTTGTGAGAAGAGATTTTATTTCGAAATATAAACAGACAATTTTAGGGCCTTTGTGGGCGGTGATACAGCCCCTGTTAACAACCATAGTGTTCACTGTGATTTTTGGTTCACTGGCAAACCTGACTACGCTGGATGTGAAAGCGACAGAAGAAACCGTAATTCCGGCATTTCTGTTCTATATGGCAGGTACGATCTGCTGGAGCTATTTTTCATCGACGGTCAGCAGTACGGCAAACACATTTATAACAAACAGTTCTATTATGGGAAAGGTATATTTTCCAAGGCTGGTATCTCCGGCAGCGTCAACCATATCTAATTTGATTTCCTTCGGTATTCAATTTGCCATGTTTTTGATTTTTTTGCTGTATTTTATATGGAAAGGGAAAATGGAAATTCGATTGTCCGGGTATCTCTTTCTATTTCCAATATTGATCATTCAGATGATGATGCTGGCGATGGGAGTTGGAATTATTGTTTCAGCGCTTACAACAAAATATCGTGATTTGGCGATGCTGATAGGCTTTGGATTACAATTATGGCAGTATGGAACGCCAGTTGCATATGGATTGCGGCTTGTACCTGAAAAATATATGAAGATTTATATGCTGAATCCAATGACGCCGATCATCACTTCATTCCGCTATATTTTTTTCGGAACAGGATATTTTCATGCAGGATACTATGGAGTGGGGTGGGGAAGCACAATGATCTTATTTGTACTTGGAATTGTGTTATTCAATAAAGTGGAAAGAACATTTATGGATACCATTTAAGGAGAACAGGATGGCAGAAAAACAGATTATGGTCAAAATAGATCATGTATCAAAAGAATATAGACTGGGTGCAATCGGGGGAACAACATTACGGGAAGATCTGGAACGATTCCATGCAAAAATAAGAAAAAAAGAAGATCCGACACTGAAAATAGGCCAGAAAACACCAGAGTATGGAAAACGTTTTATGGCGCTGAAGGATATTTCATTTGAGGTAGAAAAAGGAGAAGCAGTAGGGATTATCGGACACAACGGAGCAGGAAAATCGACATTGCTGAAACTGCTGTCAAGAGTAACGGCACCAACAAAAGGAAGCATTGGAATGAATGGCCGTGTGGCATCTATGCTTGAAGTAGGAACGGGATTTCATCCGGAATTAACGGGACGTGAAAACATTTATATGAATGGGGCAATATTGGGGATGAGCCGTGCAGAAATCGGAGAAAAACTGGATCAGATTATTGCATTTTCCGAATGTGGAGAGTTTATCGATACGCCTGTAAAACGATATTCCAGTGGGATGTATGTTAAACTTGCATTTTCTGTGGCAGCTCATCTGGATAGTGAAATTATGATTATGGATGAGGTTCTGGCTGTCGGAGATATGAAATTCCAGCAGAAGTGTCTTGGACGGATGGGAAAGGCGGCAAATTCAGAAGAAAAAACGATTCTTTATGTGAGTCATAATATGAATACCATTCGTCAGCTTTGCACCCGCTGCCTTGTACTGGATCACGGCGAACTGATATTTGACGGCGGGGTAGAAAGAGCAATTGATTTGTATATGGATACAGCTGTTAAAAACGGAAGTGTAGATATTGATCTGAAAAATAAGAGAATGGCACATCTGCCGCCAGTTATTAAGGCGAAAATGACACATGTGCATCTTGTGGACAAACAGGTACCGGTATATGAATTTGAGGAAAAGCTGAAATTTGATTTGTCGGTTGAGGCCAAAACAAATATTTCCAATCTATCCGTGAGGGCAGAAATAAGATCAGCAGATGGAGGATCTGTTGCAGCGGGAATTTTGCAGGAATTTACATCCTTTTTTGCAGGAAGAAGCAAAATATTGGAAATGGAATTGCTGCTGCGTGGACTTGTACCGGGAAAATATTTCGTATTGCTGGTGATTTATAATGTAAACGAAATGGGAACTTACGATGACCTGGATGCAGTGTTTCCAGCATTTACATTTGAAATTCAGGATAGTAAACATGCTTTAAAGATTAACTGGAACGTAAATGCCTGGGGAAAAATTCGATTAGACGATTTGAAATGCGTGGGTGAAAGAGATGATTCCTAAAAAAATACATTATTGCTGGTTTGGGGGAAAGCCAATTCCAGATTCGGTCAGGCGATGCATGCAAAGCTGGCAGAAGTTTTGTCCAGACTATCTTATTGTAGAATGGAATGAAAAAAATTTTAATATAAAAGAATGCCCGCAGTATGTAATTGACGCATATCATAGGAAAAAGTGGGCATTTGTTACAGATTATGTAAGACTCCGGGTTGTGTATGAATATGGAGGAATATATTTTGATACAGATGTAGAATTAGTGAAAAAGATTGATTTTCTGCTAAAATACAGTGCTTTTTTTGGATTTGAAAATAAAAAATATATTTCTACGGGGCTTGGATTTGGCGCTGAACGGGGATGCGGTTTGTTGTATGAAATGATGGAGATGTATCAAACGATCCCGTTTATTTTAGAGGACGGATCAGAAAATAAGAAGACATGCCCGGTTATTAATACAGAAATCTTTTTGAAACACGGACTGGAACAAAAGGATAAGCAGCAGATTTTAGAGGGAAATATTATGATTTTACCATCCATTTGTATGTGCCCCATTGATTTTGAAACAGGATATAGAAGAAAATCAAAAAAAACAATTTCGGTTCATTGGTTTCATGCAAGCTGGATGGAAAGAGCAGAAAAAGAGTATCATAAAAAACATCGTCAGGCATTGTTAGAGGAAAGGAAAAATGATTGGAAATATCTTCCGAATCGTATGATTAAAAAGCTTTTGGGAGAAAAAATCTACTTGAAAATAAAAGGATGGATCAGATATGATAACGGTTAGTATTATAATTCCGGTTTATCAAGGGAAAAGCTATTTAAAACGGTGTATCGACAGTGTGCTGGCACAGAGTTGTCAGGAATATGAAATTATTTTAGTGGATGATGGTTCAACAGACGGTTCGGCCGAGATATGTGATGAATATGCTGAAAAACAGAAGACAATAACGGTGATTCATAAAGAAAACGGGGGACTTTCTTCTGCTAGAAATGCGGGCTTAGAAATTGCATCAGGGGAATACGTAATGTTTATTGATGCGGATGATGTGGTGCATAGTAAAATGCTTGAAACAGAGCTGAAAGTTTTGAAAGAGGAAAATGCGGATATCTTTATCTGCGGATTAAAACGTTTTGCTGAGATAGAAGAAGTAGATACATGCGCTGAGTTACAAATCAGGAATTGTGTGGAAATCCAGTCTGGATTGGAAATTGAAAGCAAACTTTTTTGTGGTCAAAACGTGGAAAAATATATATCCTGTTGTGGAAAATTATTTAAGAAAACAGTATTTAATGGAATCCGTTTTCCGCAAGGGAGGTTATTTGAAGATGAATATATTACGTATCAATTGTATTATAGAAGTGAGAGAATAGCAGTAACAGATATTGTATTTTATTTCTATTTTACAAATCCGTGTGGAATAACAAAAAATTTGACGCTCAATAAACGATTTGACGAATATGATGCACAGGAAGAAAGAATAAAATTTTTTAAGAAAAAAAGGTGTAAAGAACTTTATCAGGCGGCATTGTTAAAACTGCTGAATTCAGCGCAGTGGGATTTGATAAAGTGCCAAAAATGGAAAGAAGGTTTTGATAAAGAACGAGGAGAAAAATTTCAACAGCAGTATAGAGAAGCACTGGAGCAGGCAGAAAAAGAGGGGATTGTACGCTTTAAAAATAATTATGATTTTTATGTATTAGCATATCCTGAAAAAGTCAACTTTTTTAGAGTGAGAAGACAATGGCAGAATCTGCTGAGAATGATTCGATCTAAAATATAAGATGGTTAGAAATAGAATGAGAAAACGATGTAAAAACGGGTACAAGCTGCGCAGGGTAGTGGGCATATTGGTTGTTATGCCTCTGTTCATAACAGGAAAAAGTGTTATAAAATCGAAATATAATCTAAACAGCATAACATATATACTGCAATCGAAGAAAATTTCGGAAGAAATTTGTCTGATACAAATAACAGATCTCCATAACAGCATCTTTGGTTCAGATAATAAATATCTGATTTCTAAAGCAGCAATGAAGTCACCAGATTTGATTATGATCACCGGTGATCTTCTAAATGCAAATGAGCCAGATAATAATATTGCGGTAACGCTGCTGGCAGAATTATCTGCAATCGCCCCAACATACGTCTCCCTCGGCAACCATGAACTGGAATACGAGCAGAACTACGGTACAGACATTATCGCTCTCTACGAATCTGCCGGCGCCACCGTCCTGAACTATGAATATAAAGACATCACCATCAACAGCCAGCCCCTCCGTATCGGCGGCATTTACGGTTACTGTCTCCCGGATAAATATCTGGAAACTGGCGAAGCGGATCCAGGAGAGTGTAAGTTCTTGTGGGATTTTGAGAACACCGACCGTTACAAAATCCTGCTCAGCCATCTTCCTATTGCATGGCTGAAAAATGACGGGCTGGAGGAGTGGGACATTGACTGCGTATTTTCCGGCCATCTTCACGGCGGCCAGGTCATTCTGCCTGGCATTGGCGGTGTTTATGCGCCGGACATGGGATGGTTTCCGGGACAGCTGAAGGGGATTTTTGACTCGGAGGATGGAAAACGGCATCTGGTGCTGTCGTCCGGACTTGGAAATACGGAATTGGTTCCGCGGTTCAATAACATTCCCGAGATTGTCTGCGTGGAGCTGATTCCGGATGGAAACCTTCATAAAACATAAAAATAACACAGAGCCGGATTCCTGATGCATGGAAATCTGACTCTGTGCGTTACATGCAGCGGCCTTATACAAACAGGGTACATCCCTGTCGCTTGAACTGTTCGATCTTTTCGTCAATGAGCTCCGGCGTTACACCGAGATGCTCGGCAAGACACTGCTTGCAGAAAAACTGTTCTGCGCCGCGGTTGATAAATTTACGGTGGGCGCCGATCTCGTTATGTGTGAGTTCTTTGCCGCACTGCATACAGCGTGCCATCAGAGTTTTACGACCTTTGCACGGTATACTTTTGATGCAAATGGCTCGAGCTCTGTGACAAGGGATGCATTGTTTGCACACAGGTTCTCGCAGGTCCAGACCTCAGTAAGTTCCAGAGTACGGCCAGTGGAGAACGGAAGGCCGATCTCATCCAGATTCATGGCTGCACGTGATTTTTCATCACTGAGATTGAACATACCGATGGCGAGATCTCCGTCTGCGAGTGCCTTCACATAGATCAGAACCTTGTCATTCCATGCATGGTTTTTCACTTTATACGGCTGACGGCAGAGCGGATCCTGGTTGATGCGGATCATTTCGTCATTCATGAGAATGCGGCGGGTTTCGTCGCTCATCTCGCGGATGTCGCAGCCGATCATCAGCGGGGAGCCAAGGAATGCCCACAGTGCATAGTGTGTCTGATACTGGACATCGCTGCAGCCGGCCAGTCCAACATTTCCTTTTCCATGCATGCCGACGATCAGCATGTCCATATCGTTGAAGCAGCCGACGCCGTTGTACGGATGCAGTTTTTCCTGCTGTGCCACGAGATCTTTGACAGAATCCCAGGTATCAAAGATGTCGCCGGTGGAACGCCACATGGAAGCGCCGGTTTCTTTGATCCACTCATGCGTTTCATCGGCACCCCAGGAGCAGGCAGAGAAGAGAATGTCGCGGCCGCAGTTCTCGAGTGCCAGTCCCATGCGGCGGTACAGATATTTTCCGTGCAGGATCGGGCTGTGGTAGCAGTAGTCGTATTTTAAGAAATCAACATCCCAGGATGCGAAAGTTTCCGCATCGACAAATTCGTGCTCATAGCTGCCAGGGTAGCCGGCACACGTCATGTTTCCGGCGCAGGAATACATACCGAATTTCAGCCCTTTGGAATGAACGTAATCGGCAACGGCTTTCATACCATGCGGAAATTTTTCCGGATCCGGCACAAGACGGCCATTTTCATCGCGTTCACGTAAGGACCAGCAGTCGTCGATGACAAGATATTCGTATCCTTTATCGCGCAGGCCGCTCTCGGCCATGACATCAGCAGTTTCAAAAATCATTTTTTCATTGATATTTTCTCCGAAGGTGTTCCAGGAATTCCAGCCCATCGGCGGTGTAAGTTTGATCATAGTATTGACCTCCCGTAAGTTTTGATGTACTTTGAGTATAGATGGATTTCCAGAGCAAAACCATGGAATTTTAAGACAAAAGCATGGATTTTTGCTTCATAAAGAATAAAATACGGGAAAAGGAAAGAATATGCTTGTATCAGAAATGAACGGGATCCGGCCTGTCGATGCCGGGTGGCAGGACTGCCATGATCTGCATTCCTGGGGGCCGGGTGTACGGCAGTGCTATATTATACATTATATTATAAGCGGAAAGGGAACGTTTACCTGCGGGAAAAAGACGTACACACTTACCGCCGGACAGAGCTTTTTAATCTGTCCAGAGCAGGTGGTGCAGTACGCGCCGGATGAGAACGAGCCGTGGGAATATGTGTGGGTTGATTTTGTCGGGGAACAATGCCGGCAGATTCTGGCACGGTCGGTACTGAACCCACAGCAGCCGGCGGCGCCGCCTCTCCGTCAGGAAAGGCTTCTGCCGTATTTTGAGCGTCTCTGCCAGATGGAACTCTATCGCCGGAACAGCCAGGAGGCCGTCGGTGTGCTGCTTGCGCTTCTGGGCGTGTACCAGGATCTGGCGGAGCCGCAGCGGGAGGAGAGAAAGAAGGAAGATCCGCGGATCATGGAAGCGATGGTTCTGATTGCCGCAGGGTATCACAGGAGTGAGTTCTGCGCGGAGACAATTGCGCGGAAAATGGCGGTCAGCCGCACAACGCTGAACCGTCTGTTTCAGAAGAAAATCGGCTGGTCACCAGGACAGTATCTGCTGGAATATCGGCTGCAGCAGTCAGAAAAGCTGCTGCAAATGGGGATGACGGTCAAACAGACGGCGCTGTCGTGCGGATTTGAAGATCCTTTTTACTATTCCCGTGTGTTCCGGAAACACTATGGAATGCCGCCGTCGGATTACCGGCTGGAGTTTGCAGAAATTCAGTGAACGGCGGGCGTTACCGCTCGTCGGAGAGATAATTCCGCATAGAGCGCAGGGCGGACTTTTCCAGCCGGCTGACCTGCGCCTGCGAGATGCCGATTTCCCGGGCAACCTCCATCTGGGTCTGCCCTCATAGAAACGCATGCGGATGATCTGGCGTTCGCGCTCATTGAGACGGGCGACCGCGTCCTGCAGGGCGAGGTTCTGCACCCAGTTTTCTTCTTTATTTTTCTTATCACTTAACTGATCCATGACATACAGGGTATCGCCGCCTTCCGTGTAGACGGGCTCATACAGACTCATCGGGCTTTGGATTGCATCGAGGGCATAGACGATATCCTCTTTTCCAATGCCGATTTCAGCGGCGATTTCCTCGATCGAAGGCTCTTTCTGGTTCTGCTTGAGATAAAGTTCGCGGGCGCAGATGGCGCGGTAGGCAGTATCCCTGAGGGAACGGCTGACGCGGATCGCATTGTTGTCACGCAGATACCGCCGGATTTCACCGATGATCATCGGCACGGCATAGGTGGAGAAACGTACGTTTAAGGTCGTGTCGAAGTTATCAATCGCCTTAATCAGGCCGATACAGCCGATCTGAAAGAGATCGTCGGCGTTTTCACTGCTGTTGGAGAAGCGCTTGATCACGCTTAAGACAAGGCGCAGATTGCCCTGAATGTAGCGTTCGCGGGCAGCAGCATCTCCTTCGCGGGCCTTTTTCAGCAGAGTCTCCTTTTCTTCGGCATTCAGTACGGGAAGGCGTGATGTATTGACTCCGCACAGTTCAACTTTATTGATCGCCATGGTATGCATCCTCCTGAAACATGGAACGTATGGTTACCGTTCGTTACTGTTATACGTTCATGATTGGCAGTTGGCGGGACGAATATACGAGAGCCCGGAAAATTTCATAAAGTTTTAGTCCTTGACAAAGCTTTTGGAAAATGATTTCCTGCTATTGTAGAAACGGCGGAAAGTGTGATAAGATAAGGGAAGTGTACGAAATGCGAGGTCTTGTTTTATGATGAGTGGAAAGGAACGAAGAGAAGAGATTCTTCAAAGAATAACAAACAGTAAGACGCCGGTCTCCGGTGCAGCGCTGGCGAAGAGCTGTGAAGTCAGCCGTCAGGTGATTGTCCAGGACATTGCCCTGATCCGCGCAGCCGGATACGATGTGATTGCGACAAACCGCGGCTACATCTGCAGCAGCCCGGTGAGAGAGACGCGGGTCTTTGAGGTGAATCACACGGATGAGCAGATGCAGGACGAGCTGAATACAATCGTGGATTTCGGCGGCGTTGTGCTGGATGTGATTGTGCGTCACGAGGTTTACGGAGAACTGCGGGCGGAACTTAATATCAGTTCACGAAATAAGGTGGCACTGTTTATGGAAGAAATCCGGCAGGGAAAATCACGGCCGCTGAAGAATATCACATCAGGGGAACATTTTCATACCGTATCGGCAGACTCGGCGCAGACCCTGGATCTGATTGAAGAGGAACTGCGAAAGAAAGACTACCTGGTGCGGACTGTGAAATAGGGGAAAAAGCCCTTATTTTCACAAAAAACTGTTATTCGAAAAAATTTTAAATTTTTTTCAAAAAGGTGTTGACTTTTCTCTTAGGATAGTGTAATATACATGATGTCAGCGGGAACGAGTGATAAACAAAGAGTTCTAAAGCGACAAAGAAATGTGCGTTTAGCTCAGCTGGATAGAGCGTTTGGCTACGGACCAAAAGGTCGGGGGTTCGAATCCTCTAACGCACGGACGGTAACCGTCCTGGTGAAAACCAGGGCGGTTTTTTCGTATGCAGAATGAAAAATAAAACAAGCGGCCTTTTGGTCAGCAGCCAGACGGCCGCACTTTTTGAAAAAATCATGGGGAAACAACTTGTACGCTCATTGACACAAGTGAGATACATCTCCTATAATAAAGCCAAATTTAAGATCTCGAAAGGGGACAAGTTATGGCTAAGTTAGTAATTGATGCGAACAGAAAGCTTTCAAAAATCAATAAGGAAATCCAGGGACAGTTTTCGGAGCATCTGGGAAGATGTATTTATGAAGGACTCTATGTAGGAGAAAATTCCGATATTCCGAACGTGAACGGAATGCGTACCGATGTTGTTGAAGCACTGAAAAATATCAAAGTTCCGGTACTGCGCTGGCCGGGCGGATGTTTTGCAGATGAATATCACTGGAAAGACGGTATCGGACCGAAAGAAAGCCGCAAAAAAATGATCAACACCAACTGGGGCGGTGTTGTCGAGGACAACAGCTTTGGTACCCACGAATTTTTTGAGCTCTGCCATCAGATCGGATGTGAAACCTATATCAACGGAAATATGGGAAGCGGTACTGTGCAGGAGATGTCGGAGTGGGTTGAATATATGACATTTGACGGGGTATCTCCGATGGCAGACCTCGTGCGGAAAATGGCCACGAAAAGCCGTGGACCGTCGATTTCTTCGGCATCGGCAATGAGAACTGGGGCTGCGGCGGAAATATGAATCCGGAATTCTACGGAAATATGTACCGCAGATATCAGACCTTTGTGCGTGATTACGATGGAAACAAAAAGATCCGGAAGATTGCCTGCGGCGCCAATTCGGATGATTATGAGTGGACGCAGGAAGTGATGAAAGCATGCTTCCGCAGAATCTCCCCACAGCAGCATGGCATGATGGATGGCCTGTCGCTTCATTACTATACGGTGCCGGAAACCTGGGATCACAAGGGAAGTGCAACGGAGTTTGCGGAAAAAGACTGGTATAAGACCATGAAAAAGACGATGTACATGGAAGAGCTGATCCGCCGCCACAGCGCCATTATGGATCAGTATGACCCGGACAAAAAGGTCGGTATGATCGTGGATGAGTGGGGTACCTGGTATGATGTAGAGCCTGGAACAAATCCGGGATTTCTGTATCAGCAGAATACCATGCGTGACGCACTGGTCGCAGGTATCAACCTGAATCTTTTCAACAAACACAGCGACCGCGTCAAGATGGCAAATATCGCACAGATGGTCAATGTTCTGCAGTCGATGATCCTGACCGAGGGGGAAAAGATGGTCAAAACTCCGACGTATCATGTTTTCGATCTGTATCAGGTACATCAGGAAAATGATCTTCTGGCAAGCTCTCTGGAAACGGAGCAGGTTGGTCTGGAAGATGAATACATGGTTCCGAATCTGACGGAATCTGTTTCGGTAGATGCCAACGGTGTACTTCATATTACGATGACGAATGTGGATCTGGAGAAAGCATATCCGGTAGAGGCGGTACTTCTTGGAAAAGAAGCCGGCGAGATCAAAGCCGAGATCGTAACCGGCCATATGCAGGATAAAAACACCTTTGAAGCGCCGGAGACGGTTGGCGTTCAGGGCTTTGACGGTGTGCAGGCAACAAAAGAGGGAATTTCCTTTACCATTCCGGCGTGCAGTGTGCTTCATATCGCCGTAAAATAGGGAAACCATAAAAACCAGAAGATATCTGGGATGAAAAAAGATTCGGTTCCGGAGGAGTTTGATGGACGGAAATACCAGGATCTGTAAAAAATGCCTGCTTCGTGAGATGGACGAGGCAGGCTTTTTTCAGAATATGTATGATTATATTGCAAGAATTCCGGCGGACGATAAAACGTCGGAGGAGGAATACGAGCGGCGGCTTTCCATCTGTAAGGAGTGTGAAAAGCTGCTGTCCGGCATGTGCCGCATGTGCGGCTGCTACGTGGAGATGCGGGCAGCGATTGCACTGCGGGACTGCCCGGGGAAAAAGTGGTAGTAAAAGAGAAACCCCGCACAGCGGATCCTGTGAAAACAACGGATCCCTGTGCGGGGTTTTGAGAATCAGCGAAGTCGGTAAGATCAGTTGGGACTCGTTTGCGTCTCCGGTGCGACTTTCGGATCCTTGAAATAGCGGGACAGCTCGGCACGGAGATGAACAGCGTCAGAAACTCAGCGACCGGAATTGACAGCCACACACCGTTGGTGCCAAGCACGAGCGGCAGAAGCAGCGCGGAGAGAACGATAAAGACGAGGTTCGCAAAAAGGAAATCAAAGCAGAGGTCTTTCCGTCTGACAGTGCCGTAAAAATGCCGGAGGCGACGATATTCGTACCGCAGAACAGATAGGCGATGGAGAACAGGTAACCACCGTGGCGGGTCAGTTCAAAGCCATAGGTGCCTTTCTGCATGAAAACAGCGGAAATAACAGGAGAACCGAAGGCAGCCACAAGTGCAATGATCACAGAGCTTACCACAACGAAACGGATACTGATGCGGTAAAGCCGGATCAGCCGCTGTTTGTTCCGGCTGCCGTAGTTGAAGCTGAACACAGGTGCAACGCCGATACTGTAGCCGAGGTACAGCGCAACAAAGAGAAACTGTCCGTACAGAATCGCCGTGATGGCGGCAACACCGATTTCGCCCTCAAATTTCAGCATCAGCATGTTGAAAAGGTAAGTGACAACGGCTGCGGAAAGATTGCTGACCATCTCGGAGGAACCGTTGAAGCAGCTTGTGGAGAGCAGGCCTTTGGAAAATTCCGGCCGGGTGAAACGAAGGCCTTTACGGGCAAAGGTAAAGTATAAAATGCCGGCAACGACCGGGATACACTGGCCAAGGCCGGTGGCAAGGGCCGCTCCCGCAACACCGAGATGGAGCGGAACGACAAACAGATAGTCCAGAATCATGTTGGTAATGCCGGCGGACACCGTAAGGGAAAGTCCGAGTCCCGGGCGTCCTGCCGTTACAAAGAAGGACTGGAACAGCGCCTGGAGAAGACAGACAGGGGCAAAGGAAAGGATCGTCCGCAGATAGGCGATACCGTAATCCATCAGCACCGGCGTTGCACCGAGCAGACTGCAGATCTGACGGCAAAACAGGTTGCCGAGCACTGCGCCCAGAATACCGATGATCAGTGTGGTAAGGGTAAGGGCCGAAAAGTTACGGTTGGCTTCCTCCTGTTTTCCCTGTCCGATCTTTGCGGCGACAACGGCGCTGCCTCCGGTACCGAACATGATGCCGACGGCAAGAAGAATGCTGACGGCAGGATAGACGATATTGGCGGCGGAAAGCGCCATGCTGTCCACGTACTGTGCGATGAAAAAGCCATCCACAATACTGTAGAGAGACATAAAGATCATCATGATGATCGATGGAAACGCAAACTTCAGCAGAGAGCGGAAGTTGAAATCCTTGGCGAGTGACTGGCTCATAATCAAAAACCTCCTTTTTATGTGTGAAAAGCCTTTTTCAGACACGCTTTAGATGGGAAAGATTTCTTGTGAAAATTTGAATCGTTTGCTATTATAAAGGATAGGGTAACCCTATAGTCAAGTGCAAAAAAGGTGAAAAACAGGAAAAATTCCGAGAGCACATATTCAGGAAAAGGAGTCAGAAATGGGAAAACAGGAGTATTTAAGCGCGGGGCGATTTGCAGCGCTGGTAGGCACGACAAAGGAAACGCTCTTCCATTATGATGAGATTGGGCTGTTCGTACCAAAAAGAAGAGGGACAAACGGCTACCGGTATTATGCGATGGATCAGATGGAAACGTTTGATGTGATCGGAATGCTGCGGGAGCTGGGCATGCCGCTGGCAGAGATTCGAAATTATCTGGAACAGCGAAGTCCTGAAAAATTCGGAGTACTGCTGGAACAGGAGGAGAAGGTGGTGCGCGAAAAAATGCAGCGGCTCCGCGAGATGCAGCGCTGGATTGGGGAAAAGAAGCGGTTTCTGGCACAGGCATCGGCGGAATGCCGTGAGGCGTTTGAAAAAGATCCCTTCTGTCCTGTGGGGATCCATACCCTTCCATTGCAGTATCTTGTCACAAACCACAGCGAGTCAGCGGATAATCTGGCAGTCAATCAGAAAATCGGAGAGCTCTATGCTTACTGCGGGCAATACGGAAATCGAAGTTCGTATAATGTGGGGTTTGTTCAGAAACGGGAAACACTGGAAACGGGGAATTTTCTGGATTACCGTGATTTCTATCTGATTTTTGATCGTGTGCCGGCGAAAGTGCGATACACGGTTCGGCCGGAGGGAGAGTATCTTTGCTATTATTATAAAGGACCATGGCAGGGAATTGAAGCGGCGTACCGGAAGCTGTTCCGATATGCCACGGAACAGAAACTTTTGCTGGATGACCGCTTTTATGAGGAATATATGGTGGACGCGCTGACCAGTCAGGAAATGGAACAGTATATTACGAGAATCGCCGTAAAAATTTTAAGATAGACAGGTAGGAGGGGAAAAAACAAGATTTTCACAAACTTTTTTCATTCTCCTCTTGACCATGACGCAACGTCACCCATTATAGTGAGGGTACAACAAGTTGAATTGACATAAAACTGAGACGATAAACACACCAAAAAGGAGAAAAAGCATGAAAGTATTAGTAACAGGCGGAGCCGGATTTATCGGCGGAAACTTCGTACATCACATGGTAAACAAATACCCGGACTATCAGATCGTAAACCTGGACCTGCTGACCTACGCAGGAAACCTGGAGACTCTGAAACCGGTTGAGGACAAACCGAACTACAAATTTGTAAAAGGTGATATCGCAGACGAAGCTTTCATCATGGATCTGTTTGAAAAAGAGAAATTTGACGTTGTTGTCAATTTCGCAGCAGAGAGCCATGTAGACCGTTCCATCGAGGATCCGGGCATCTTTGTTCAGACCAACGTAATGGGAACCCGTGTACTGCTGGATGCTTCCAGAAAATTCGGCGTAAAGAGATATCATCAGGTATCTACCGATGAGGTTTACGGAGACCTTCCGCTGGATCGCCCGGACCTGTTCTTTACAGAGAATACCCCGATCCACACCTCCAGCCCGTACTCTGCATCCAAAGCAAGCGCAGACCTGTTTGTACTGGCTTACCACAGAACCTTCGGTACCCCGGTTACCGTTTCCAGATGCTCTAACAACTACGGCCCGTATCACTTCCCGGAGAAGCTGATTCCGCTTATGATCAGCCGCGCACTGGCAGACGAAGAGCTTCCGGTATACGGAAACGGTGAGAATGTCAGAGACTGGCTGCACGTATCCGACCATTGCGAAGCAATCGACCTGATTATCCATAAAGGTAAAGTAGGCGAGGTTTACAACATTGGCGGACACAACGAGAGAACAAACCTTCAGGTAGTACAGACCATCCTGAAAGCTCTGGACAAACCGGAATCTCTGATCAAATACGTAAAAGACCGCCCGGGCCATGACAGAAGATATGCAATCGACCCGACCAAGATCGAGACTGAGCTTGGATGGAAACCAAAATACAATTTCGATACCGGAATTGCACAGACAATCCAGTGGTATCTGGACAATGAAGACTGGTGGAAACACATCATCAGCGGTGAGTATCAGAACTACTTCGCTGAGATGTACAAAGACCGTCTGTAAGAGAGAAAAGTGAAATGCAAAGGCCGCAAAAAAGCGGCTTTTGCGAAGGAGTGGTGGATATGGATCAATATTATACCACTGGTGAATTTGCCCGGATGGCCCATGTGACCATTCGGACAATTCGCTATTACGACAAAAAAGGGCTGCTGAAGCCGAGCTTTATTAACGAATCCGGTTATCGGATGTATTCGGATGAGGATTTTCTGAAGCTGCAGAAAATTTTATCGCTGAAATATCTCGGATTTTCCCTGAATGAGATCGGAAATATGACGATTCACGATACGAGTGCGGATATTCTGAAATCATTGAAAATGCAGATCGGACTTGTGCACAAGAAGATGGAAAATCTGGAGCAGATGGAAAAGGCGCTGCAGAATACGACACAGATTCTGGAGGAGACGAACCAGATCGACTGGACCGGCATTTTGAACCTGATTCATCTGACCGATATGGAAAAGACGCTGGTGGAGCAGTACAAAAACGGAGAAAACCTGAATATCCGTATTTCGCTGCACGAGCAGTATTCCCAAAATAAAAAGGGATGGTTCCCGTGGCTTCTGGAACAGATGGATTTTGACGGTGCACGCCGGATTCTGGAGATCGGCTGCGGAAACGGGCAGCTCTGGAAAAAAGCGGAGCCATCCGTGCTGAAAGGAAAGTATATCTGTCTGTCTGACCTGTCGGACGGCATGATCCGGGATGCGGCGGAAAATCTGGGAGAAAAAAAGGCATCCTGTTTTGATTTCCGGACACTGGACTGCCAGAAGCTTCCGTTTCCGGATGCGGAATACGACCGGATTATTGCAAATCATGTTTTGTTCTATGTCCAGAATCTGTCCCGCGGTCTGCAGGAAATCAGCCGTGTGCTTTCAGATGACGGCGTGTTCTACTGCAGTACGTATGGAAAAGGCCATATGAAAGAGATTACCGATCTGGTACAGGAGTTTGATCCGCAGATCAATCTTTCGGAGGTGGCGCTGTATACTATTTTTGGTCTGGATCACGGAGAAAAGCAGTTAAAGCCTTATTTTGGCAGCGTAGAGAAAAGAATCTACGAGGACAGTCTCTGGGTCGACCGGCCGGAGCCGCTTCTGGACTATATCCTTTCCTGCCATGGAAATCAGAATGAGTATCTGTATCCGAGACAGCGGGAATTCAAAGAATTTCTGGAAAAGAAAATTCAGAAACACGGCGGAATTGCGATCACAAAAGAGGCAGGGGTTTTCATCTGCAGAAAATAACGGGAGAGGCCGACATGAAAATGGAGGTCTCTTTTTTATACCTCATTTTAGGCAAGTTTGACAAAAATGTTAAAAAATAAATACAGAGTATGTTTTTTGTATTGCCAGAGATCACAAAAGGATGTATACTAAAGTAGAATGTCTAAGTATGCGTGACTTGAAGAAAGAACACAAAAAGAGGGATAAGGTATGAAGGAATTATTTGATGTACACTGCCATATGGTCCCGGGGGTAGACGACGGTGCAGCTGACCTGGAAGAGTCGCTGGCGATGCTGAAAATGCAGCACGAGGACGGGGTCAGGAAGATTATCATCACACCGCATTATCGGCGGCGGATGTTTGAAACACCGGCAAAAAAGGTACATGAGCAGTTTCTGAAACTGCAGGAAGCGGCAAAAAAGGAATATCCGGATATGTCGCTTTATCTCGGGTGTGAACTTCACTCGAACATGGATCTTCAGGATATCCTGGAAAAACGGAAATATGTGACCATGGCCGGTTCATCCTATGTTCTGTTGGAATTTTCCGAGGGAGATTCCGCACAGCATATCCGTGAGAGAGTCTACAATGTACTGTCCTGCGGTTACGAACCGATTATCGCGCATGTGGAGCGCTATCAGGCAACGGTAAAGAGCGTCGGATTTTCCAGCGATCTGGTGGATATGGGCGCAAGACTGCAGGTGAATGTGGAAAGTATACTTGGAAAGTATACGTGGGGGGCAAAACGCTACTGCAGAAAACTGATGAAGGAAGATCTGCTCGGTTTTGTCGGCAGCGATTCCCACAACACAAAAACACGTATTCCCAACATAGGAGCAGGCGCTGCCTATGTTTCAAAAAAAATGGGAGAGGCATATGCCGAAAGGATTTTCCACGATAATCCGATGGAAATCTTGAGGGATGCCGGAGAAATCTAAAAAAAGTCAGGAGAAGAAGATGGAAACGAATCAACAGAATCAGGATGAAATTGAAATCGATTTACTGGAACTGCTTCGTGTGCTCTGGAGCAAAATTGGCTATGTGATTTTAGCTGCATTGGCACTTGGCCTTCTGATGGTACTGGTCAGCAAAGTATTTATGAAGCCGCAGTATGAATCGACGACAAAAATGTATGTACTGTCAAAACAGGACAGCAGCAGTACTGTAACAAGTGGAGATCTGCAGGCAAGTTCTCTTTTAACCAAAGACTATGCGGAGCTGATTCAGAGCCGTCAGGTTGTTGAAACCGTTATTGCACAGTTAAATCTGGATCTTACCTATGAGGAGTTTTTGAACAAAATTACTGTTACTACACAGAACGATACGCGTATCCTTTCGATTACAGTAAAAGACGAAGATCCGTATGTAGCAAGCCAGATGGCGGATGCAATCCGTGTAGCAGCAGCAGATCATATTCAGAACGTTATGAACACAGAAGCTGTAAATGTGGTAGATGAGGCGAATATTCCAGATGAGCCGGTAAGCCCAAGTATTAAGAAAAACGGGCTGATCGGTGCAATAGCAGGGGCATTTATCGCGATTGTCATCATCATTATTGTTTATCTGACAAATGACACCATCCAGACCTCCGAAGATGTAGAACGTTATCTGGGTGTCAGTACACTCGGCATAATTCCTCTTGCAGAAGGACAGAAAAAGAGCAAGAAGAAAAACAAAAACGGCCGTGGAAGAAAGAAATAAGGGAGGATACGGAACGTGAATCAGGTAGTAGTAAAACAGGAAAAATCAGGCTATCAGATTGTGGAAGCCTACAAATCTCTTCGGACCAACCTTCAGTTCTGCGGAGAAGATAAGAAAGTAATCGCGGTTACAAGCTGTACACCAAATGAGGGAAAGAGCAGTGTTTCTATGCAGCTCGGCATTTCTCTTGCAGAGAGCGGAAAAAGAGTGATTTTGATCGATGCCGATCTTCGGAAATCGGTTCTTCTTGGAAGAACGAAAACACAGAAATCTGTTCGCGGACTGGCACACTTCCTGTCCGGTCAGGCAACTCTGGAGGATGTCATCTGTTCTACCAATGTAAAGAACTTTTACATGATTTATTCCGGCCCGTTTCCGCCGAATCCGGCAGAGCTTCTGGGGGGAAAGAACTTCCGAAGTCTTTTAAATGCACTTCGTAAAGTTTACGATTATGTGATTGTGGATACTCCTCCGCTTGGAAGTGTTATCGACAGTGCAATCGTTGCAGAAATCTGTGATGGTTCAATCATGGTCATTGAGTCCGGTGTGATCAGCTATCGTTTTGCACAGGAAGTAAAGAGCCAGCTCGAGAGAAGTAACTGCCCGCTGCTTGGCGTTGTCCTGAACAAGGTGGATATGCAGAAACAGGCGTATGGTAAATACGGAAAATACGGTCAGTACAAATATGGAGATTACGGCCAGGAGGAGGACGATTAACTGCCATGAAAAAAGGGATTGTTGCAGGTTTGATTGTCCTGTGCGTGGCGCTAGGAGCCGGTACAGCAGCTGTCGTAGTGACGGACGACCGAAAAGGCCCGGAAATCGAGCTTCCAGCTGATGGGGATGTAACGTATGAGGAAGGCAGTGATACAGCGCCTTTGCTGGAAGGCGTTACTGCAACGGATGAGAAAGACGGAGATGTGACAGATTCGCTGATGATTGAAAACATTTTCCCGAACGATGACCATACCAGTGCATCGGTTGTCTATGCGGCAAAGGACAGTCACAATAATGTATCAAAAGCAACACGCCGCGTGAATTATAAAGCTGCAGCGGAAGATACCCCGGCGGAAAATGAGGCTACGCAGGAAACGGATAACAGTGGGGCGGCAGATGAGTCTGCACCGGCAACAGAGGAGCCGCAGCAGAATGACACAGAGGGCACAAAAAATGAGACAGATGCGCAGATGGAAATCGAAGCACTGCCGGCGGAAAGCCCAAAACTGTACCTGAATACGTATGAAGTAACAGTGGAAGCCGGAAACGATCTGGACAAAACCAGCTATATCAAAGAGATGACCGATGATGCAGACAGCCAGGAGTCACTCTTTAACCAGATTGAGATCGACGGCGATGTGGATACTGCAGTGCCGGGAGATTACACGCTGACGTATCATGTGACGGACAGCGATGGAAACAGATCAAATGCAGCGGTGCTTACCGTACACGTTCAGTAAGAATAGAAGAACTGCTCTGATGGGGATGCCCGATCGGGGCAGTTCTTTTTTCAAGTTTTTACGGCGCGAGTAAAATTTGACAGCCCAAAATGAGTATGGTAGAGTGAGAAAGAAAGACGGCAGAAGGGGGCAGAGGAGATGCTTCGAATCTGGCAGAAAACAGAAAAACAGAAGCTGGAGCCGGTAGGAATGGGAACGGCGTTCCCCTTTTTAAAGGAAAAGAACTATGTAGTTTCTATCATCGGCGGCGGCGGAAAAACGACGCTGCTGTACGAGATGGCAGGCTTTTGCGTAAAAAACGATCAGAAGGTACTGGTGACAACTTCGACGCACATTTACCGTCCGCCGAAGGAATGGCATGACCAGAGTCTGGAAGCGGTCGAAAGAAAATTTCGCACAGGCCGCGCAGCGATTATCGGGAGTGCCTGCCGGGATACGGAAAAGCTTTCCATGCCGGAAACGGAACTATTTGAAGCGGCACGCAAAAAGGCCGATCTGACGCTGATCGAGGCGGACGGCGCGAGGCACCTGCCGTGCAAGGCACCGGCGGAACATGAACCGGCGCTGCTTTCCTCTTCAGATCTTGTGATTGGTGTGACAGGTCTTTCGGCACTGGGACAGCCGCTTGGCAAGGGCTGCTTTCGGGCAGAACGGGCGGCGGAACTGCTTGGCTGTACGATGGAACACCATATCACGGAAGAAGATCTGGCACGGCTGATCGCATCGGAACAGGGACAGCAGAAGGATTTGAAAGGCAGAACGTTTTATGCGGTACTGCACCAGTATGAGGAAAAAGAACACCGGGCGGCCGCAGAGAAACTTGTGGAGCTGCTGCGCAGGCAGGGGATCGAGCATGTTCTGGTTACGTGCGCGACAGGAAACGGAAGACAAAGCGGTGAGAACACGAATCCCTGGTATGGGAGAGCAGAGCTTCCCGTGCGTGAAGCGGAAGAAGAGTGGGAACCCGGAGAATAAAACGGAAATAGAACGGAGGAGACAGATGGCGGAATTTACCCATTTTAAGAAAGACGGAAGCGCCGTCATGGTCGATGTCCATGAGAAGCCGGACACGTACCGGGCAGCATCGGCGACGGGAACCATACAGGTAAGCCCGGAGGTATTTGCAGCCGTGCGGGACCATACGGCGAAAAAAGGCGATGTGCTCGGCGTTGCACGGCTGGCAGGCATCATGGGGGCGAAGAAGAATGCGGAGTTGATTCCGCTGTGCCACATTGTGCCGCTGACGAACTGCGAAGTGACATTTACCACGGACGAGAATACAAATTCTATTACGGCCGTGTGCACCACATCATGTGTCGGAAAGACCGGCGTGGAGATGGAGGCGCTGACTGGTGTTTCCACAGCGCTGCTCACGATCTACGATATGTGCAAGGCGATGGACCGCGGCATGGTGATTCGTGATATCCACATTCTGGAAAAGGACGGCGGAAAGAGCGGTCATTATATCTATCAGAAAGAGGAAAAATAAAGCATGGCAGAAAAGAAAGATTTCCCGGTTTTCCGGGTGGGAATTGTAACGTTAAGTGACAAAGGCTATCAGGGCGAGCGCGAGGATAAGAGCGGCCCAAAGATCAAAGAGCTGCTTCCGGCGGAGCAGTATGAGGTCGTTTCGATGCGCCTTCTGCCGGATGAGCGGGCGATGATCGAGGAGGAACTGATCCGGCTTGCCGATCTGGAGCAGTGCGATCTTGTCCTCACGACAGGCGGTACGGGATTTTCCATGCGGGATGTGACACCGGAGGCAACTCTGGCGGTATCCGGCCGTGTGGCACCCGGTATTGCGGAGGCGATCCGCGCGGGCAGCATGGCGATCACAAAACGGGCGATGCTGAGCCGGGCAGTGAGTGCAATCCGTCATCGGACGCTGATTATCAATCTGCCGGGAAGCCCGAAGGCGGTGGAAGAGAGTCTTGGATTTGTACTTGATACCCTGCCGCATGCGTTGGGACTTCTGCGCGGAACGGACGGAGAGTGCGGAAGAAGCTGAAAAAAGAGGGAACAGGTAACGATGGAAGAAGAAAAAATTATTTTCTGTAAGAGCGGCGGCTGTACGGCAAAGCTCGGGGCAGGCGTGCTCGAACATATTTTGGAGAAGCTGCCGAAAGGGGAAAAGGATCCGAATCTGCTGGTGGGCTATGACAGCAAAGACGATGCATCTGTCTACCGGCTGACGGACGACCTTGCGATGGTCCAGACGCTGGATTTCTTTCCGCCGGTGGTGGAGGATCCGTACACGTTTGGAAAAATTGCGGCGGCGAATGCCTTAAGCGACATCTATGCGATGGGCGGAGAGGTGCGGACAGCCTGAATATCGTCTGCTTTCCGGAACAGATGGATCTGAATGTCCTCGGAGAAATCATGCGCGGCGGCGCGGAAAAGGTGCAGGAGGCGGGCGGATCGCTCTCCGGCGGTCATTCGATTGCGGATGACAGTGTAAAATACGGCCTTTCTGTCACGGGAACCGTGCATCCGGACCGGATCTGGCAGAACAATACGGGCCGCGTGGGTGATCTGCTCATTCTGACGAAACCGCTCGGAACCGGCATTCTCTGTGCGGCGCACCGCGTCGGGGAGGAAAACCCGGGGGGATTTCAAAAGGCAGTGGAATCGATGATGACGCTGAATAAGTACGCCTCGGAGACGGCACGGAAGTATAACATTCATGCCTGTACCGATGTAACGGGCTTTAGTTTCCTAGGACATCTGCATGAGATGATGGAGTCGGGCGTGTCCTGCCATATCTGGGCGGATCAGATTCCGGTGTTCCAGGGGGCTGTGGAAGCGGCGGAGGAGTTTCTGATCACTGCGGCAGGCCAGCGGAACCGGAATCATCTGGAGCAGCATGTGACCTTTAAGGATATACCGTTCGGCATGCAGGAGGTGCTGTTTGACCCGCAGACATCGGGAGGGCTTCTGATGGCCGTGGATGCCGTGGATGCAGAAAAAGTGCAGAGAAAACTGCTGGAGCAGGGGATTCCGGCAGCAATCGTTGGAAAAATCACAGAGCCGGCAGGAACCGAAATTTATGTGACACAGAGCAGGAAATGGTAAGGCAGGGAGGATGAAAAATGGCAGAGATGGAGAAAAAGACAGTAAACGCAATGGGTGATGTGTGCCCGGTACCGCTGGTAAAGGCAAAAAATGCGATTGCAGAACTTGCGGGAAGCGGAAAAGTGGAGGTTCTGGTGGATAATGAAATCGCCGTGCAGAACCTGGAAAAATGGCGCAGCAGAAAGGATATGGCTTTCTGGTAAAAGAGAAGAAAGAAAAAGAGTATCATGTGGAGTTCACCGTATCAGAAACAGAGCCGGCTGAAACAGAAGAGAAAACCGTATGCCTCGTACCGGCGGCAAAGAAAACAAAACTCGTCGTTCTTTCTGCAGACCATATGGCGAAGGAGCCGAGGAGCTGGGTAAAATTCTGATGAAGAGCTTCCTTTATGCACTGACCCAGCAGGATGAGCTGCCGGATACGATTCTGTTCTACAACGGCGGTGCAAAGTTGACCTGCGAGGGTTCCGAGTCCCTGGAGGATCTGAAAGATCTGGCAGCGCGCGGCGTTGAAATTCTGACCTGTGGAACATGCCTGAACTTCTACGGCATCACCGAAAAGCTGCAGGTCGGCAGTGTGACCAACATGTATGACATCGTGGAGCGCATGAGCAGCGCAGACCGCGTGATTAAGCCATGATTTACCTCGATTCGGCGGCAACGTCGCTGTGGCATCCAAAAGAAGCAGAGGAGCGTATGATCCAGGCACTGCACGGCTGTGGAAATGCAGACCGCGGTGCACACGATGCGACACTGGATGCGGGCCGCATCGTCTTTGAGACGAGAATGCGGCTGGCAGAGTTGTTTCACGCGGAGAGTCCGGAGCGGATTGCATTTACGTGCAACGATACGGAGGCACTGAACACGGCAATTTTCGGACTCTTCGGGCCGGGGGATCATGTGATCACGACAGTCTGCGAGCATAATTCCGTTCTGCGCCCGCTGTATGCACTGGAAAAACAGGGACTGGAGCTTTCCGTGATTCCGGCGGATGTATCTGGAAGGATCGATTATGATCAGATGGAAGCGGCAGTGCGGAAAAACACGAAAGCGTTTGTCGTCACGCATGCCTCCAACCTGACCGGAAATATCACGGATCTTGCGCGGGTGTGCGAAATTGCGGAACGCCATTCCCTGCGTCTGATCGTCGATGCGGCGCAGACAGCGGGGATTCTGCCGATTGATGTACAGAAAAGCGGGATCGACGTGCTCTGTTTTTCCGGCCACAAGGGACTATTAGGGCCGCAGGGAACCGGCGGAATCTACGTTCGTCCCGAACTTTCGATCCGGCCGCTCAAAATGGGCGGAAGTGGAATCCGAAGCTATGAAAAAGAACAGCCTGCGGCGATGCCGGAGCATCTGGAAGCGGGAACTTTAAATGTCCACGGAATTGCGGGACTTCTGGGAGCGCTGGAATATCTGGAGAAGACGGGGATTGAAATGATTTACAAAAGAGAGAGGGAGCTGATGCATCTCTTTCTGGAGGAAATTCAGGGAATCCCGGGACTTACTTTATATGGAACAGACGATCTGCAGCAGCGGGTACCAACGGCGGCATTAAACATCGGCTCCTATGATTCGGGATATGTCAGCGACTGGCTGTATGAGAACTATGGTATTGCAGTCCGAAGCGGGGCACACTGCGCGCCGCTGATGCACGAAGCACTCGGGACACGGGAGCAGGGAGCCGTGAGGTTCAGCTTTTCCCATGTACTGACGGAAGAAGAAGTCCGGATTGCCGCGCAGGCTCTGCGGGAGTTTGCCGAAGAAGAAATGCAGCAGTGAGAGAGGCGGCAGCCGGCATCTGGGATACAAAAGAAGCTGGAAAAAGGAAGAAACGATATGAGACAGCGAAAAGAAACCTGGATTCTGACGTTTGCGGGGACAACGCAGGCGATGCAGATGGAGCAGTATGCGAGAGCGCACGGCCTGCCGGGAAGGATGATCCCCGTTCCGCGGGAAATTACGGCGGGCTGCGGCCTTTCCTGGAAAGCAGCGCCGGAAGAGGGAAAAGAAATCCTTGCGGCACTTCAGACGGCGGGACTTGCCTATGAGGCGGAGTACCGTGTGCTGTTGTAGAGGTGTGAGGTGGAAATGGAAGAAAAAGAAGAAACATTACGACAGAAGCTGCGGTACGACATGCGGCTGCGCGTCAGCCGGACGGATCATGCCTTCGGTCCCGGTGTGGCGGAGCTGATGGAGCATGTGGAAGCAACCGGCTCCCTTTTGAAGGGCTGCAAATGCATGCAGATGGCGTACTCGAAGGGATGGAAAATCTTAAAGCGCGCCGAGGAGGATCTCGGCATCCCGCTGGTACAGGGCAACCGGGGCGGCAGCAACGGCGGCCAGACGGTACTGACCCCGGAGGGAAAAGAATTCCTGAAGCGGTACCGGAAGTTTGAACAAGAAGTCCGCGCAGGCGCCGATGCGTCGTTTCAGAAGTGGTTTGGAACAGAAGAAAAATAACATTTTTTACGGGGACACGTTGACAAAACGGGTCCTTTCCTGTATTTTTATTAATGGAAAAAGCGTTATTCTCGCACGAGAATAACGAGGCAGACCGCGGAAGACGGAAGAAAACGGCGGCTGCTGAAACGAAAGAAGGAAGACAGCGAAGATGAAAAAGAAAGATCTGATCGTGGTACGGGGAGCAGGAGATCTTGCAACCGGTACGATCCATCGTCTGAAAAAAGCGGGCTTTCGTCTGCTGGTTCTGGAAGCAGAGCACCCGGCGGCGATCCGGCGGCAGGTGGCTTTGAGCGAAGCGGTATATGCCGGCAGCGCCAGGGTAGAGGACGTGGAAGCCGTGCGCATGGACGTGGATCTCGCAGAGAAAAAGAACCGAAAAGAACTTCTGGAACAGGAAATGGAGCGGATCTGGAAGAAAGATGGTGTTCCGGTGCTCGTGGATCCGGCGGGACTAAGCATTGCAGCACTTCGCCCGGCCGTCGTGGTCGATGCGATTCTGGCGAAGAAAAATCTCGGGACGACAAAAGAGATGGCGCCGCTTGTGATTGCCCTCGGACCGGGCTTTACGGCAGGAGAAGATGTGGATGTTGTAATTGAGACGAAGCGCGGTCATAATCTTGGACGCGTGATCCGAAGCGGAAGCGCGGTTCCGAACACTGGCATTCCGGGCATCATCGGCGGGTACGGAAAAGAGCGTGTGATGCATGCACAGGCGGAAGGTATTCTGCGGAATGTGGCTTCGATCGGAGACATTGTGGAAGCCAGGGCTGTGATTGCAGAGATTGAGACAGAAAACGGGACGGTACCTGTGGAAGCATCTCTCTCCGGTCTGCTGCGCGGGCTGATCCGCGACGGCTATCCGGTGACGAAGGGATTTAAGATTGCGGACATCGATCCGCGGAAAGAAGAACTGCAGAACTGCTTCACGATTTCCGATAAGGCGCGGTGCATCGCCGGAAGCGTGCTGGAAGTGATCTGCGGGGAACTGGAATAGATTCAAATAGAAAAAGTGAGGCGTTTCAGATGAAACTGATGAAAACAGAAGACGCGGTAGGCCAGGTGCTCTGCCACGATATTACACAGATTATCAAAGGTGTGACAAAAGATGCGGTATTCCGCAAAGGCCACATCATTACAGAAGAAGATATCCCGGTGCTGTTAAGTGTCGGAAAGGACAACATTTACATCTGGGAAAAGGACGATACAATGCTGCATGAAAATGAGGCGGCACAGATTCTTTACGATATGTGTAAAAACGATCACATGCATCCGTCCGATGTCAAAGAAGGAAAAATTGAACTGATCGCGGACTGCGACGGCCTTTTGAAAGTGGACCGCGAGAAGCTGAAAAAAGTAAACAGCCTCGGCGAGATGATGATTGCGACGCGCCACGGTGATACATACGTGAAAAAAGGCGACAAACTGGCGGGAACGAGAATTATTCCGCTCGTCATCAAAAAAGAGAAGATGGAGACGGCACAGGCAGTCTGTTCCTACGGGCCGATCCTGACCTTAAAGCCGTTCCACAAGAAAAAATTTGCGGTTCTGACAACGGGAAATGAAGTGTATTACCATCGGATCGAGGACACCTTCACACCGGTTATCCAGGAAAAGCTGGCAGAATTCGGCGCGGAGATGATCTTTCATGAGGTTTACGATGATGATGCATCGAAGATCACAGACGGATGCCGCCGCGCGATGGAAGCGGGTGCCGATCTTGTCTTCTGCACCGGAGGAATGAGTGTGGATCCGGACGACAAGACGCCGCTGGCGATCAAAAATACCGGAGCACGCATCGTTTCCTACGGCGCGCCGGTGCTGCCGGGAGCCATGTTCCTTCTGGCGTATGCCGAAAACGGAACACCGATCGTCGGCCTGCCGGGATGCGTCATGTATTCGAAACGGACGATTTTCGATCTTGTCCTGCCGCGCCTCATTGCAGATGATGAGGTGACAGCGGAGGAGCTGGCCGGTCTTGGCGAGGGCGGTCTCTGCCTGAACTGCAAGGTCTGCACCTTCCCGAACTGCGGTTTTGGAAAAGGCAGATAAACGATGAAGGATCAGTATGACAGAACGATAGATTACCTGCGGATTTCCATCACGGACGCGTGCAATTTGAGATGCCGGTACTGTATGCCGGAGAGTGCGGCGGGCTGTGCACTGGAGCAGGCGGAACAGAATCCACCGCTTACCGTCGAAGAGATGCTGAAGATTGTGCACGCCGCGGCTGGGCTTGGCATCACGCATTACCGGATTACCGGAGGGGAACCGCTGGTAAGAAAAGAGTGCGTGGAGCTGGTGCAGAAAATAAAAGCAGTGCCGGGCACCGCATCCGTTGGGATCACGACGAATGGCGTGCGCCTGGCATCGTGTGCGAGGGATCTGAAGGCGGCCGGCTGTGACAGTGTGAATGTGAGCCTGGATACCGTGGATGCGGCAGAGTTTGCGGCGCTTACCGGACGCGATGCTCTGGAGCAGGTAAAGCAGGGCATCTGCGCGGCCAAAGAGGCGGGTCTTTTAGTGAAGCTGAATGCGGTGCATCGAAAAGAACTGCATGCGCAGGAACTGATTGAATTTGCAGAGCAGGAAAAAGTCCCGGTGCGGTTCATCGAGGTGATGCCGGTGGGCGCCGGAAAATCGTACGTGGGTCCGTCGAATGAGGCGCTGAAAACAGAGCTGGAACAGTGGTACGGAGCGTGCACGCCGGACCGGGAAAAAGAAGGAAATGGTCCTGCGGCTTATGTGCGGTACGAAAAGCTGTCGATGCCCGTCGGCTTTATCAGCGCGATCCACGGAAAGTTCTGCGGAAGCTGCAACCGCATACGGCTGACAAGCCGCGGCTTTTTAAAGCTCTGTCTCTGCTATGAGAACGGCGTGGATCTGCGGGAGGTTCTGCAGAACGGAACGGCGGCGGATCTGCGGGATGTGATGGCACAGGCAATCTTAAAAAAGCCGATGGAACACTGCTTTGAGCGGCCGAAGGATATGACAGAGCACCACCTGATGTCCGGTATCGGCGGATGAAATGACGGCGGTTCGAAAAGAAGAGGAAACAAAAGAAATGGGAAAAATCATAGGAATCTGTATCAGTGAAAAACGGGGAACGGCAAAGCACGAGGTGGAAACGGCGAAGCTGGTGGAAGACTGGGGCATCGAGGGCGATGCACACGCCGGGCACTGGCACCGCCAGGTGAGCCTTTTGTCGTATGAAAAAATAGAAGCCTTCCGTGCAAAAGGGGCGGATATTCCGCTCGGCGCCTTCGGGGAAAACCTGATCGTGGAAGGATATGATTTCCGGAATCTGCCGGTCGGCACGCGGTTTTCCTGCGGGGATGCGCTGCTTGAGATGACGCAGATCGGAAAGGAGTGCCACAGCCACTGCGAGATTTTCAAACGCATGGGTGAATGCATCATGCCGCGGGAGGGCGTTTTCGCGGTGGTGCTGCGCGGCGGCACGATTCAAAAGGGTGACACCATCGAACTGGTGACGGAAAAGTAGACCAGAGATCAGACACAAGGAGAGGAAACATGGACGAACTTTACCGGAAACTGCTTGCACAGCTGGAAGAGGGACAGGACACGGTTCTTGCCTTTATCACCGAAGGGGACGGCTCCATTCCGCGCACGACGGGCGCCTATATGCTGGTCGGCCGGGAAGGACGGATTTTCGGAACTATCGGCGGCGGAAACCTGGAATATCAGGCGGTTCTGCATGCGCAGGAGCTGGTGCAGGAGAAGAAAAGTGAATACAGAGAATACGATCTCGGAACCGGAGAGGGGAAGGGGCTTGGCATGGTCTGCGGCGGCAGAGTGAAGGTGTGCTTCTATTTTATGAATGGAGCGCACGGCGAAGCAGAAAGTCTGGCGCAGGCACTTGCGGCGCAGGAGCAGTACCGCAGTTACTGGATTTTTTTTGCGCTGGACGGAACCGGTATCCGCGTGCTGGAAAAAGAAGCGTGGGAAATGCTTCCGGCGGCACAGGAAAAAGCGGGCCACTGCCGGATTCTGGAACTGGACGGGAAAACGTATTACGCCGAGGAATTCTGCTACGACGGAAAGGTTTATCTGTTCGGCGGCGGCCATCTGGCCCAGGAACTCGTTCCGGTGCTGCATCATCTGGATTTCTGCTGTATCGTACTCGATGACCGGGAGGAATATGTGGACAAAGCATTGTTCCCGGACGCCGGGCAGACCATGCTGGTGGATTTTACGAAACTGGACGAGATTCTTTCGATCCGGAAAAATGATTATCTCGTGATTGTGACACGCGGCCACCGGTGCGATGCGGATGCCGAGGCGTTTGCGCTTCGCACCGGCGCGTCGTACATCGGTGTGGTGGGAAGCCGCAGAAAGACAAAGTATGTGCGCGAAAAACTGGAAGCGCAGGGTTTTACCGGAGAACAGCTCGACAGTGTCTATGCCCCGATCGGAATCGAGATCGGAAGCGAGACGCCGGCGGAGATTGCAATCAGCATTGCCGCACAGCTCATTCAGATCCGGTCAGCAAAAACCGGAAAACGAAAAGGTGCACATCCGGCGCTTCATACGTAAATATACAAAATGAGGAGTCAATTATCATGAAAACGAAAACCGTATCCATTCTTCTGATGGCAGCTATGGCACTTTCTCTTGCCGCATGCGGATTTTCCAATTCCACAGATTCTTCCAGTAAGAGCAGCTCCAAGGTAGAGAGCACATCTGCATCCAGCGCTTCTTCGGAAGCAGAGAGCGCATCCAGCACCGAGAGCACAGCAGACGGCGAAGTATTTGACGATACCACTGTCACCGTATTTGCCGCAAAGAGCCTGAACTCCGTAATGGAGACGCTGATCAGCGAGTACAATAGGACCCAGCCGAACGTCAAACTGGTTGGAAGCTATGACAGTTCAGGAACCCTGATGACACAGATCGAAGAGGGCGCATCCTGTGACGTATTCTTCTCTGCTGCAGCAAAACAGATGGATCAGCTGGAAGGCGAAGAGCTTCTGGTAGAAGGAACCCGTCACAACATTGTCAACAATCAGGTCTGCGTTGTGACCTATGAGGGAAGCAATACACAGGTTACCGGATTGGAAGATCTGAACAAAGCATCCAGCATCGCACTGGCAGACGGCTCCGTTCCGGTTGGAAAATATACAAGAGAGGCTCTGGTAAAGGCTGGCATCCTGGAAAAAGCAGACGATGTATCAGCAATCACAACCAAGCAGGTTTCTGAGGCACTTGGCGGTGTGGAGATCAATGAATGTGCAAATGTCGGTGCCGTTACATCAGCAGTGGCAGAAGGTTCCAACGAGGTTGGTACGGTCTACTATTCTGATACATACGGTCTGGAGGACCGTCTGAAGGTTCTGCAGGTGGTTCCGTATGATCTGACCGGAAATGTCATTTACCCTGCCGCACAGGTTGTCAACAAAGAGGCAGATGAGACCGAGCAGGCAGCAGCGAAAGACTTTGTAGAGTTTCTGACTTCTGATGAGGCAGCCGCCATCTTCCGGAATTATTACTTTGATACAGAGGTAGAATAAAAAGAAGATCCCACAAAAAACAGCAGGGATTTGGAATCACCGTCCGAAAAAGAAAGATTTCGTTTCTACGGACGGTGGTTTTGCATCAGAGAAAATCCGGGCAGGATGCGTGATGCAGGTATGCAGGGCTGCCGTGGATAGAAAGGAAATGTTATGCAGGAAATACTGGATTTTTTACAGTCACTGGACTGGAGCCCGCTTGTCATTTCGATCAAGACCGGTATTGTGGCGACGATTCTGTCCTTTTTCTTTGGTATTTTTGCCGCGCGTGCGGTGATGAAGCTGCGTCCCGGCGCGCGTGCCGTAATTGACGGCTTTCTGACGCTTCCGATGATTCTGCCGCCGACCGTTGCAGGCTTTTTCCTGCTTCTGATTTTCAGCCTCCGCCGTCCGTTTGGTGCTGCACTGTATGAGAATTTCAGTATCAAGGCAGTACAGACATGGCTTGGCTGTATTCTGGCGGCAACGATTATCGCGTTTCCGCTGATGTACCGCAATACGAGAGCGGCATTTGAGCAGGTGGATACGAACCTGATCTATGCGGCGCGGACGCTTGGTATGTCGGAGTGGAAGATTTTCTGGAAAGTGGTCATCCCATCGGCAGGTCCCGGCGTGCTCTCCGGTACGGTACTGGCATTTGCAAGGGCGCTCGGTGAGTACGGTGCGACGTCGATGCTGGCCGGAAATATTCCGGGAAAGACGGGTACCGTTTCCCAGAAAATCGCAATGGTGATTCAGGACGGGGATTATAAAACGGCGGGTTTTTGGTCTGTTGTCGTACTGCTCGTCGGATTCCTTACGATGACAGCGATGAACCTTCTGGGCAACCGGAGAAAGAAAAATCAGAAACAGTGGTAGAGGATAAAGAATGGCGCTTGAAGTAGATATTACGAAAAAGCTGGACGGATTTTTTATGCATATGCAGTTCCGGGCGGAGCGGGAGATTTTTGCGATTCTCGGCGCGTCGGGCTGTGGAAAAAGCATGACCTTAAAGTGCATCGCCGGAATCGAAAAGCCGGATGAAGGGCGGATTGTCCTTGACGGCAAGGTGCTGTTTGATTCGGAGAAAAAAATCAATCTGCCGCCGCAGAAGCGGAAAGTCGGTTATATGTTCCAGGATTACGCCCTGTTTCCGCATATGAATGTTGTGCAGAATATTGAGGCAGGCATGGGAAAACGGCCGGACCGGAGCCGGACGGAATCGTTGATCCGCCAGTTTCAGCTGGAAGGGCTGGAGAAAAAGATCCCGGGACAGCTTTCCGGCGGACAGAAACAGCGCGTCGCGATGGCACGGATGCTCGCAGCAGAGCCGGAACTGATTCTGCTCGACGAGCCGTTTTCAGCGCTCGATACCTACCTGAAATGGCAGTTGGAGCAGGAGATGTACAAACATCTGAAGGAGGCCGGAAAACCGGTCATCTTCGTATCACACAACCGCGATGAGGTGTACCGCCTCTGCGATACGGTCAGCTGTATGAACCGGGGAAAGATGGAAGTCATGGAACCGCTGAAGGAATTTTTCCAGAATCCGAAGACGCGCACAGCGGCAATTTTGTCGGGCTGCAAGAACATTTCGGCGGCCGAGCGGGTGGATGCGCACACGCTGCGGGCCGTGGACTGGGGCGTAACGCTGCACGTAAAGGAGCGGGAAATTGCAGACGATATCCGCGCAGTCGGCATCCGGGCACATTTTCTGGCCACAGTAGAAAGGCCGGGTGAGGAAAATGTATTTCCGGTCAACGAATCCGAAATCTGGGAAGATCCGTTTGAATGGAACATTTCGTTCCGGAAGAATGCCGAATGCAGCTGGCTGCAGTGGAATATCGCAAAAACAGACTGGAGCTCGGAAATGGGGATTCCAAAGGAGCTGTATCTGAAGGAGGAAGATATTCTGCTGCTGACGGATTCCTGATGCTGGTGTGACAGATTTGGATAAAAAAAGATTGTTTTCGAAATCGTGATCGTGTTTCGAAAACAATCTTTTTTCATCGTTTACAGATTCATTACATGGTGATCCAGCCGAATGCATTTGCCACGGAACTGAACAGAATGATCAGTGCAAACACCGGGCAGAGATACTGGATCATGACAAGAAAGATTTTCTTTCTGCGGAAGCGGCTCTCACCGTGGATGATTTCTTCCTCGATTTTTGCCACACCGATGACTCTCGAAACGAGAAGACAGGTGGCAATGGCAGCAATTGGCATCATCACGGAGTTCGTCAGGAAGTCGAAGAAATCCAGGAACTGCATGCCAAGAATGGTGACGGAGGAAAGCGGTCCGTAGCCAAGGCAGGAGAGCGTTCCGAGCGCAATCATGATAACGCCGATCAGAACGGTCGATTTTTTACGGCCCCAGCCGAGCTCATCCTCAAATGTGGAAACGGCGCTTTCTGTCAGTGCGATGGAGCTGGTCAGTGCGGCAAACAGCACCAGAAGGAAAAACAGAATACCGATCACAGTGCCAAAGCCCATATTGGCGAATACCTTCGGGATGGTGATAAACATCAGGGAAGGTCCTGCCTGCAGGGTATCCGGATTTCCGCCGGAGAAGGCAAAGACGGCAGGAATGATCATCAGGCCTGCCATGATCGCAATGGCAGTGTCAAAGATTTCGACGTTGCGTGTGGAATCCTCGATCGAGGTGTCTTTTTTCATGTAGGAGCCAAAGGTGATCAGAATACCCATCGCAATCGAGAGGGAGTAGAACATCTGTCCCATGGCGGCAACAACGGACATCCATGAAAAGTTTTTGAGGTTCGGAACAAGGAAATACTTCACGCCTGCCAGTGCGCCCGGTCTTGTTACGGAATAAACGGCAATGATAACGGAAAGGACGATCAGAATCGGCATCATCACCTTGGAAACGCGTTCAATGCCGTTTCGCACACCGGCGTAGATGATGGCGACCGTAATAAGGCAGAAAACGGCAAAACAGAGCTCTGTGGAAACTCCGTTTGAGATGAAGCCGGAAAAATAGCCGTCCTCTGCGAGCAGGGTACTGTTGCCCTTCACGTATTCGATCAGATATTTGATGACCCATCCTCCGATGACAGAGTAGTATGGAACGATCAGAATCGGGATAATGGCGTTGATCCAGCCCCCGGCGGAAAGCCATTTCGATTTGCCGAACGACTGGAAAGCGCCGACCGGGCTTTTTCGTGTCATGCGTCCGATGGCGGACTCGGCAACGATCATGGAGTAGCCGAAGGTGAGCGCCAGCAGGATATAAATGAGGAGGAAAATTCCTCCGCCGTATTTTGCTGCGAGGTAGGGAAAACGCCAGATATTTCCAAGTCCGACGGAAGCGCCTGCTGCAGCCAGCACGTAACCGATTTTGCCGGAAAACGAGCTGCGGGATTTGTTGTGTTTGTTCATAGAGTTCCTTCCTTTTGTGTGTTACAAAAATTTTGGGTTTATGGTCAGTTCTTGAAGATTTTTTATGCTGACACCATAAAGAAGATTGTAACATTATTGGGAAGGAAAGTCACTACTAAATTTTTTATTTTTTGCTGTCCGGCAGGGATTCCCCGGCCAGTTCCGCCATCAGCTCCGGCACGGTGGTCATGTGATCGAGACGCCATGCATTTTCTCCGCAGAAAAGGAGAGCGTTGTCGGTATCGCCATCGGCAGCGCGGGTCAGGGCAGTGGTAATACAGTAGGGAATGGAGGCTTTGTCGCATTTTTTGAGGCACTGGTAGCAGTGTGAGATTTTTTCCCGTTCCTGTTCGCGTTCCGTCAGAAACGGATTGCGGATTGCGCGGCCCGGCATGCCGACCGGACTGTGCATGATCGTGATATCTTCTTTTTTTGCATTCAGGTATGCCTGTTTGTAGCGGGGATCGGCATCGCATTCTTCCGTGACAACGAAACGGGTAGCCATCTGGACGCCTGCGCAGCCAAGCGACAGATAGTGAAGGATATCCTCATGGGTGTAGACGCCTCCGGCAAAGACGACGGGGATGGTACAGGCATATTTTTCTTCGTAGCCATGTACAATCTGCAGAATTTCCCGGATTTCGTCATCGTAGCCGCGCCGTGCTGTTTCTTCCACGGTTTCGGCGGAGTAGCCGAGATGGCCTCCGGCTGCAGGACCTTCGATGACAACGAGATCAGGAACGCGGTGATAGTGATTGTCCCAAAGCTTCAGAAGAACCTTGGCAGTCCGGGGAGGGGAAACGATAGGGGCGAGCTTGATGGAGCTTCCCTTTGTGTATTTTGGCAGATCGGTCGGGAGACCGGCCCCGGAGATGATGAGATCGGCTCCGTTTTCGATGCAGCAGCGGACGTATTCCTCGTAGTGGGTCAGGGCGCACATGATATTGACGCCGATGATGCCGCCGTTTGAAATTTCTTTGGCGCGGCGGATGTGGAAGGCGAGGGCGCGGAGATTGGCGCTTAAGGGATCACGCGCGAATTCCGGATCGCGCCAGCCGGGCTGGCAGCGGAGATGACGCCGATTCCGCCGGCTTTGGCAACGGCACCGGCGAGGGATGAGAGGCTGATGCCGACGCCCATTCCGCCTTGGATGATGGGGTATTTGGCAACTAAATTTCCTATTTTTAATTCTGGCAGCATATAAATTCTCCTTTTTTGATAAACGGACGATCCAGTGGCTGCCGCCGCGCCGTGGATGTTCCTCCAGATGGGCGCGGTTTCGGAGGCCGGGAAACTCTAAGGCTCTGAAATTTACGCGAGCAACGAGCCAAAGTCCGTGCTCGCACGAGACCTTGGCGACTGCCGCGATAACTAGAGAAACTCGCAAAGCGTGTTTCTCTAGTTTTGCTAAAAGCGCTTTCGAAAACGGCAAACTCGCTGCGCTCAGACAGTGCCGTTTTTGAAAGCAACACAAAATCCCATAGCCTAAGAGTTTGCGGGCCTCCTGCAAATGCGCTCACCTGGAGGAACATCCACGGCGCGGCGGCAGCCATTGGATCTGGTTATTGGTGACGAATAAATAGAATAAATATGTGATGTAAAATACTTTAGCATGTGGTTTTTAAAACTAGATATATAATACTTTGAATATCAAAGTATGTCAAGAGGGAAAATGAAAAAGGTGATTGCGGGGGGTGGGGAGGTGTGGTAGAGTGGGTGGTAGAAAGTAAATTTGAGACAGGAGGATATGGGACATGTTAAGGGATCTGGTGTTGAAGAACAGGAGTTATCGTGGTTTTGATGAGTCGGTGCGGATTTCGCGGGAGACGTTGGAAGGGTTTGTGGATTGCGCGCGGCTTTGTCCTTCGAGTGTGAATAAGCAGCCGTTGAAGTATTTTCTGGCGTGGGAGCCGGAAGAAGTGGAGAAGGTGCAGGGACTGACAAAGTGGGCGCGGGCGCTGCCGGAGATGGTTTTGCCGCATCCGGGAAAACGGTCGACGGGTTTTGTTGTGATCTGCCAGGATAAGAGGATTGATGAGAATCTGAACCGGTATCAGAAGGATGTCGGGATTGTGGCGCAGACGATGCTGCTTGCGGCTGTGGAGCAGGGGCTTGGCGGCTGTATGATCGGGAATTTTCAGGCGGGCGAGGTAATGGAAGTGCTTGGACTGCCTGAGGAGATCCGGCCGCTTTTGATTGTGGCGTTTGGAAAACCGGCGGAGGAGATTCATCTGGTGGATGTGCCGGAGGATGGGAATACGAATTATTACCGGGATGAGAACGATGTGCACTATGTGCCGAAGAGAACGCTGGCGGATGAATTGCTGAACTGAAGATAGAAACTGAAGATAGAGCCGGAAAATTCCGGAAAAATGTCGGATGAACCGTCCTAAAAAGTTAGATCTAAAAAATCTGATTTCTTGGGGCGGTTCAAAGAATCCGGCATTTTTTTACTTTACAGGAAACTTCGTTGAATTTTCCCGAAAAGTAAAAAGCCCTCCGGGCAGGATCGCACTGCGGCGGAGAGGAAAGGAAAGCACAGGCTCTTATTAGTTTCGGTGTAGCCCGAAAAAGGGAAAATGTCCCATACTTTCTGGCAATCCGGGGAGATGTCTGGTGGGCAGGAAATGGTGCAAATAAAGATGTTTTTTCCTGCAAAACAGAACCTTTTTTCTCGAAAGGGATCATGATAAAATGAGAAAAAATGGGGGAATTTTCAAAAATAAGATGGAGGAGGATATTGAAATGAAAATTTATCACGCACAGGTGAATCATCTGGAAAATCCAATGGGGTTCCGAATGGAGAGAACGGTCTTTTCCTGGAAAGTGAAAGACGCGGAAGGAAAAAAACAGAGCTATGCGAGAATCCGTGTAGCATCGGATGCAGCGATGGAGCATCTGCTGTTTGATTCCGGAGAGGATGATAAGGCGAGCAGTCTTTTCTATCCGGTGAAGCTGGATCTGGAGCCGAGAACGCGGTATTACTGGAACGTGGAAGCGGGCAGTGATGCCGGGGAGACGGCGGTGAGTGAAGTACAGTTTTTTGAGACCGGAAAACGGAATGAAGCATGGACAGGAAAATGGATTTCCTGTGACAGTAAGGAGAACCGTCATCCATATTTTGAAAAAGAAATTGTTCCGGCAAAAGAGGTAGCGAAGGCCAGGCTGTATGTCTGCGGACTTGGACTGTATGAGGTGTATGTGGATGAGAAGCGTGTCGGGGATGAGTACCTGACGCCGTACAGCAATGATTACAATGAATGGGTACAGTATCAGACGTATGATGTGACAGAGGAGGTTTCAAAACAGGGAATGCTCCGTGTGCTGCTTGGAAACGGCTGGTACAAGGCGCGGTTTGGATTCAGTGCGTTTGAGGACAAGGGATTTTACGGCAATGAGTGGAAGCTGATTGCGGAGCTGCATCTGACGTATGCGGACGGTTCGGAAGAGGTGATTGGCACGGATGAATCGTGGCAGGTGCGGCGCAGTAAAATTGCATTCTCGAATCTTTACGACGGTGAGCACCGGGACGACACGCTGTCGGAACTGCCATTGGAGAAGGCGGTTTTTTGTGAGGCACCAAAAGGAGAACTGACGGAACGCATGAGCCTTCCGGTGACGATTCATGAGACGTTTGAACCTAAAGAACTGCTTCATACTCCGGCCGGCGAGCTGGTCTTCGATATGGGGCAGGAGTTTACGGGAATTTTCAAGCTGCATGTCAACGTGCCGGCAGGAACCAAAGTTCATGTTCAGACAGGTGAGATTTTGCAGCGCGGCAATTTCTACAATGACAATCTGCGGAGTGCAAAATCCGAATACATCTATATTTCCGATGGAACCGAAATGGATCTTGTGCCGCATTTTACGTTCTACGGCTACCGTTACGTGAAGATCGAAGGCATTCCGGATCTGAAAAAAGAGGATTTCACGGGTCTTTCTTATTACAGCAACATCACAGCGACAGGCTGGATGAAAACAGGAAGTGATTTGGTCAATCAGCTCATCAGCAATGTGCGCTGGGGCTTAAAGTGCAATTTTGTAGATGTTCCAACCGACTGCCCGCAGCGTGACGAGCGTATGGGATGGACGGGAGATGCGCAGGTATTCTCGCCGACGGCGATGTATCTCGAAGATACGTATGCATTTTATGCAAAATACCTGTACGACATGGCAAAAGAGCAGAGCGTGCTCGGCGGAAAGGTGCCGCATGTGGTGCCATCGTGCGGCATCGAGGATGCAGCGTGTGTCTGGGGCGATGCGGCGTGTATCATTCCGTGGAATCTATATCTGTTTTATGGGGACAAGAGCATTCTGGAAGATCAGTTTGTGAGCATGAAATCGTGGGTGGACTACATCACGAAAGTGGATGGGGACAACCATGGCTGGAGATATGTATTCCACTTTGGCGACTGGCTGGCGCTTGACAATCCGGTGCAGGGCGCTGAGCAGGTCATGGGTGCAACGGACGAGGAGTTTATTGCAAACCTGTATTATGCGATCAGCGCAGGAATCGTGGGAAAAGCGGCCGGTGTGCTGGGATACCGCGAGGAGCAGGAGAAGTATCAGAAGCTGTCCGAGGAGCAGTTTGCTGTGGTACAGGAAGAATATTACAGCGCAACAGGCCGCTGCTGCATCAAAACACAGACGGCGCTGCTGCTGACGCTGAAATACCATCTGTCAAAGAACGAAGAGCTGACAAAACGGCAGCTTCTGAAGCTGTTTGAGCAGAGTAACCACAAACTGAAGACGGGATTTGTCGGAACACCATTGCTGAACAATGTGCTCACCGACAACGGCATGAATGATCTTGCCTACGAACTGCTGCTGAACGAGGAATTTCCGGGTTGGCTTTATGAGGTTAAGCTTGGTGCAACTACCGTCTGGGAACGCTGGAATTCCCTTCTTGCGGACGGTACGATTTCCGGCATCAGTATGAACAGTATGAACCATTATGCTTACGGCTCCATCCAGGAATGGATGTTCCGTCACGTTGCCGGCATCAACACGATGGAATCCCATCCGGGTGTCAGGACCGTACAGTTTGCACCGACGCTGAACTGGGATTTGAGGTATGCAGAGGCAAAATATGATTCTGCATCGGGAATGTACAGCATTCGCTGGGAGCTTTCCGACAAAGAGCACGTGACCATCACCATGGATGTTCCGTTCGACTGTACCGCAGAGGCCGTACTTCCAATGGTTGCCAAAAGTGAAAAAGAAGCGGTTGCAGAAGTGCTCGGATCAGAAGAAAACGGTAGATACCTGCTGGAGCCGGGACACTATGAGGTAAGCTATCAGCTTTCCGGTTGGAAAGAAAAAACGGCAGTATGTGTGGAATAAAACCGCAGTTTTTTTCAAAAAATAAGAAGCGAGGTGAACGCTGCAATTTTGCAATGGGACAAAATGAGAAAATTGTTCCAATTATTATGAAAAGAATATAAATAAAAACAAATAATTTGGAAAATATACAAATTCATTTGTCTTATGAAAACGTTTATGGTACAATCTGACTAAGCGGTTACAAAAATGGAAGACAGAACGCAGACCCGAAAGTCTGACAAAAAAGAGGCGGCAGAAAGGGACAGGATATGAAGAAGTGGACGGGGATGATTACCAATCTCACAATGTTGACACAATTCGGACTGTCCCTTGTGACGCCTCTTTTTCTTTGTCTGGCACTTTGCTGGTGGCTTTGCGACCGCTTTTCGGTTGGAATATGGATTTATCTGATCGGCTTTTTCTTTGGGATCGGAGGCGGTGCCGTGACAGCCTGGAAATTCGGGCAGAGCGTTCTGCGGCATCAGAAACGCATCGAGACGGAGCCGGACGGAAAAAAGAAGAAAAAGCGGGTGTCTTTCAACCGACATATTTAGAACGTGTCTGAAAAAGTTTTCACAGTTGACGAAGATCAAGTGGCAGAGAAAAGATTTCAGACTGATTTTAAGGGGAAAATCCCTTAGAAAGGAAACAAGGCGATATGAGCAATTTCGGAGACAAGGTCCAGCCGGCCGTAAAAAAGGAGACGAAAAATGTTGCCATCTATACTGTTGTCGGCGTGGTTGTGATGTGGGTCGGGTTTCTGATCCTGCACCTGATCTGGCCGGAAAAAATCCCATTTGACTATCGGGTGATCCTCGGGGGAATCGGAGGCGGTGCCGTTGCGGTGCTGAACTTTTTCCTGATGGGCATGGCAGTACAAAAAGCAGTGTCCGAGACAGACGAGGCGGGAGCAAAACGGCGGATGCAGGCAAGCTATTCGCAGAGAAACCTGATGCAGATGCTCTGGGCAATTCTGGCGATTGTGCTTCCATGCTTCCAGTTTGCCGCAGGAATCCTGCCGCTTTTAATTCCGGGAACGGCCATCAAGCTGAAGGGCATAAAAAACAGCATAAAGCGCTGAACCTGATTTTTGGCGAAAGCCGCAAAGACGGGACGGCGTTTTTAAACCGAAACAGCGAAGCAGCGATTCGGTTATGAGCAAGCAGCGAAGCGGATTGTGAAGATCCGCTTTGACAAAAGGTTCAAATTTTTTATTTTATCTCATACAGAGGAGGTGAGAAAAGAGAATGGAGGTTGATATCTCCGGTGCAAAAGTCTTTTTTACGATCCCGATCGATTTTCCGCTGTTCGGGAAAATTCAGATCAGCGAAACGCTGGTGGTAAGCTGGATTGTAATGGCACTCATTACCGGACTTTGCATCTGGCTCACAAGAGATTTGAAGATACGGAACATCTCCAAACGCCAGGCGGTGGCAGAAATGATTGTGGAGACCGCAAATAAATTCGTCATCGGCAACATGGGAGAAAAATTCCGGTATCTGATTCCTTTTGTGTCGGCGCTTTTCGCGACCAGCGTTGTCTCAAACCTGATCAGCCTGATCGGACTTCGAAGTCCGACAGCGGATCTTTCCACCGAGGCGGCCTGGGCTGTTGTGGTCTTTATTATGATCACAACACAGAAGATCAAAACGAATGGTTTTGGCGGATATCTGAAAGGCTTTACGACTCCGATTGCGGTTATGACACCGTTTAACGTTTTGTCGGAGCTCGCAACGCCGATCAGTATGGCGTGCCGTCACTTTGGAAACATCCTTTCCGGCGTTGTGATCAATGCCCTGATCTACGGATCGCTGGCACTGGCAAGCGGAAAGCTGCTGGGACTGCTTCCCGGCGTGCTCGGAAGAACCCTTTCACAGATCCCGATTCTGGACGTCGGTGTCCCGGCTGTTCTGTCGGTCTATTTTGACTGGTTCTCCGGCGTGATGCAGGCCTTTATTTTCTGTATGCTGACTGTCATGTACATTGCGAATGCAGCAGAAGAAGGCTAAAGAGATTAAAAAATGAGGTTTACAAAAAGAAAATACAGGAGGAAAACAAGATGGATTTTCAGATTTTAGCAAAAGGTATCGCTCTCGCAGGATGCGCAATCGGCGCAGGATGCTCCCTGATCGCAGGTATCGGACCTGGTATCGGTGAAGGTAACGCCGTAGCAAAGGCACTTGAGGCAATCGGACGTCAGCCGGAATGCAAAGGTGATGTAACAAGTACGATGCTTCTTGGCTGTGCGATCGCAGAGACCACAGGTATTTACGGTTTCGTAACCGGCCTGCTTCTGATCTTCGTAGCACCGGGAATGTTCATGAACTTCCTGAAATAGTTGCAAGGAGTAAATGATTGCTAGGAGGAAAGAAACTATGCAGGTTCAGGAACTGGTAGGAATTGTCCCCTGGACTTTTATCGCACAGATCTGCAACCTCTTCATCCAGATGTATCTGATCAAACGGTTCCTTTTCAAACCGATCAATGAGATGCTGGAAAAACGGCGTGCGGCAGCCGATGCGGAGATCACAGACGCAGAGGCGGCAAAAAAAGAAGCCAACGCCATCAAAGAGGAATATGAGCAGAATATGCAGGAGGCCAAGGCAAAGGCCAACGAGATTCTCGAAAGCGCCAGAAAGACAGCGACGCTGCAGAGCGAGAAAATCGTAAAAGAGGCTTCCGAACAGGCAGCTGCCCTGAAAAACAAGGCAGAAAAAGAGATTGCCCAGGAGAAAAAGAAAGCGGTCAATGAAGTCAAAGGCGAGATCGGCGGCATTGCCATGGATATTGCCGGAAAGGTCATTGAACGTGAGATTAATGAAAAAGACCATGAGAAGCTGATAGATGAATTTATATCGAATGTAGGTGAAGCATCATGACAGAAACTGCCAGAGTATACGGTGGGAGCCTGTATGAGCTGGCCGCAGAGGAGCATCTCGAAGAGGAAATCCTTTCCGAGATGAAGGAGATCCGAGCTCTGTTCCGGGAAAACCCGGAGTATCCGCGCCTTTTATCGGAGCCTTCGATGCCGCGAAAAGAGCGGATCGGGCTGATCGACGCGGCATTTGGCAGCCAGGCGGAACCGTATTTGGTCAATTTTATCAAACTGCTGTGTGAAAAAAATCTTCTCCGTGAATTCGGCGGATGCAGGAAGCATTCCAGCGCAGATACTACGCAGCCCACAATATTGCTGAGGCAGTTGTGACGAGCGCAGCATCCCTGTCGAAGGAACAGGAAGAGCTTCTGAAGAAAAAACTGGAAACAATGAGCGGAAAAACGGTCGTGATGGAACTGAAAACCGATCCGTCCGTTCTGGCGGGTGTCCGCGTGGAGCTCGACGGAAAGCTGTTTGACGGAACCGTAAAGGGACGTTTGGCCGAGCTTTCCAGAAGAATCAGCGATACAGTGGTGTAGGAGGAAAACATGCAACTGAAACCAGAAGAAATATCCAAGGTCATCCGCAGCCAGATCAAATATTATGAAAATGCGATCCGGCAGGATGAGACAGGCACCGTTCTGATGGTCGGAGACGGAATCGCGAGAGCCAGCGGTCTTTCGAACTGTATGGCAGGCGAGCTGCTGGAGTTTGAGGATGGAAGCTATGGAATGGCACAGAACCTCGAGGAAAACAGCGTATCTGTCGTTTTATTCGGTTCCGGCGAGAACATCAGCGAGGGACAGCTTGTAAAAAGAACGGGAAAGGTCGTTTCGGTTCCGGTCGGAGAAGGTATGATCGGACGCGTTGTCAACGCGCTCGGCCAGCCAATCGACGGCGCAGGCCCGATTACGGCAGCAGAGTACCGTCCGATTGAAAGCCCGGCACCGGGCATCTGTGAGAGAAAAGGTGTTAATCAGCCGCTGCAGACCGGTATTAAAGCGATCGATTCCATGGTTCCGATTGGAAGAGGTCAGCGAGAGCTGATCATCGGAGACCGTCAGACCGGAAAGACAACGATCGCAACCGATACCATTCTGAACCAGAAAGGCAAGGATGTGATCTGTATCTACGTTGCCATCGGACAGAAACGTTCGACAGTAGCGTCCTTAGTAGAAAATCTTGAGAAGAACGGCGCAATGGCGTACACCATCGTCGTGGCAGCGACGGCATCCGAAGCGAGCCCGCTGCAGTATATCGTACCGTATTCCGGCTGTGCCATGGGCGAGTACTTTATGTATCAGGGAAAAGATGTGCTGATCATTTATGATGACTTAAGTAAGCACGCGGTTGCATACCGTGCACTCTCATTGCTGATCCGCCGTCCACCGGGACGTGAGGCTTATCCGGGAGATGTTTTCTATCTCCATTCCAGACTTCTGGAGCGTGCCGCAAAGCTGGACGATGAACACGGCGGCGGATCCATGACGGCCCTGCCGATCATTGAGACCCAGGCAGGCGATATTTCCGCCTATATTCCGACGAACGTCATCTCCATCACAGACGGACAGATTTTCCTTGAGACAGAGCTGTTCCACTCGGGCGTTATGCCGGCGGTAAACCCTGGCGTATCCGTATCCCGTGTCGGTGGAAATGCGCAGATTAAGGCGATGAAGAAGGTAGCCGGAACTCTGAAACTGATCTATTCCCAGTACCGCGAGCTGGCAAGTTTTGCACAGTTCGGATCCGATCTGGATGCCGATACAAAGGCGCGTCTGGAGCAGGGTGTGCGTATCGTGGAAGTATTAAAACAGAACCAGAATGCACCGGTTCCGGTAGAAAAACAGGTGGCCATTCTTTATGCGGTAACGAAAGGAATTCTGTCAAAGGTTGCAGCTGAGGATGTCCGCGCCTATGAGGACGGACTGTATACCTGGCTTGATACCGATGCCGAGGGTGCTGCCGTGATGCAGGAGATTTCCGCAACCGGAAAACTCGAGGCAGATACCGAAGAGAAGCTGAAAAGTGCGCTCGAATCGTACACCGAAAACTTTATCAATACAAGACCTGCAAAATAAGGAAAGAAGGAGGAGCCTATGGCTGCAAACATGAAAGCCGTAAAGCTGCGGATCAAAAGTGTCGAAAGCACGATGCAGATTACCAAGGCGATGGAACTTGTAGCGTCCTCCAAGCTGCGAAAAGCGAAGGAGCGGGCTGATACCTGCCGTCCGTATTTTCAGGAGCTGTACCGCACTTTGCAGGATATTGCAAAAGGAAACACGGAATTTTATTCCATTTATGCAAAAGAGGCAAAAAACGAGAAATGCTGCTACGTGCTGGTTGCCGGAGACCGCGGCCTTGCGGGCGGATACAACGCGAATCTGTTCCGATGCTTTGAGGCAGATGCCAAAGGAAAAGAGATCTGTGTGGTTCCGGTCGGCAAAAAGGCAGTGGAGTATGCAAAATCCCGGAAGCTGGAAATCCTGACGGACAGCTTTGCCGAGATCGCAAATCTTTCTGTGGCAGACAGCTTTGAGATCGCGCGCGCACTGTGCCGTGAGTTCCGGAAAGGGACCTTCGGACATGTGGAGCTTTGTTACACAAAATTCGTGTCGATGCTGTCGCAGATGCCGGTTTCCGTGCCGATCCTGCCTCTGATTGACATTGCAAAAGAGGACGGAGAGGATCCGGAAGCGAAAAAAATCCGGAATCTGATCCTGTATGAGCCAAACGGTGTCGAGGTATTTGAAGCGATTGTGCCGGAATACTTAGGCGGCCTGATCTACGGCGGTATCTGTGAGAGTGTGGCAAGTGAGCTTGCGGCACGCCGTACCGCAATGGAGGCGGCAACGGGAAATGCAGAGGAGATGATTGAACAGCTCAATCTGTATTACAACCGTGCCCGTCAGGCAAGCATTACGCAGGAGATCACGGAGATCGTCGGCGGTGCGGAAGGCGTGTAAGAGTGGAAACAAGAAAAGTGAGGAGAAGTCGTTAAATGAGTGAAAAACACATTGGCGAGGTTGTGCAGGTAACGGGTCCTGTTCTGGACATCCGTTTTCCGGAAGGAGAGCTGCCGGCACTTCTGAATGCCATCGAGATAGACAACCACGGCGAGAAGCTGGTTGTGGAAGTGGCGCAGCAGACAGGCGACAACATGGTCCGCTGCATTGCCATGAAGTCCACAGACGGACTTGTCCGCGGAACGAAAGCAGTCGACACGGGCGGCCCGATCGCCGTTCCGGTCGGAGAGGAGTGCTTAGGCCGCGTGTTCAACCTGCTCGGTGAGACCGTAGACAATAAGCCGGCACCGGAAACAGCAGAAAAATGGCCGATCCACCGCGATCCGCCGTCCTATGAGGAACAGGTTCCGGCAACGGAAATCCTCGAAACCGGAATCAAGGTCGTTGACCTGATCTGCCCGTATGCCAAGGGCGGAAAAATCGGTCTGTTCGGCGGTGCCGGCGTTGGAAAAACAGTCCTTATCATGGAGCTGATCCACAACGTGGCAACGGCGCACGGCGGACTTTCCGTTTTCACCGGTGTCGGAGAGCGTACCCGTGAAGGAAATGACCTTTACAACGAGATGAAAGAGAGCGGTGTTATCGATAAAACAGCACTGGTCTATGGACAGATGAACGAGCCGCCGGGAGCGCGTATGCGTGTCGGACTTTCCGGCCTTACCATGGCAGAATACTTCCGTGATGTGAAAAATCAGGATGTGCTGCTGTTCATCGATAATATTTTCCGATTTACGCAGGCAGGTTCCGAGGTTTCGGCTCTGCTTGGCCGTATGCCGTCCGCAGTAGGATACCAGCCGACGCTGGCAACCGAGATGGGCGCACTGCAGGAGCGTATTACGTCCACGAGAAAGGGTTCCATCACATCGGTACAGGCTGTTTATGTGCCGGCCGATGACCTGACCGACCCGGCTCCGGCAACGACATTTACCCATCTGGATGCCACGACGGTACTTTCCCGTGAAATTTCCAGCCAGGGTATTTATCCGGCCGTTGATCCGCTCGATTCTACCAGCCGTATTCTGACACCGGAAATCGTAGGCCATGAGCACTATGAGGTAGCGCGTGCCGTACAGCAGGTGCTGCAGAGATACAAAGAGCTGCAGGACATTATCGCCATCATGGGTATGGACGAGCTGTCCGAAGAGGATAAGCTGACGGTCAGCCGTGCCCGTAAGGTACAGCGTTTCCTGTCCCAGAGCTTCTCGGTAGCGGAGCAGTTTACCGGTATGGAAGGAAAATACGTGCCGTTAAAAGAAACCCTGCGCGGATTCCGCATGATCCTCGATGGCGAGTGCGACGATCTTCCGGAGAGCTGCTTCCTGTTTGCAGGTACCATCGACGAGGTATTTGAAAAAGCAAAAGCACTGAATCAGTAAAGGAGGAATGACGTATGAGTACATTTCCTTTACGTGTCGGCACGCCGGACGGACTTCTCTATGAGGGTGACGTAGCGCGCGTTGTCTGCAGAACCATCAGCGGCGACCTGGCAATTCTGCCTGGGCACTGCAATTACTGCACTGCACTCGGTATGGGCGAGGCGCATATTGTGCTGGAGGACGGAACGAGAAGAAATGCCGCCTGCATCGGCGGAATGCTTTCCATGATGAACGGGGTCTGCCGTGTCCTGGCAACAACCTGGGAGTGGGAAGAGGATATTGATGCAGAGCGCGCCGAGGCTGCCAAACACAGGGCCGAGCAGGCGCTGGCAAACGGCGGTCTGACAGACAAAGAATACCGTATTGCCGAAGCCAAGCTGCAGCGTGCGCTGGTGCGGTTGAGTGTAAAAGAATAAAAAAACAAAAAAAAGCCTTCGACGAATCTGGGAAAATCCGATCGTCGAAGACTTTTTTTATTTTAAGGGTGCTTTTTAAAGAGCAAAAATTCCGCAGATTAAAAATCCCGCTACGGCGAAAGCAGCACTGATCAGGACGTAAGGAAACTGCGACACGGCATGTGACATATTGTCAATCTCGCAGGTCGCGGAGGAAAGAACCGTTGCGTCGGAATAGAAGCATGCATGGCTTCCGAAAACACCGCCGGATACGACAGCACCAAGGGCCAGGAGTACATTGGCATCAAGGGCGATGGCAAGCGGAACAACGATGGAAACGGCTACGGCCTCAATTCCCCAGAAAGAGCTGGTGACAAAGGTCAGAACTGCAATGACAACAAAAATAATAGCTGCCAGTGTTTTGGCATTCATGTACGGAACACACAGGTTGATAACATATTCCGAGAGTCCCATTTCGCCGCAGGCAGTCTTGATCATAAAGGATGCAAGAAGAATGGCGAGAACCGGAAGAATATCTGCAAAGCCGGCAAAAAACAGTTCCACGTACCGCGTAAAGGTCATTTTCTTCCGTGGAAGATAAAGAATCATACAGGAAGCAAGAGCAAGAATGATCGCCTGCATCATATCCTGTGTGGCTACTGTCACACCGATCAGAATGCCAATAGGGATCAGAAAATCCAGTATATTTCCGGGATTGGTATTTTCGGGCGGGTAATCAACGCTCATTCCGGCCATGGCAAGGTCGACGGAAGGGGCATTGTGCATTTTGGGATGCTCCGGTGTCTGCTCTTCCTTTTCCAGATCGGTATAGGCATCTTTCATTTTTCCGAGCTTTGGCATCAGTTTGCAGGCAAACAGAATGACAACCAGAAGTGCAGCCATGGGATAAAACATATAAGGAAGCACTTTTAAGTAAACACTCATACCGGTGGAAAAGCCCATATTGAGAATGCCCGGTTCCTGAATAAAAACACCGGAATAAAAGACCACCCAGGTGGAAAAGGGAATCAGTGCACAGACAGGTGCACCGGTTGAGTCAATGATATAGGCAAGCGCCTGTCTTGGGACTTTTCGTTTGTCACAGACATCCTTCATACAGGTTCCAACGGTCATGATGTTGAGATAGTCATCGACAAAAATAATGATTCCGAGAAATACCGACATCATCATGGTGATCCGTTCATTTTTACAGAAACGGCTTAACAGGTTGGAAAAACCAAGTGTTCCTTTTGCCTCGCGGAGCAGGAAAATGAAGCCTCCGAACAGTCCGCAGAGAAGAAGAATATACTGGTTATCTGCGTTGCTGATTTCTGAAAGCAGAAGATCACACCAGGGTCCGATAAAAGCCGCTTTATACATGATGAGATAGGCAACCAGGGTTCCGAAAATCAGAGCTTCGAAAGATTTTTTTGTTTTTAATGCAAAAATCAGCATCGCTGCAGGCGGCAGCAGACATAAAACTCCATATTGCATAGCGGTTCTCCTTTGTAGTTAGAATATGTGATGCAGCGTACCGCTGTAGGAAGCGACGAGGCTTTACTGTTTCGTCATGATACGGTAGGTTTCCGGCCGCCGGTCACGGAAAAGGCCCCAGGAAAAACGTTCTTCGCGCAGGTTATCCAGATCAAAGGAAGCATACAGGATTTCCTCGGTATCTCTTCCGGCAGATGCCACGAGTTCACCGGTTGCATCGGCAATAAAGGAAGAACCGTAGAAAGTAAGAGAAGAGGACTGGCCGCCATTTTCTTCACAGGGCATTACGGTTTCAGTACCAATCCGATTTGCAGCAGCAACCGGAACAAGATTTGCAGCCGCATGTCCCTGCATGACGCGTCGCCAGTGCCCGCTGCTGTCTACATTCAGGATCGGCTCACTTCCGATAGCGGTAGGATAGAGCAGGATTTCAGCACCCTGAACGGCCATGCATCGTGCTGTTTCCGGAAACCACTGATCCCAGCAGATGCCGACGCCGACGGCTCCGAAACGTGTTTCAAAGACCTTGAATCCCGTATCCCCGGGAGTGAAATAGAATTTTTCCTGATAAAAATGGTCGTCCGGGATATGAGTCTTGCGGTAAACGCCAAGAATGGATCCGTCTGCATCAATCATGGCAACCGAGTTGAACAGGCGCTGAACATCCCTTTCATAAAAGCTGACCGGAATCACGACTCCAAGTTCTACGGCAACGGACTGAAAGCGCCGGACGGCGGGATTTTCTGTCAAGGGCATGGCATAATCATAATAATCGTATCGCTTTTCCTGACAAAAATACGGTCTTTCAAATAATTCAGGAAGAAGGATGAGATTGGCACCGTTGGAAGCGGCTTCACGGACCATGGTCTCTGCTTTGTCTATATTTTCCTGTACCTGACTGCAGCACGAAAACTGCAGTGCGGCAATTTTTATATTTCGCATAATCTGTTTCCTCTTTTCTTTGCCGGAATCTGCTGGGTAATACAGTGAATGTTGCCTCCGCCGGTCAGAATGACGCGTGCATCGATCGGAAGGATTCGTCGATCCGGGAAGCATTTTCCAAGAATTTCTGCAGCCACGGTATCGTTTTCATCGCCGAAACGGGGAAGAAGGACACAGTGATTGGCAAGATAAAAATTGATATAGCTGGCAGCAAGGCGTTCCCCGGCTTCCCGCTGGTCTTCGCCAGCTTCAAAATCATAGCCGAGAAGATCTTCTTCTGTAATACAGATGGGATGCTTCGGAATGGGCAGTTTGTGAATCACAAAGCTTCGTCCCTTCGCGTCAACGGTATGGGAGAGAAGATCAAAAGCGGCCCTGCTTCTGGCATACTGAGGATCGTTTTCGTCATCTGTCCAGGCAAGAAGCACTTCTCCGGGCTTTACAAAGCAACACATATTATCGATATGGCCGTTGGTTTCATCGTTGTAAATACCAAAAGGCAGCCAGATGATTTTCTCGACCGAAAGATACTGACGCAGCTTTTCTTCAATTTCCGCTCTTGTAAGAGAAGGATTGCGCCCCGGACTCAGCAGACATTCTTCGGTCGTAAGCAGGGTTCCTTCCCCGTCAACATGGATGGAGCCGCCTTCCAGAACAAAGGGGCGGGCATTATAGAAGGAATCTCCGAGAAAATTGCAGATTCGTTCCGGAACCTCACGGTCATGTTCAAAGTGGGAGTACAGACCGTCATACTGGCCGCCCCAGGCGTTGAATTCCCATTGAATGCCTCTTCGCCCGCCCTGATCGTTAATTACAAACGTAGCGCCGGTATCTCTCGCCCAGGCATCCTCCGTTTGGGCTTCGATTAGATGAATCCGGTCGGAGGAAAGCAGTTCCTGTGCCGATGCTTTATCCTGTGGCCGGACGAAAAGATAAACTTGCTCATAAGCGGCAATTGCTTCTGCAATTTCTGCAAATGCCGTTCTTGCCGCTTTTGCCCCGTAATTCCAGGAACCGGGACGCCACGGCAGATCATCAGCGTGCCTTCGTGGGGCTCAAATTCGCCCGGCATGTAAAAGCCATCGGCTTTTGGGGTTCTAAGACAATCGGTTTTTGAAATCTTCATATCCAAACTCCTTTATCATTCGGCAGTTTCCAGCTTTGTCCATCACCGCGATGGAAGGGAGTGGGATTCCGTTAAAGGTATTGGTTTTTACCATCGAATAAATCGCCATATCTTCAAAATACAGTCTGTCACCGATCCGGATTTGGGAATCGAAGGAATATTCGCCGATTACGTCGCCCGCCAGGCAGGTATTGCAGGAAAGGCGGTAGGTATAAGGCTTTTCTCCGGGCAGTCCGCTGCCTTTGAGCGGAGGGCGGTACGGCATCTCAAGCACATCCGGCATATGGCAGGCGGCGGAAGTGTCAAGAATTAAAATTTTTCCGTTATTTTCAACAATATCGAGAACTTCCGTGACATTGTAGCCTGCGTTTAAGGCAACTGCTTCCCCGGGCTCCAGGTAAATCTGAAGACCATACGTTTCTTTCATATGGTTGATACAGGAAATCAGGCGTTCGATATCGTAATCCTCACGGGTGATATGATGTCCGCCTCCCATGTTAAGCCAGTTCATTTTAAAAAGCCACTTGCCGAATTTTTCTTCCACGGCGCGCAGCGTGGTTTCCAGATCATCCGAATTCTGTTCACAGAGGGTATGAAAATGAAGACCGTCCACAAGATCAGCCAGTTCGTCTGTAAAATCGCAGGCGCGGATGCCCATGCGGGAGCCGGGCGCACAGGGATCATAAATCGCATGGCCTTCCTGCGTGGAGCATTCCGGGTTGATGCGAAGTCCGGCTTTTGCGGTTCCGGAAGCCTTAAGTACAGGGAGGTACGTTCGGAGCTGCTTTTCTGAATTGAAAATAATGTGATCGCAGATCTGTGCGAGCTCTTCCATATCCTGCGGGCGGTAGGCCGGAGAATACACATGATTCTCCAGCCCCATTTCTTCCTTTCCAAGCCGCGCCTCATAGAGTCCGCTGGCAGTTGTTCCGCTGATATATTTTCCAATCAGCGGATATTCCGAAAAGCAGGAAAAGCATTTCTGAGCCAGCAGAATTTTTGCACCGGTGCGTTCTTCTACCTGGTGCAGGAGCTTTAAGTTTTCTTCCAGTTTGCCTTCATCAATGACAAAACAGGGAGTTGGCAGTTCGTTTATCTTATACATAGGCTTAATCTACTAAAACAGGATTTTCTACGACCTTCCACGGAAGACCCCACTTGTTGAGTGCTTCCATATACGGATCCGGATCGAATTCATCTGTGGTGTAGACACCCGGCTTGTTCCAGAGGCCGTTCACGACCATCATGGTTCCGATCATAGCCGGAACGCCGGTGGTGTAGGAGATTGCCTGAGACTCTACTTCCCGGTAGCATTCCTGGTGGTCACAGACATTGTAAATGTAAATGCTTCTTTCTTTTCCGTCCTTGATACCGGTAAAAATACAGCCGATGTTGGTTTTACCCACGGTGCGCGGACCAAGAGTGGAAGGATCCGGAAGAAGCTCTTTTAAAAACTGGATCGGTACAATCTGCTGTCCGTTGAAGGTAATCGGAGTGGTGGAGAGAAGTCCTACATTTTCCAGACATTTCATATGGGTCAGATAGCTCTGGCCGAAGGTCATGAAGAAGCGGATTCTTTTTACGCCCGGGATATTTTTTGCAAGAGCCTCAATTTCTTCATGGTGAAGAAGGTACATATCCTTCTCGCCTACCTCATCGAAGTTATATTCCCGTTTGATCGACATTGGCGGAATTTCTACCCAGTGGCCGTTTTCCCAGTAAGAGCCGGGAGCGGATACCTCGCGGAGGTTGATTTCCGGATTGAAGTTGGTTGCAAACGGATATCCGTGGTCGCCGCCGTTGCAGTCCAGAATATCAATCGTGTGAATTTCATCGAAATAGTGTTTCTGTGCATAGGCTGCAAAAACGCTGGTGACGCCCGGGTCAAAGCCGGTTCCGAGAAGACCGGTGATGCCGGCTTCCTTGAAACGGTCCATATAAGCCCACTGCCAGGAATAATCAAAGTAGGCGGAAAAGCCAAGCTCTTCGCATCTCTTTTCGTAGATTGCGCGCCATGCCGGATCATCTGTATTTTCTGCTTCGTAATTTGCAGTATCGATGTAAGGAACCTTACATGCGAGGCAGGCATCCATAATGGTAAGATCCTGATAAGGAAGAGCCAGATTTAATACGGCATCCGGCTGATACTGTTTGATTAAGGCGATTAATTCTTCTGTGCAGTCGGCATCCACCTTTGCTGTTGTGATAATGGTTTTTGTGGTCGGAGCCAGCTTTTCTTTTAAAGCATCGCACTTGGAAAGGGTGCGGCTTGCAATCATAATTTCAGAAAATACTTCACTGTTCTGGCAGCATTTGTGAATGGCTACGGATGCAACACCGCCGCATCCGATGATCATAACTTTTGACATTGTTTGGTTCTCCTTTTTCAGAAAATGGTGTTGGGTTCATCTTTGGCTATAAGCACGAAAAGAACAGATGACGTGCATCATCTGTCTAAAAATCGAAATTTATACATGATCGTATTGTGCAAACTTCAGGGGATGGACAAAAATCCAGGCTTCTCCCTGTTTTCCTATGCAGAAATATATAGTCACGTACTCTTATTGACCGTTTCATAAGATGATGTGCTCGTCGTAGAGCATCGATTATAAAGTAATCAACTCATAAAATTTGCGCTTTTAACGCAATCAATAATGTGGCTCTTAACCACGCTCGGCAACTACCCCTGCCTGTCCGTCGGTTTTTTACCAGGGGCATATATTTTGCATAAGAACAGAATTGTTCGCTTGCAGTTCCAAATTATAAAGTGAAATGACATGGATGTCAAGAAAAATTTGTGAAACTATTCAGAGCTATGCGAAATGGAAGATTAAAAATCACAGGGTGATCCAGTAACGCTCCAGTGTTTTGTTTTCATCGGCACGATAAGCGGTGCCGTCGAACCGGCCGCCATTTTTCAGGATCGTTCTGCGGCTTCCCTCGTTGGTATCCAGGCAGCAGACCAGAATTTCGGAAAGGCCGAGGCTTTTGCAGTACGGCTGCACATTTTTCAGCATCCAGGAGGCATAGCCTTTTCTGCGTTCCGACGGGCGGACGGAGTAGCCGATATGGCCGCCAAAGGTGCGCAGAAAATCGTTCAGGTAGTGGCGCACCTGAATCATGCCGACAAGGCGGTTGTCTGATTTGCGGATGCACAGAAACTGTGTTGCGAGAACCATGCCCTCCGGCAGAGTCTCCTCTCTGGTATACCGCATGGTATCTTCAAGATATGCCTTCATATCATCAAACCGGCGAAGCGGTCCGCAGCGTCCATGGAATCGCTGTTTTCCAGAAAATCGTTCCGGTAGGCGGCGAGCTCGGCGAAGTATTCCTCCGACGGTTCAACTAACATCAGTTCATCGTTCATCCTTAGCATTTCTCCGGTTCCGGATACTCGACGCCGAAGGTCTCAACGGTAACGGTAGCCATTCTCTGCGGCTGCAGCGGTTTGTCGCTGTAGTCGGTGTTGACAGATGCGATTTTATCTACGACTTCCAGGCCTTCTGTTACTTTTCCGAAAGCAGCGTATGCGCCGTCCAGATGCGGAGCAGCTTTGTGCATGATGAAGAACTGGCTTCCTGCGCTGTCCGGGAACATGGTACGTGCCATGGAGAGAACGCCTGGGGTGTGTGCGAGGTTGTTCTCAAATCCGTTCTGGGAGAACTCACCCTTGATGCAGTAATCCGGGCCGCCGGCGCCTGTGCCTGCAGGATCTCCGCCCTGGATCATGAATCCCGGGATGACGCGGTGGAAGATCAGGCCGTCATAGAAGCCTTTTTTTACCAGACTGATGAAGTTGTTTACGGTGTTCGGCGCGATTTCCGGGTAAAGCTCTGCTTTCATCACATCGCCGTTTTCCATAGTAATTGTAACGATTGGGTTAGACATCATTGTTTTCCTCCTGATTTTTAAACGATTTCTTGATAAGACGTAAGTAGCCATTTTTCGAAGAAAAATGAGCGGATTACGAATGTTTTTGATGATTGCCGGAGTGCAAAGCACGTAGCAATCAGGTATCAAAGGGGTCCCCCCTTTTTTTCAGACACGCTCCAGGAATGTCTCATGGATCGCACGCATTGCCTGATCTGCGTATGCTTCGTCGATCAGGGCAGTGATGCGGATTTCCGAGGTGGTAATCATCTCGGTATTGATTCCTGCATTGGCGAGCGCGCCGAACATTTTGGCAGCCACGCCCGAATGGGAGCGGACACCGGCTCCGATGACGGAAATCTTTGCCACGTTCTCATCATAATCCAGCTTTTTGATGCCGAGCGAATCCTTATTGTCGTTCAGCACATCGATCGTGCGCAGCATATCCGGCTTTGCAACGGTAAAGGAAACGGATTTTGTGCCGTCCTTTCCGAGTGACTGGATCATGACATCGATGTTCAGATTGTTCCGATCCAGTAAATTTAAGAGGCGGAACGTGCTCTCCGGATCGTTGCCAAGGCCTGCAACACGGATTTTTGCCACATTTTTGTCGGCAGCCACGCCGCTGATTAACATTTTTTCCATTTTGGTTTTCTCCCTTACCATCGTTCCGGAATTCCGGTTCAGACTGGAGCAGACCAGAAGTTCCACGCCGTATTTTTTTGCGATTTCCACGCATCTGCTGTGAAGGACTTTTGCGCCGAGCGAAGCCATCTCCAGCATTTCATCGTAAGTTACCTCTTCCATCTTGCGCGCATTCGGTACAATCCGCGGATCTGCGGTGTAGACGCCGTCTACATCCGTGTAGATTTCACAGACATCCGCGTGCAGCTCTGCAGCGAGGGCAACCGCAGTCGTATCGGAGCCGCCGCGTCCGAGCGTTGTGATATCATCGTATTTGTTGATCCCCTGGAAGCCGGTGACAATGACAATTTTGTTGTCATCCAGCTCTTTACGGATGCGCTCGGTGTCGATCCGTTTGAAGCGCGCGTTCTGATAATCGGAGGTCGTGTGCATCGGTACCTGCCAGGCATTTAAAGAAACAGCACTGACGCCCATCTGAATCATGGTTATGGCCATCAGGGAAACGGAAACCTGTTCACCGGTGGCAAGAAGCATATCCATCTCGCGGCGGGACGGTTTTTCCGTAATCTGTTTTGCGGTTGCAATCAGTCCGTCCGTCGTTTTTCCCATCGCGGAGAGAACGACAACGACCTGGCTTCCGGCCTGCTGTTTTTCGATGCAGCGCTGTGCTACATTGCGGATGTGCGCAAGATCTGCGACGGAGCTTCCGCCAAATTTCATTACAGTCAGCATAACAGTTTTGATCTCTTTCCTTTTTGATTTACGCGGACAAAAGCGCAGAGCGTGTTTTACCGCGTTTTCCGGGCCGAAAAAACAGGAGTGGGACGTTTTTGGGCCGCGAAACTCTGATACATAGTATAGCGAAAACAGATAGAAAAAGCAAGGAAAAGCACAAGGAAAAGCACAAGGAAAAGCGGTTTCGTTCTGCGGTTGTATTACCTTTTTGTTTGTGTTAAAATGATAGGCAGAAAAAGAGGAGAAGAAAGCATATGATCATAGAAACAAATTCTGCGTCGGAGACGCTTGCCCTTGGCGAAAAGCTGGGAAAAGCGGCGAAGCCGGGCCAGATTTATACATTAAACGGAGACCTTGGTGTTGGAAAAACCGTTCTGACGCAGGGCTTTGCAAAAGGACTTGGCATCACAGAGGCAGTCAACAGTCCTACATTTACCATTATTCAGGAATATACGGAAGGACGTCTGCCATTTTATCATTTCGATGTTTACCGGATCGGTGATATAGAAGAAATGGAAGAAATCGGATACGATGATTATTTTTTCGGTGAGGGTGTCTGCCTGATCGAATGGGCAGAACTGATTGAAGAGCTGATCCCGGAGGGTGCGATTTCGATTACGATAGAAAAAGACCTCGAAAAAGGGTTTGATTACCGGAAAATTACGGTGGAATAAAAGAAAAAAATCCTGAATGTGGTGGAAAAACAAAAGGAAATCGTAAAGATTCCTGTTTCCGGCAGACTGCCAAAATGAGTTGCACAGGAAGGAAATATCGGAAAGGAAACAAAAAATTATGAAAATACTTGCACTGGACAGCTCCGGCCTGGTGGCTTCGGTGGCTGTTGTTGAAAATGACACACTGCTTGCGGAATACACCGTAAATTATAAAAAAACACATTCCCAGACTCTGCTTCCGATGCTGGATGAAATCTCGAACATGACAGAGCTGGATCTTTCGACGATCGATGCGATTGCAGTTGCCGGAGGTCCGGGCTCGTTTACCGGTCTTCGCATCGGTTCTGCAACAGCCAAGGGACTTGGTCTGGCACTTGAAAAACCACTGATTTCCATTCCAACGACGGCGGCAATCGCGTACAATATCTGGGATACTGACAAATTTGTCTGCCCGATCATGGATGCGAGAAGAAACCAGGTCTATACCGGAGTTTACTGCTACACGGATCATCGTCTCGATACGGTCTGGGAACAGGATACGATGAGCATTGAGGCACTGGCGGAGGGCCTGAACTGCCTCGACCACGAAGTGATTTTCCTCGGGGACGGCGTTGCGGTTTACCGGGAAAAATTAGAGGCACTGCTGACGATTCCGTTTTCCTTTGCACCGGCACACGTCAACCGCCAGAGAGCGGCAGCCGTCGGAGCACTGGCTGAGGTTTATTACAAAGAAGGTAAGATTCAGACGGCAGAAGAGCACGAGCCGGAATACCTGAGAAAATCGCAGGCGGAGCGTGAAAGAGCCGAACGGGAATCTGTGAAGCACGCCGATGTGCTGAAAAAACAGAAAAACGGAGAGAAGAGCGAATGATCACAATCCGGGAAATGCAGATCGACGATCTGGAGCAGGTGATGCCGATTGAGGAGGCCAACTTTTCGATTCCGTGGACAGAGACGGGATTTTTTACATTTCTGATCCGTGACGACGCACTGTTTCTCGTTGCGGAGGAGGACGGCGAAATTTTAGGATATCTCGGAATTCTGATTTCGTTTGATGAGAGCGAGATTACGAATGTCTGCGTGGCAGAAAAGGCGAGACGGCGCGGAATCGGACGCGCGCTGATGGAGGAACTGTTCCATCGGATGCAGGAGAGAAAGGTGCGCGTGATTCATCTGGATGTGCGCATCGGCAATACGCCGGCGCGGAATCTGTATGAGAGTCTTGGCTTTGTGCAGGACGGCCTCAGGAAGGGGTACTACGATCTCCCGAAGGAGGACGCAGTGCTGATGAGCCGGACGGATGAATCGGTTCCGAAGAGGTAGAGAGAAATCGTTATTGTATACGCATTTAACGCACAGGACTTTCCTTTCATTCCCAGTAGGAATGGCGGGAAAGATGTGTTACAATCGACAGGACACAGGAGAATCTGATTTCTGTTTTGTGTCAGGAACGAAGAAAGAAACGTTTTTTGATACACGGGAGGAAGAAAAATGCGGAAATACAACAAAAACACAAATGAGCTGGAAGCGGCGGTGTGTAATTGCTGCGGAAAAAGCATGAAAATACAGAATGGAATGCTGCTGGAGGGGATCTGCTCGGTCGACACGACGTGGGGGTACTTTTCCGGGAAGGACCTGGAAAAGCATGAGTTTGATCTGTGCGAGGAGTGCTACGATCGGATTACATTGTCGTTTGCGGTTCCACCGGAAATTTCGGAGGACACGGAGGTTTAGAATTTCGGGCAGTTCGGCATCGTTCTGGAAGAAAGGGGAAGGTGCAATGCAAAGAGGTTTTACGATTCAGTCGAAGGTGGATGGACTGATGCTTGACGGGCTTGTGGTGGAGCCGGAGGAGGGCGTACAGCGGACGGCGCTTCTGCAGCTCAGCCATGGAATGAGCGAATACAAGGAGCGGTATCTGCCGTTTATGAAGTTTATGGCGGAACACGGTGTAGTGTGTGTGATTCATGATCACCGCGGGCACGGAAAGAGTGTGAAGTCGGAGCAGGATCTCGGATTTATGTACGGCGCAGGCGGCGCAGGGCTTGTGGAGGATCTGTTTCAGGTTACGGTATGGGCAAAAAAAGAGTACCCGGATCTGCCGTTTATTCTGATGGGACACAGTATGGGATCCCTGGTTGTGCGCACGTATGCGAAGGAACATGATAGGGAGCTGGATGCGTTGATTGTGTGCGGTTCACCGAGCAAGAATTATCTGCGGCCGCTGGGTGCGGCTGTAGGACACGCAGAAGCGGCGGTGCTCGGGGATGGGCATCGGAGCAATCTTCTGGAGGCGATGTCGTTTGGATCGTTTGCGGCGCGGTTTGCGGATGAGAAGAGCCGGTTCGCCTGGTGCTGTTCGGACCCGGAGGTGGTGCGGGAGTATGAAGAAAATCCGCTTTGTGGCTTTACGTTTTCGGATGATGCTTTTTTTGCGCTGAATGACCTGCTGAAGGAGACGTATGGATTCCATGGATGGCATTGCACAAACCGGAAGCTGCCGGTGCTGTTTTTGTCCGGCGGGGATGATCCGTGTTATGTGAATGTGCGGCGCTTTAAAAAATCCATTGACCATATGCGGCTGATCGGGTACCGCAATGTCAGAGGAAAGCTGTATCCGGGAATGCGGCATGAAATACTGAACGAGAAAGAGAAGTACCGCGTATATGGCGATGTCTGGAAGTGGTTGAAGAAAGAAAAAGTGGTGGGGAATGTGGAGGGGGGAAGCACACCCCCGCAGACCCCGGACGGCGCTCTGGCAGGGAGCGGCGGTGTTTGATCATTTTTGAAAAAAACGCTCATCAGCAAAAAAACTGATGAGCGTTTTTTTCAATGTAAGTAAATTTTTGACGATCACATGATCCATCCAAATACGGTGGAAAGGACGATCATAATCATGGAAAAGACAAACGAGTTCACCGACATCAGCGTCGCCCGCTGCCTGGACGGGATCATGTCATTGAGCAGAATATCGGTCCGGACTTCAAGAAAATCATCGGAAAAGGATCCGACAAATCCGCCGAAGACCATAAGGGCCGGCAGTCCGGTAAAGCTCATAAGAAAGGCGAAAAGTACACCGATCGTGCCAAACAGCAGAATCGCGCGGTAGCGGTATTTGTGAAAGTATGCCGTCATCCGCGATCCCAGTGCCGCGCCGAGTCCCATCACGAAGAGGGCAGGTCCAAGCAGCGCGCTGTTCATGCCGGTGAGTGGCAGCTTCGCCTGTAAAAAGAAGAGAACCAGCGTGGAAACGGCACCGATGAGTGCGTTCACCAGCATAATATTTCTTGCTTTTTTCTCACGGACAAGAAACTGCCAGCTTTCCTGCATAACCGAAACGATTTCCTGTCCAACAGGATAATGAACTGGTGTTGCGTCCGTTTTTACTTCCGCAAGGCGGAATGAAATGCCAAGCGCAATCAGCCCGAAGAAGAGATCAATCGCATACGCGCGCCGGTATCCCAGCCACAGGGCAAGGCCTGCGCAGAGCGTTGCGGTGGAATTGGTGATACGGTACAGCATCATTTCGGTAGAAGAAAAACGGGCATAAAACCATTCGTCCCCGTTCTGCTTCAGACTGTCATACGCAAGTGCCTCCCGTGTGCCGGATGCAAGGTTATAGCTGAGCGCACTGCATCCAAGCGCAAGCGCTGTTGTAGCAAAGCCGGTGGAAAAAATCATCAGCGTACCGGAAATCAGGGAGGCCATCTGACTTGCAATCAGCGTTTTCCGTCGCCCGAAAACATCGGCGACAACGCCGGAGGGGAGTTCAAAGCAGAGGCTCACGATATGGAAAATACTTTCGAGCATCCCGATCTGCAGCAGCGAAAATCCGCGGAGTGCGAGCAGTGCAACCCACGAAGCCGCCGCAATCTGAAAATAGCCGACCGTGGTCATAAGATATAAAGTTCGTATTTGTTTTCTGGTATTTTTCTCAGACATAAAAAAATCTCCTTGTCAAAATATAGTAAAATTCTGATGGGGAGATACGTGCATTTTCTGTGTGATTTTAAGAATACAAGATGTGAAGTTTACTTAAAAAAGAGCGCACTATCCCCATAAACAGCTGAAACATCGCCATTTGTGAGGTGAAGAAACTGGTTTTTCCAGATCATAGTGCTACTCCTTTTGTAATCATAATTTTTTACCAGAATACCACCGGAAACGGAAAAAGTCAAAGAAAAATTTTGACAAAAATAAAAAAACTATTGACTTTCAAGTATACTTTAATGCTACAATTTTTTCAACAATACTGAGGAAACGAAGGTTTTCTGCGGAAAAGAAAGGGGATATTTTAACATGAGTGTAGATGTAACAAAAATGCCGAAATTAGGATTTGGCATGATGCGCCTTCCGGAGAAGGACGGAGAATTGGATCTGGAGCAGATCTGTAAAATGGTCGATGCGTACCTTGCCTCCGGAATGAACTATTTTGACACCGCCTATATGTACTGCGGCGGAAAATCGGAGAGCATCGTGAAAAAAGCGCTGGTAGAGCGTCATCCGAGAGAAAGCTTTACTCTGACAACCAAACTTCCGCAGTGGATGATGGACGAGGGCATTGAGGGGCGTGACCGCATTTTCAATGATCAGCTCGCGCGCACCGGAGCAGGCTACTTTGATTATTACCTGCTGCACAGTGTCGAGGACGGCGCAAACTATGACGGCTATGTGAAATACGACTGTTTTAACTGGGCCAAGAAGAAAAAAGAAGAGGGACTGATCAAACACTTTGGTTTCTCCTTCCACGGAACGCCGGAGCTGCTTGACAAGATTCTCTCCGAGCATCCGGAGGTTGAAATTGTCCAGATCCAGATGAACTATGCTGACTGGGACAATCCGCTGATCCAGTCCGGACGTCTGTATGAGGTGCTTCGGAAATACGATATGCCGTTCCTTGTTATGGAGCCGGTAAAGGGCGGTTCCCTTGCATCAGCAGGCAAAGAGATTGAAGCAGAGATGAAACGTGTTCATCCGGATGCATCGATTGCGTCCTGGGCACTCCGCTTTGCGGCTTCCCTCCCGGGTGTTGCAACCGTGCTCTCCGGTATGTCAAACGAGGAACAGATGGAGGATAATATCAAAACCTTCCGAAATTTTGTACCGTTAAACGAGGAAGAAAAAGCAGTGATCGCCAAAGCACAGGAAGCGCTGAAAAAGAGTCCGGCAGTTCCATGTACCGCCTGTCGTTACTGCTGCGACGGATGTCCGATGGGAATCGCGATTCCAGATGTATTCAAGGCATTGAATACCATCCGCCTGTATGGAGAAGAAGACCGCGCGAAAAATTATTATAAAAAGCTGCTGGAAACATCGGGAAAAGCAGAAGACTGCGTGCAGTGCGGTCAGTGTGAGAGTGTATGCCCGCAGCATCTGCCGATCATTGACCTGTTAAAAGAAGCGTCCGAAAAGCTTGACGTGCCGGTGACGGAATAAGCGGATTGCGAATATCCGCTTTTGCATATGCTTTAGAAAAAGGCTCCCCGATACTCTGAAAAAAGAGTATTCCGGGGAGCCTTTTTTTCTATGGGAAATCTTGTTGAAATTTCCTGTGGAGAAAAAGATCCTTTAGGCAGGATCGCACTGCGCGGAAAAAATGTGCCACTTGTGAGAGATGTGACGGAGCGGTTTACAACCGGAAAAATGGAATGTAAAAAAGGAAAAACTTATGTTTTACATAAACTTAACATCTCTGAGATTTTGCATTTTACACGCCGTTGTTATGATGATACCTGTAAAAACGAAATGTAAAAAACATCGGGATTGCGATTTTACAAAATAGAAATCACAAAAATCCCGTGTGAAAAGAGGAGAAAAGAATATTATGAAGAGAAAAGTAATTGCAATCACCTTAACCGCAATGATGGCTGCAGGAATGCTTGCAGGATGTGGAAGCAGCGACAGCAGCAGTTCTTCCACAGCAGACACTACAAAAGAGGCTTCTGCAACAGAGGCAGATGGCAGCACAGACGATGACAGCACCGCAGCAGGCGGAGATTTTTCCGGACAGATCAGTGTCATCTCCCGTGAGGATGGTTCCGGTACCAGAGGTGCATTCATCGAGCTGTTCGGTGTAGAAGAGAAAAACGATGCAGGTGAGAAAGTAGACAACACCACCGTTGATGCACAGATCACCAACAATACTTCCGTTATGATGAGCACAGTGGCAGGTAACCAGTACGCAATCGGTTATATCTCCCTTGGATCCTTAAATGATGAAGTCAAAGCACTGAAAATCGACGGAGCAGAGGCAAGCGCAGAGAACGTAGAAAACGGTTCCTATAAAGTAAGCCGTCCGTTCAACATTGTAACAAAAGACGGTCTTTCCGCAGATGCGCAGGATTTCATGGACTACATCTTAAGCACCGACGGACAGCAGGTTGTTTCAGATGACGGATATATTGCAATCAAAGATACCAAAGCCTACGAAGGAAACTGCAGCGGTGAAAAGGTTGTGGTAGCAGGATCTTCCTCTGTAACACCACTGATGGAAAAATTAAAAGAGGCTTATACAAAAGTAAATTCAAACGCTAACATCGAAGTACAGCAGAGCGATTCCACAACAGGTATCACTTCCGCAAGCGACGGTCTCTGCGACATCGGTATGGCATCCCGTGACTTAAAGGATGAGGAGAAATCCTCAGGGCTTACCGCAACCGTAATCGCAACCGATGGTATTGCTGTCATCGTAAACAAAGAGAACCCGACCGACGGGCTGACCAGCGATCAGGTAAAGAGCATCTATGTTGGCGACACAACCGACTGGGCAGATGTAAAATAAAGAATGTATAAAGCAATGGAAAAAGAAGTAAGGGCGAACAATGGAAAATCGCTCTTACTTCCGTATCTGAAAATGTTCAGAAAAAGAAGCTGTCTTTCGGAACGTGCTTGAAAAAGCAGTTCGTAAGGAAAAAAACGAAAGTCTTTTTCAAACACGCTCCGCGAAACAATGAAATGAAAGGATTTATCTTATGAAACTAAGAGAAACGATCATGAAACTTGTATTCCTGATTGCGGCGTGCTGCTCCGTACTGGCTGTTGCACTGATCTGCATTTTCCTGTTCATGAATGGTGTTCCTGCCATTTTTAAAATCGGACCGCTGAAATTTTTGACCGGTACCGTGTGGAAACCGGGAAACAATATTTTCGGCATCCTGCCGATGATTGTCGGCAGTATCTGCGTGACCGGCCTTGCAATCCTGATGGGTGTGCCGGTTGCCATTCTTACTTCGGTGTTTCTTTCCCGTTACTGTCCGAAAAAGTTTTACGGCATCTGCAAATCAGGTATTAACCTGATGGCCGGTATTCCGTCTATCGTATATGGATTTTTCGGACTGGTTGTGATCGTCCCGTTGATGGCACAGCTGACAGGCAAAAACGGAAACACAATGCTGACGGCATCTATTCTTCTGGCCGTTATGATTCTTCCGACCGTGGTCGGTGTAACAGAATCCGCCATTACAAGTGTTCCGGAATCCTACTATGAAGCAAGCCTTGGCCTTGGTGCAACGCATTCCCAGAGCGTTTTCTTTGCAGTTGTTCCGGCGGCAAAATCCGGAATCCTGGCAGGTATCGTGCTTGGCATCGGACGTGCCATCGGAGAGACGATGGCAGTGATTATGATTGCCGGAAACCAGCCTCGTATGCCAAAAGGAATCACAGAAGGCCTTCGTACCATGACAGCCAATATTGTACTGGAGATGGGATATGCATCCGGACTTCACCGGGAAGCGCTGATTGCAACGGGTGTTGTGCTGTTTGTCTTTATCCTGCTGATCAATTTATCGGTGTCTATGCTGAACCGGAGGGTACATTATGGTGATTAAAGGAAATGGAGCTGTAAATACAATGGAAGCTGTAAAAATAAATACAAAAGAAAAAGAAAGAACAAAGGTTACGTATCACAAAAGTGTTTTTTCCTCCGTGCTGACCGGAATTACCTGGGGAGCAGCCATTCTTGCACTTGCCGTTCTGGTTTTCCTGGTTGGATTCATTCTGATTCGTGGCGTGAAAAACCTGACACTGGAGCAGTTTGCCTGGACCTATAATACAGAGAATGTTACGATGCTTCCGGCGATCATCAACACTGTTACGATGACGGTACTTTCCCTTCTGCTTGCTGCGCCCCTCGGCATTTTCTCGGCGATTTATCTGGTTGAATATGCCAACAAACGCGGAAAACTGGTTGGGCTGATCCGGATTACGGCAGAGACCCTTTCCGGTATTCCGTCGATTGTTTACGGTTTGTTCGGTATGCTGTTTTTTACGAAAACCCTGAAAATGGGATACTCGATGATGTCCGGTGCCTGTACCCTTGCCATCATGATTCTTCCGCTGATTATGCGAACAGCAGAAGAAGCCTTAAAATCGGTTCCGGATTCCTATCGGGAAGCAAGCTTTGGACTGGGAGCCGGAAAGCTTCGTACGATTTTTAAAATTGTTCTTCCATCTGCCGTACCCGGCATTCTTTCCGGTGTCATTCTTGCGACAGGCCGTGTCGTAGGAGAGACGGCAGCGCTTCTTTTCACAGCAGGAACGATTGCAAAGGTGGCAGGCCTTATGGATTCCGGCCGTACCCTTGCCGTTCATATGTATGCACTTTCCAGTGAAGGCCTTTATATGAATCAGATGTATGCAACCGGCGTCATCCTGATGCTGATTGTCCTTCTGATCAACGGCTGTTCCGGAATGATTGCGAAGAAAATTGCAAAGAAATAAAAGAGAGACGAGGAAAAAACATGAGCAAAATAGATGTATCCAATATGGATCTTTATTACGGAGACTTTCATGCCTTAAAAAATATCAATCTGAGCATTGATGCCAATGAGGTGACGGCTTTTATCGGACCTTCCGGCTGTGGTAAATCGACCCTGTTAAAATCCATCAACAGAATGAACGATCTCGTTCCGGGTTGCCGGATCACCGGTGAAATGCTGTTGGACGGAGAAAACATCTACGGCGGAAAAATGGATGTCAACGGACTCCGAAAACGGGTCGGCATGGTATTCCAGAAACCAAATCCGTTCCCGATGAGCATTTACGACAACATTGCCTATGGCCCCAGAACCCATGGTGTCCGTTCCAAAGCGAAGCTGGATGATATTGTGGAGCAGTCTCTTCGACAGGCGGCAATCTGGGATGAGGTGAAGGACCGTTTGAAGAAAAGCGCACTTGGCATGTCCGGCGGACAACAGCAGCGTCTTTGCATTGCGCGTGCTCTTGCCGTACAGCCGGAGGTTCTTCTGATGGACGAACCAACCTCAGCACTGGATCCGATTTCTACTTCCAAAATCGAAGATCTTGCGGTAGAATTGAAAAAAGATTATACTATTGTCATGGTAACCCACAATATGCAGCAGGCAGCCAGAATTTCCGACAAAACCGCATTCTTCCTGTTAGGAGAGGTAGTAGAATACGGAGAGACCGAACAGATCTTCTCCATGCCGAAGGATAAACGGACAGAGGATTACATTACAGGGAGGTTTGGCTGATATGAGGGAAAGATTTGAGCAGCAGATGGAAATTCTGCACACGGAGCTGATTGAGCTTGGCGCACTCTGTGAGCAGGCAATCGGACGGACATATGAGGTTCTGCTGGAGGGAAACCAGAGAGCGGCAGAAGAGATTATCAAAAAAGACCAGGTTGTCGATGCGAAAGAACGGGAGATCGAGGATCTCTGCTTCCGCATCATTTTACAGCAGCAGCCGGTAGCACGTGATCTGCGTCAGGTATCTGCGGCATTAAAAATGATTACCGATATGGAGCGGATCGGAGACCAGGCAGCAGATATTGCGGATATCGTAAAAGTAACGAGTCTTGGTGTGCCGGATGCAAGCATCCGTCTGAAGGATATGGCGAAAGCGACAGCTTCTATGGTAACAAAATGCATCGATGCATACGTTAAGCAGGATCTGAAGCTTGCACGGGAGGTTATCGATTCCGATGATATCGTGGATGATCTTTTTGACGAGGTAAAGGATGAAATTCTGCAGGGTATGCGAAAGGGAATTACCACAGATGTCCAGTCTCTGGACTATCTGATGATTGCAAAATATTATGAAAGAATCGGTGACCATGCAACAAACATTGCGGAATGGGTTGTGTACTCCATTAACGGTCACCATAAAGGGGAATAACAGATGATTTACTGCGTGGAAGATGAAAGAAATATACGGGAACTGATCGTATACACACTGGAATCGAGCGGTTTTACCGCAAGAGGCCTGGAAAGCGGAAAAGAGCTGAATGCAGCTATTGCAGAACAGCTTCCGGATCTGATTCTCCTGGATATCATGCTTCCGGGAGAGGATGGTCTTGAAATTCTTTCACGCCTCAAGGCATCGGAAGTAACAAAAGAAATTCCGGTCATTATGGTAACGGCAAAGGGCGCTGAGTATGATAAGGTCATGGGCCTGGACTGCGGAGCCGATGACTATATTACCAACGTTCGGCATGATGGAATTTATCGCAAGGGTACGTGCCGTGCTGCGCCGTGCCGGAAAAGAAGAGAAGGAAAACGATGTGCTGGAGACCGGGGATCTGCAGATCCAGGTAAAGCAGCATCAGGTTCTGGCCAAAGGGGAGAAGGTTACCCTGACCTTAAAAGAGTTTGAACTGCTGAAATTTTTAATGGAAAATAAAGGAATTGTCCTTACAAGAGACCGTCTGCTCGGCCATGTCTGGGGTTATGATTTTGACGGAGAAACCCGTACGGTAGACGTTCATGTGCGTACACTCCGCCAGAAGCTGGGCGAATGCGGCGAGCTGATCGAGACGGTCCGCGGCGTGGGATACCGGATAGGAGGCTGAGAAAGTAAGATGCGTAAAAAAGTCTTTCAACATGCGGGAGCGTTGATTATCGCTGCGATTATCCTGACTTTTTTCACCATGAGCTGGGCAATGTACAACAATACGGCGGAGCAGCTTCGTGTTTCGGTGAGAAATGAATGTGAGTATTACAGGTATTTTCTGGACAAGATGGGTGATGACAGTCTGGATAAACCGGCCGGCAAGATTACGGCAAGCCGGGTTACCCTGATTGACACGGACGGAACCGTTCTGTTTGATTCGGTCGAGGATGAGAACATGATGGGAAACCATTCCGGGCGGCCGGAGGTGATTGAGGCGGAAAAGACCGGGGAAAGCAATATTTCCCGTTATTCCGAGACCCTGCGGAGCAAAACATATTATACGGCATTGCGCCTGGACAATGGAAAAATCATCCGTGTTTCCCTGACAACAGACAGTGTGTTCGGTGTGATGCTGCGGAATATATGGCTGGTGGTTGTACTGATTGCGGCAGTCCTTGTCGTGGAGCTGCTGATGGTCAGCCATATGACAAAGGCGCTTGTAAAGCCGATCAATGAGATTGATCTGAATCATCCGCTGGACAACAAAGCGTATGAGGAATTGAGTCCGCTGCTTGGAAGAATTCATCAGCAGCAGAAGCAGATTCAGCAGCAGATGGAGGAGCTCCGCCATAATCAGGAGGAGTATCTTGCAATCACGGAATATATGAAGGATGGTCTGATCGTGACAAACCAGTCGGTCGTACTTTCCATCAACCGTTCGGCACAGAATCTGTTTGATGTGACAGCGGAGGAGTGCATTAACCACAATATCGTGACAGTCAGCCGCAACGAGCAGCTGAAGGAGGCACTGGATCATGCGCTGGAGGGCAGTTCCGAGGAACGGATGCTGGAGATAAATGGAAGAGTCTATCAGCTTCTTGCAAATCCGGTGCGTGTGGACCGTGTTGTATCCGGTGCGGTCATCCTGGTGCTGGATGTGACGGAAAAACAGAAAGCCGAGGTGATGCGCCGTGAGTTTTCAGCCAATGTGTCACATGAGCTGAAAACACCGCTGATGTCGATTTCCGGATATGCAGAGATCATCGAAAACAACATGGTAAAACCGGAGGATATTCCCAAATTTGCGGGCAGAATCCACAGTGAGGCGAGCCGGTTAAGCTCTCTTGTCGAGGATATTATCAAGCTGTCCAGACTGGACGAAAACGACCAGTCAATCCCGATGGAGGAAGTGGATCTGATGCAGACCTGCCGTGATGTCGAGGGACATCTTTCCATACGGGCAAAGGAGCAGCAGGTGAAGATGACACTGAGAGGAGAGAGCTGCCGGATCAAAGGTGCACGACAGGTTCTCTATGAGATGATCTACAATCTCTGCGACAATGCGATCAAGTACAACCGCAGGGACGGTGAAGTTGAAGTGACGGTTTCACGCGGAAGAAACGGACGGGCAGTGGTATCTGTGGCAGATACCGGAATCGGAATTGCAAAGGAAGATCAGGAGCGGATCTTTGAACGGTTCTATCGTGTGGATAAGAGTCATTCCCGCGAAACGGGAGGTACCGGACTTGGACTTTCCATTGTGAAACATGGAGCGATTCTTCATGATGCAAAGATTAAAATTGAGAGTACGCTTGGAACCGGAACAAAGATAATTCTGGAGTTTTAAGTGAAAAACAGATAACGCAAAAGACAGCATGCGGGGACAGAACCTATATGGGAGGCTTGAAAAATTCATGATTTTTAAGTGCCCAAAGCGGTTCCGTCCCCGCATGCTGTCTTTTTATGTATGGCTTGTATCGTTATAAAAATGCAAATTCGTTGTTTTGAATAAACAGAGTATTCAATATTTGGTAAATATGATAAAGGGTTTGGGGGTTGTTTTTTGATGCAGAGTATGGTATTGTAAATATAACGAGTTCCGGAAACGTTACCGACACCGTTTCCGGAAATACAGACGAGATACCGACAGCCCTGTTTTTACGAAACAAAATGAGCTGGTTAGAAGGGCTGTATAAGTTACAATTTGCTGCGTATCCGTGAACAGGAATTATGTATTTGTGGGGTCGGATGGATAGAAAAAACGACAAGGAGAAAGGGTTTAAAAATGAGAGCAAGTGGTATTTTACTTCCGGTAGCTTCGCTGCCGTCCCGATATGGTATCGGATGTTTTTCGAAAGAAGCGTATGAATTTGTGGATCGCCTGGAGGAGGCCGGCCAGAGCTACTGGCAGATTCTTCCACTTGGACCGACGGGATATGGAGATTCGCCGTACCAGTCGTTCTCTACTTTTGCAGGAAATCCATATTTTATTGATCTGGAGACCCTGGTAAAAGAGGGACTTCTGACAGAAGAAGAGTGTGATGCGTGCGATTTCGGCGACAATGCAGAGTATATTGATTACGAAAAGATTTATCTGTCCCGTTTCAAAGTACTCAGAAAAGCATTTGAAAGATTTGCGGCAGATGACGTATATGATGCATTTGTATCGGAAAATGGTTACTGGCTGGAAGATTATGCGCTGTATATGGCGATTAAGGATGCACTCGGCGGAATCAGCTGGAGTGAGTGGCCGGCAGAATTAAAGGACAGAGAAGAAGCAGCACTGAATCAGAAACGGGAAGAACTTGCCGAGGAGGTTGCATTTTACAAATTCCAGCAGTTTATGTTCCTGAAACAGTGGAAAGCACTGAAGGCATACGCAAATGAAAAGGGTATCCGTATCATCGGTGATATTCCGATTTATGTGGCATTTGACAGCGCTGACACCTGGGCAAATCCGGTTCTGTTCCAGTTTGATGAGGACAACCAGCCAAAAGCCGTTGCCGGATGCCCGCCGGATGCGTTCTCCGCAACCGGACAGCTCTGGGGCAACCCGTTATACAAATGGGACTATCATAAGAGCACAGGTTATGCATGGTGGCTGTTACGTCTGGCTCACGTGTTTAAACTGTACGATACTGTCCGCATCGACCATTTCCGCGGATTTGATGAATATTATTCCATCCCGTTCGGTGATCAGACGGCAGAGCGCGGCCACTGGGAAAAAGGACCGGGCATGGATCTGTTCAACACCGTCAAAGAAAAGCTCGGCGATGTGGATGTCATCGCAGAAGACCTGGGATATCTTACCGAGAGCGTGATCGAAATGGTAAAAGAGTCCGGCTATCCTGGTATGAAGGTGCTGCAGTTTGCTTTTGACTCCCGTGAGGAGAGCGATTATCTGCCGCACAATTACGAGAGAAACTGTGTTGTCTACACCGGAACGCACGACAACGATACGATTCTTGGATGGTATTATGTCATGAGTGAGGAAGACCGCGAATTCTCCAAAGAGTATATGGGAAATGCAAAGAGTACCGATGAGGAGTTGCCGTGGGATTTTATCCGCATGTCAATGGAGAGTGTGGCAAATCTGGCTGTCACTCCGATGCAGGAGTTTTTAGGCCTTGGCACGGAGGCAAGAATCAACTATCCGTCCACACTTGGAAATAACTGGAAATGGCGCCTGCTTCCAGAACAGTTTACACCGGAGCTGGCAAAGAGAATTTATCGGCTGACACAGATTACAGCACGTATTGCAAAATAAAAACACGCGCTGGAAAGAAAGCAAAACAGGCCGGAGAAACAAGCCGGAAGAGATTCCGGCAGAACAGGTACAGAGTTTAAAGGAGAGGCCTGCAGAATATGGAACAGGTAACAATCAGGGACATTGCCCGCAAATGTAAGGTAGGCGTGAGTACTGTATCGAGAGCGATGAACAATCATCCGGATATCAACCCGGAAACAAAAGAGATGATTTTAAAGGTGATTGCCGAATCGAATTACGTACCGAACAACAGTGCCAGAAATCTGAAGCGGTCGAATGCGAAAGCGATTGCCATTCTGGTAAAAGGCATGGACAACATGTTCTTCAACAACATGATCAGTGTGATTGAAGAGGTTGTGCGAAAAAAGAAATACGCCTGCATTATTGAGCGAGTAGAGGAAAAGGCAAATGAGGTAGACTCCGCGATCGAGATCGTCAAAGAAAAACGGCTGCGCGGCATCATTTTCCTCGGCGGAAACTTTACGCATCCGCATGAGAAAATGGCGCAGATCCCGGTTCCGTACGTGATCAGTACAATCGGGGCGGTTTCAGACGGAGGAAAACCGTGCGCGAGCGTATCGGTCGATGACTACAGGGAAAGCTATAAGATGGTAGATTATCTCTGTGGTCTCGGGCACCGGCGCATTGCCATCATTACCGCCTGCGAGGACGACATCAGTATCGGACGCCTCCGTCTGAATGCGTACCGCCAGGCTTTACTGGATCATGGGATACCTTATGACCCTGATCTGGTATTTCATATGACGAGGACGACACGTATTCTTTCGCCACAGGGTACAAGATAACAAAAGAAATTCTGGAAAAAAAGACGGAGTTTTCCGCACTGTATGCCACCGCGGATACGCTGGCAATCGGTGCGTGCCGTGCCTTAAAAGAGGCAGGGCTTACCGTGCCGGATGACATTTCCGTCGCCGGATTTGACGGAATTGATGCAGGAGAGTATTATATACCCAGCATCACAACGATCCGTCAGCCGGTGGAGCAGCTTGCCGCAGAGACGGCGAAGATGCTGTTTTCCTTAATTTCAGGAAAAGAAGAACCCTGCAGCAAAGTATACGATGGGGAACTCGTCGTAAGGGAATCTACGAAGTCGCGGATCGCGCAGCAGTAAAATATTTGCTGTTTCGCTGCCCCCAAAAGTGATTCAGAAGTGAACCGTCCCATTCAGGGAAAAGCTTTGAATGGAACTGCGAAAGCTGCCAATTGCAGGAAATCCGGAATGGCAGCGCAACTAAATGACACTGTGGGAATTTATCCACAGCAATACGAGGAGAAAAAAATGGAAGAAAGAATTCAGGCAATCTTAAAAGAGCGTTTTGGAAGAGATCTGGACAACTGCACAAAGAGCGAAATCTTTGAAGCCCTGATGGTTATCACCAAACAGGAGATGGCAGGTCGCAAAAGAAACACCGGAAGTAAGAAGCTGTATTATATTTCAGCAGAGTTTCTGATCGGAAAACTGCTGTCCAATAACCTGATTAACCTTGGCATGTACGAGGAAGTTGAAAAAGCACTTGCAGCTCACGGAAGAGAGCTGACCGAGATCGAGGAGATGGAAATGGAGCCGTCCCTTGGAAACGGAGGTCTCGGCCGTCTGGCAGCATGCTTCCTTGATTCTATCGCAACGCTTGGCCTGCCGGGAGACGGTATCGGCCTTAATTATCACTTCGGTCTGTTCCGCCAGCTTCTGGTCGACCACAAACAGAAAGAAGTGAAAAATCCATGGATCACAAATGAGAGCTGGCTCGTCAGACAGCCGGTATCCTTTGCAGTTCCGTATAAAAACTTCACGATGCATTCTACCCTGTATGATATCGACGTACCGGGTTACAACAATGGCTGTAACCGTCTGCATCTGTTCGATGTAGATACGGTAGACGAGAGTATCGTTCCATCAGACAGCATCAACTTTGACAAGCATCAGATCCAGAAAAACCTGACACTGTTCCTCTACCCGGATGACAGCGACCGTGCCGGACAGCTGCTTCGTATCTACCAGCAGTATTTCATGGTCAGCAACGGCGCACAGTTCATCCTGATGGAGTGCGAGCAGAAGGGCTACGATCTGCATAAGCTGTATGATCACGTTGTGATCCAGATCAACGATACTCATCCGTCCATGGTCATTCCGGAGCTGATCCGTCTGCTGCAGGAGAGAGGCTTTACCATGCAGGAAGCCATCGATGTTGTAAGCAAGACCTGTGCTTACACCAACCACACCATCCTGGCAGAGGCACTGGAAAAATGGCCGATCGATTACCTCGAGGAGGTTGTTCCGCACCTGATGCCGATTATCCACGAGCTGGACGCACAGGCAAAGAAGAAATACAAAGATGAGAAAGTAGCGATCATCGACAAGGATCAGCGCGTCCACATGGCACACATGGATATCCACTACGGATTTTCTGTTAACGGCGTTGCAGCACTGCACACCGAGATCCTGAAAAACTCCGAGCTGAAACCGTTCTACGATATTTATCCGGAGAAATTCAACAACAAGACAAACGGAATCACTTTCCGCCGCTGGCTGCTGCACTGCAACCGTGAACTGGCACAGTATATCGAGAGCCTGATCGGACCGGGATTCAAAAAAGATGCCGACGAGCTGGAAAAACTGCTCAAATACAAAGACAACAAGAAGGTTCTTGCAAAACTTGAGGAGATCAAACACAACCGCAAACTGGATCTCAAACAGTTCCTGTATGAGACACAGAATATCGCGCTGGATGAAAATTCCATCATCGATGTACAGGTAAAACGTCTTCATGAGTACAAACGCCAGCAGATGAACGCCCTGTACGCTATTTACAAATACATGGATATCAAGAGCGGCAACAAGCCGAAAACCCCGATCACCATGGTATTCGGTGCAAAGGCTGCACCGGCTTATATCATCGCAAAAGATATCATCCATCTGATCCTGTGCCTGCAGGAGCTGATTGATAACGATCCTGAGGTAAGCCCGTACTTCAAAGTGATTATGCTTGAGAACTACAACGTATCAAAAGCTGCAAAGGTGATCCCGGCAGCAGATATCTCCGAGCAGATCTCCCTGGCATCCAAAGAGGCTTCCGGAACCGGAAACATGAAATTCATGCTGAACGGTGCCCTGACGCTTGGAACAGAAGACGGTGCAAACGTTGAGATTGGCGATCTTGTCGGAAAAGAGAACATCTACATCTTCGGAAAGAAACCGCAGGATGTCATCGACCTGTACGCAGATGCTGCTTACTGCTCAAAAGACATCTATGACGAAGATCCGGAGATTGCAAAGCTGGTTGATTTCATCGTCAGCGATGAGCTTCTTGCTATCGGCGACAAGGTTTGCCTGGAGAGACTCTACAAAGAGATCTTGAACAAAGACTGGTTCATGACACTGCTCGACCTGAAAGAGTACATCAAGACAAAAGAAAGAGTATACAAAGACTACGAGAACAAAGATGCATGGAACAAGAAGTGCCTGATCAACATCGCAAAAGCAGGCTTCTTCTCCTCCGACCGTACCATTGCACAGTACAACGAGGATATCTGGCATCTGGCATAAGTGCAGAACATGCATACAAAACGCCGCCGCAGACGATTCGGTTCGTCCGCGGCGGCGCTTTTTAATGCAATTTTTATGAAAGATTCAGCCGTCTGCTTAAGATATAGCGGCAGATCAGGAACAGAACAACGCAGAGCACCACGGTGATGATAAGTGTGGAAACCGAGGATGTGGTAACCACAGCAGTCGGTGTGGAGTCCTGGAAAACACGGACGATGCTGATTCCGCCGAAGATCTGGATCACGGTAGTCATGCCGATGTAAGAGAGGACAGCCGTCAGAATTTTGTGGCTGGATACCAGGCTTCCGATGCTGATGGCGGCATAGAACAGAAGAATGCCAAAGAACAGCGAAGCGAAGAAGCCAACGATGGAAAACAGTGCCATACCGATGTGGTTCGTGATGCCGATCAGGGAAAAAGCAGCATCGGCAACACCGGTAATCTGTGCCCAGAGATAGGACAGAAAATTGGAAAAGGTCATGGTCTTGTTGTAAAAAAGCAGGGTGTTTGCGGTAAAATACCGGATTGCGGACGGCAGAAGCAAAAAAGCGAAGGAAGCGAGAACGGAAAGTGCGTTTAAGATGCTCCATGCGCCGAAAACCAGCATTTTGGAGAGAATATGATCCGTTGCCGATACCGGAAGGACGTTGGTCAGATACCCTTCGTCGGTAAAAAGATTTTTATAGTAGCGCTGGATCATCAGCACCTGTGTCATGACGGATGCGGCGATCACAATCAAAACGTACGCAAACAGATAGAGGACGATCAGCAGATCCGGCAGCTCAGAAAGCTGGGAAAAGAGGAATCCGAAGCCTCCGAGAGCGCCCATGAAAATGGCGGCACCGTTCAGCAGCGCCATGTTTTTCCAGCATGCTTTCCACTCATGTTTCAGACATTTTTTTAACATTTGAATACCTCCCTGAAATAAGAATCAATCGATTCACCCTCCTGCATCCGGATATCCTCAACCGAGGCGTGCAGTTTTAACTGGCCCTCCTGGATAAAGATGACCTCATCGAGAATATTTTCGACGTCGGAAATCAGATGTGTTGAGATGAGGATGGATGCGTCTGGTTCGTAGTTGTTTAAAATCGTAGATAAAATGTAATCGCGTGCTGCCGGATCGACGCCTGCAATCGGCTCGTCGAGGCAGTAGAGCTTTGCGCGGCGGCTCATCGTGAGGATGAGCTGGACTTTCTCTTTCGTTCCCTTCGACATCGTTTTCAAACGGTCCTTCGGGCTGATTTTTAAGGATTCCAGCATGGCATTGGCGCGGGACATGTCAAAGTCCTCAAAGAAATCGCTGTAATACGTTAAAAGATCCGAGACGCGCATCCAGCTGCCGAGATACATTTTATCCGGCAGATAGGAGACGATCCGTTTTGTCTCAATACCGGGATGATTTCCGGCGATGAGGACTTCACCCTCACTCGGGGTCAGCAGTCCGTTCAGCAGCTTTAAGAGCGTCGTCTTTCCGCTTCCGTTGGGCCCCAGCAGTCCGATAATTTTCCCGGAATCCAGGGAAAGGTTGAGATGATCGAGCGCGGTGTGGTTTCCGAAGCGCTTCGTCAGGTCTTTACACGTTACAAGTTCACTCATGATTTTCTTCCTCCTCAATCGTTTCGGCAAGTAGCTGCCGGATTTCCTCCGGGGTTATGCCGAGCTGTTTCATGTGGGCAACAAAAGCAGATACTTCTGCGGCGGCAAGTTCTTTTTTCATCTGATGAATCAACTCCTTATCTTCGGTAATAAAGCGTCCGCTGGTCCGCTGGGAATAGATCAGTCCGCTGCGTTCCAGTTCGGAAAGCGCTTTCTGCATTGTGTTCGGGTTGACGGCGGCCTCCTGCGCGAGATCGCGGACGGACGGAAGCTTATCGCCCGGCTGATAGCGCCCGGTGATGATGTCCATCTGTACCCGCTCGATGATCTGCAGATAGATCGGCCGCGAGGAATCAAGATTCCATGGCATATGGCATTCACTCCTTTTGTACTGTTGTATTAATTTGATAGTACAATCATACAATCGGTTTATGGATTTGTCAAGAAAATTAAGAAAAAATTTTAGATTTAGAGGTTAAATTGTGGTAAACTAAGCGTAAGTGCGGCACATTAGTATTAGAAGAAAAACCGCAGAAATGGTTCCGTCTAAAAAGATGGATGAAGGGAGAAATATGGCAGAAATTAAACTGAAAAAAAGAGAAGAGATGGATCCGGCGTACTGCTGGGATCTTTCGAGTTTGTTTGGTAGTGATGAAGAATTTGAGAAAACAGAGCAGGAGCTTGCGAAGAAAATAGAAGCGTTCCGCGCAAAACAGGGAACAATGAAAGAGAGTGCAGAAGCGCTGTATGACGTTCTTTCCGGTCTGGATGACATCAGCCGCGTCTTTTCCCGCCTGTATGTCTATGCAAGCCAGAAATATCACCAGGATATGGGAAATCAGAAGTATCAAGGCTATGCCGGAAAGATGGACAGCATGATGGCTGTTCTTGCGGATGCCTCTTCTTTCGTAGAGCCGGAGATCCTGGAGCTTGACGAGGAGACGGTTACAGAATTTGAAAAAGCATATGAGCCGCTCCGTCTGTACGATCGCATATTAAAAGAAAACTTCCGCAAGAAAGAGCACATTCTCTCGCCGGAGATGGAGGCGGTTCTTGCAAAAGCCGGAGAGATGGCATCCAGCCCGGATCAGATTTTCTCGGCATTTTCGAACGCAGACCTCAGATTCCAGCCGGTCACGGATGAAGAGGAAAATCAGGTTCCACTGAGCCACGGCACCTTCGTCGGATTTTTACAGTCCAAGGACCGCCGGGTCAGAAAAGAAGCGTTTGAGAAGTATTATGCAGAGTATGAAAAACACAAAAACATGCTCGCCGCAACGTTCGGTGCCAATCTGAAACAGGCCGCATTCTTTGCAGATGTAAGAAAATATCCATCTGCACTGGCTGCATCGCTGGATGGCGGAAATATCCCGGTTTCGGTTTACGACAAGCTGCTCGAGGCGATTCATGCAAAAATGCCGGCGATGTACCGTTACGTGGCACTGCGTAAGAAGCTGCTCGGTGTGGATGAACTTCATATGTATGATGTTTACGTTTCTCTGACGAAAGAGTACGAGCAGAAATATACGTATGAGCAGGCGATCGAGATCGTGAAGAAAGCGCTTGCCGTGCTCGGGGATGATTATGTGGCACTGCTGGACAAGGGCTTTTCGGAGCGCTGGGTGGATGTTTATGAGAACGAAGGAAAAAAGAGCGGTGCTTACTCCTGGGGTTCTTACGATTCCCATCCGTATGTGTTGATGAGCTTTAACGGAAATATCGATTCGGTCTTCACACTGGCGCATGAGATGGGCCATTCGCTGCATTCCTGGTATTCGAACCATACACAGCCGTTTACGTATGCGGAGTACCGCCTCTTTGTCGCTGAGGTGGCATCAACCTGCAACGAGGCACTGCTGATCCGCTATCTGCTGAAGCATGCGAAAGAAAAGGAGGAGAAGATTTTCCTGCTGAATTATTTCCTGGATCAGTTTAAGGGAACGGTGTTCCGCCAGACGATGTTTGCGGAGTTTGAGAAGCGGATTCATGAGAAGATGGCAGAGGAAGGCACGCTGACGGCGGACGGTATTTCGGAGCTGTATCTGTCGATCAACAAGGAGTATTTCGGACCGGATATGATTTCGGATCCGCAGATCGCGCTGGAATGGGCGAGAATTCCGCATTTTTATACACCGTTCTATGTATATCAGTATGCAACGGGATTTTCGGCGGCGATTGCGATCAGCAGCAAGATCCTGGCAGGGGAGCCGGGTATCGTGGAGAAGTACAAACAGTTCTTAAGCGGCGGCTGCTCGATGGATCCGATCGACCTTTTGAAGATCTGCGGCGTCGATATGACGAAGCCGGAGCCGGTGGAAGAGGCGCTGGATGTGTTTGCTTCTTATGTGGAGGAGTTGGAGAAGCTGACCGCGGAAGCGTAAGCACAGGTTTTAAAGTTGCATAAATTTGATGGGAAATATGTGTGAAAAATATACAAAATTTGGCGCGTTTTTCCCTTGAAAAAGTTTTTGGATATGTTACAATATTATTACAGAGTAAAAATGGATGAGCTGGAAATTGAAAAATATTTGCGATTAAGAGGGAGAATTTCCGTATTTCTGTCGAATGCGGAAGATTAAACGTAAATTTTTCGGAATGCGGCTTTGCTCCTGTAAAAATGGGGAGCGGGCCGCGGCCGGCTATGAAAGAAATATTACTGTTCATTCAGCAGTGAACTGTAACAAAAACAGACGGATAGCAGATGAAGTAAGGGTGAGAGTATGAATTTATATGAGGCTATTTTTGTTAGAAAATCAGTAAGGAATTATTGTTTTGATACGCTTCCGCCGCAGACTTTGGATAAGATTTGGGAGCATTATAAGGAGATGCCGGCACTGTTTTCGGGCATCGGTGTGGATATGGCGATTCTGGACAACAGAAAAGGGCAGGAGAGAATGCTCAGTATGTTCAGTGTGAAGGCGCCGTATTATATGGCTTTTTATTCGGAGGAGTCAGAACGATATCTGATGAACGTGGGTTATATTATGGAACAGATGGTGCTGTATCTGTGCAGTATCGGACTGGGAACCTGCTTTATCGGAAGTAATCGTGTGAAAAAGGCGGAGCTTGAGAAGAACGGAAAGCGGCTGGTGGGGATCGTCGCTTTTGGTAAGAGTCATGGTTCGCATACGAGACGGCAAAGTGAAGCAAAGAGACTGCCGCTGGAGGATCTTTGTGTGTTCAAAGAGGTGCCGCGGCAGTGGATGACGCAGATGCTGGAAGCGGCGAGACTGTCGCCATCCAGTATGAACAGCCAGCCGTGGAGATTTGTGGTGTATGATAACAGGATTCATATTTTCTCGAAGAAGCACAGTGTGGAGAAGCTTCGGAAGTGGGATGAGGTGAATTTCGGGATTATGTTTGCAAATATGATGGTGGCAGCAGAGGAGCTGTGGCTGGATGTTGACCTGATCAGACTCGGGGATATTTCGCAGAAAAACTTCTCAAATAATCAGTATGTGCTGAGCGCGATTCTGAAGGCGTAGAGGTGAATACGGACGACCTCGGACAACCTCGGACGACCTCGCCCGCTGCACCGCAGGTACGAAGCCACGCGAGGTCTGACGGTGGGGACGGGGGTAAAGCGTCTGGATCCGCCAGGAGGCGGATCGGCGTGAGCATGTGGGGTTGGGAGGACGGATGGAAAGGAGTCTGGATTCGTCAGGAGGGTGGTTCGGTGTGAATTTGTGGGGGGAAGACAGCTGTGCGGGTGTCTGATGGAGAGCGAAAATTGAGGGAATCGTAGATACTTTTGATTTTTTTTGAAAAAAATTGAAAATAGGTATTGACAAATGAGGGGAGTTCCTGTATAGTAACATTTGTAAGGTGCAGCGAGCACTTAGCAAGATAAAAATTAATAAATGCGCGAGTGGCTCAGGGGTGGAGTACAACCTTGCCAAGGTTGGGGTCGCGGGTTCGAATCCCGTCTCGCGCTCTGCTGGAAACCGGAATGTGTAAGCATTCCGGTTTTTGCGTTGTGGAAAAATAGATGAAAAAGAAATCTTATTTTTAAAACTTAAGAATATTGCATTTTAAATTTTCATATGCTATAATGCCGATAGGCAATGAAATGAATGGCTTGCAAAGTCAACAAAAGCCCCACGAGCTGCAACTCGTGGGGCTTTCTGTGCCTTTTGGGCAAGGCGGCTTAAACCTTAGGCTGGCTGCCAGTTATTTCTTACCGTCCAGCCATTTGCAGATATAGTAGGCTACTATACTTGCCATAACGGAAAGAAAAAATGAAATGAATAGTTCTTGCACTGTCAACCCTCCCTTCTCTGCCTGTCTGGGAGTGGCAACGTTCATTAGTATAACATACAATTCTTATTTCTAAAATAAAAAAATTCCCTGTTTTTATAAAATTCAAGGCTTCGAAAAAAAGTTCTTGCCCGGTAGTTACTACCGTACGGTATGCTAAGGATAACAAAGCAAATCAGCGAAAGGGGAATGTAGTATGAACATTACGATGGAGAATTTTAAAACCGCAAAGTATGATGTGTTTTCTATTTTTGATGACCGCTGGGGTTTGTGTACTGCGGGTACGCCAAGGGAGTATAATACGATGACGATCGGATGGGGTACGATGGGGACGATCTGGGGACCGCCAAAGAAAGGAAAGCAGATCATTACCGTATTTATCCGGGAAAGCCGCCGGACGCATCAGATTCTGCAGAAGGAAGACGAGTTTACGGTCTGCTTTTTTCCAGAGAAATATCGGAAGGATCTTGGAATCCTGGGATCAAAATCGGGAAATGATGTGCCGGATAAGATCAGTCTGACCAGTCTGACACCGAAGATGCTGGGAAATGCGGTTGGATTTGAAGAGGCAGAGCTGACCTTTGTCTGCAAAAAAATCTATGCGGTCAGAATGGAGAAAGAAGATCTGCCGGAATTTACGCGCGATACTTTATATAAAGATGGCGATCTCCATTATCTGTATATGGGCGAGATTGAAGATGTCTTTGGCATGATTGAGGAATGAAACAGGAAAATTGGCGTGATGTATCAGTATTTCTTATCACAATCTTGTATATACTGCACCGGGCAGAAAGGCATCAGACTGCGTGAAATGCGGAAAATGTGAGAAAGTATGTCTGCAGCACCTGCAGATCAGAAACCTGCTGGAGGATGTGGTGAAAGAGTTTGAAGCGGAGCGTGCTTGAAAAAATTTCCGAAATTTACAAAAAGTACATCTGATCAGGGAGTAACCTGATCAGATGTACTTTTTTGTACGCAGTATATCAGAGTTTGATCCAAGGGGACCATTCTGCTGCAGAATAATTGGATTAATAGTTGGCTTTATAAGAATTTCTCTTTTCCGCCGTTACGCGGTGCATCCGCTCTGCCATTACAACCATCAGAATCAAAATGGCCATCAGGAATACCGGATACAGTCCGAAGGAAATATGCTGGCCGAGAACACCGAAAACCGGCGGCATCAGGCAGGTTCCGACGTAAGCAAAGGCCATCTGGATGCCGATGATTCCCTGGCTTAAGTCGGCACCGAAGTTTGCCGGTGTCTCGTGAATGATGGAAGGATAAATCGGCGCACAGCCAAGTCCGATCAGGATCAGGCCGATAAACAGAAGGGAATCGCCAAACGGCAGCAGCATCAGAACCGCACCAACGGCGATGAAAAACTGTCCCAGACGAATCATATTCTGATCGTTCAGCTTCATGGTAACGAAACCGCAGATAAAACGTCCGATGGTAATACCAATGTAAAACAGGCTGGCCCAGCTTGCGGCACGCTGTGCATCAATACCGCGGAACAGCGTACAATAACTTGCAGCCCACATGCCAGCAGTAGATTCCACTGCACAGTAACAGAAAAAGCAGATCAGCACCTCTTTGACACCAGGAACACGGATCAGACTGGAAAAACTCCGCTCCGCCGGAACAGAGGTATCCTCTTCGGCAGCTCCGGCAGGTTTCTGCCAAAGAGGAAGGCTTAAGAACAAAACCAATGTCAGCACAATCTGGAAAATGGAAATGATGAGATATCCTTTGTTCCAGTTCAGGTGACTGATTGCCCAGCTCATCACAACAGGGCCGGTACTGCAGCCAACACCCCACATGCAGTGCAGCCAGCTCATATGGCGCGCCTTATAATGAAGCGCAACGTAGTTATTCAAAGCGGCATCGACGCTTCCGGCGCCGAGACCGTAGGGAATTCCCCAGAGGCACAGGGCCCAGAAAGAATGGCTGATGGAAAAACCAAACAGTGCCACAGCGGTTGTCAGAACACTGACAGCGGTGACCTTTCCGGTGCCAAACCGTGTGTTCAGCCGGTCACTGTTCAGACTGGAAACAATTGTTCCGGCAGAGATAATCATGGAAATGATACCGGCTGCGGAAACGGAAGTTCCAAGTTCCTGGTACATGACCGGCCACGCAGAGCCAAGCAGGGAATCCGGCAGTCCAAGACTGATGAATGCCAGATAAATGACAGGCAGCAAAAGTGAAACCATAGTAAAACCCTCCTAATAAAAAAATCATCGTAAGAAATCAGAAAAAAGAAAAGATATGCTTATTTCGGATTTCTGCAGATAGCAAGCAGGTACAGAAAATTTTCGTTAAGTTTAACGCAGAACCTCTGTACGCAATAATTTCAAGGTATCATACTTGAAAAAAAGAATCAATACTTTCTTTTCAGAAAACAAAAAAAGCGATATAGTAGAAGAAAGAAAATTCTTTCCCAAAAGCAAAGCGTGTTTGAAAAACATTTCTGCAGTTTGCAAAAAGCCTTTTTCAAATATGCTTCAGGAAAGAAATAAAAAACGAAACAAATAAAACGAGAGGGAGACATATGGAAACAAGAGTACTTCGCTATTTTCTTGCCGTAGCACGGGAAGAAAACATCAGCCGTGCGGCAGAGGTCCTGCATATCACGCAGCCAACCCTAAGCCGTCAGCTGTCCCAGATGGAAGAAGAACTGGGGGTAATCCTGTTTGAACGGGGAACTAGGAGAATCCGGCTGACAGATGCGGGGGTCCTGCTGCGCCGCAGGGCAGAAGAAATTATCGGGCTGATTGATAAGACAGAAAAAGAACTGGCAGAGCAGGAAGCACTGATCGACGGACGTGTGACAATCGGATGCGGAGAGACAAGGTCTGTGAATGTTCTGGCAGATCTGATCGAAACTTTCAGCCAAAAATATCCGAACGTGACGTTCGATCTGGTGACGGGAACCGCAGATGTATTGAAGGAGCAGATGGATCGTGGTCTGATGGATGTTGCACTGCTTCTGGAGCCGGTTGATGTGGGAAAATATGAGTTTGTGCGTCTGAAAGAAGGGGAGCGGCAGCAGGTGCTGATGCGTCCGGATGATCCGCTGGCACAAAAAGAAGTCGTACATCCGGAAGATTTAAAAGATCTTCCGCTGATTCTGCCAAGAAGACAGGATGTGCAAAATGAAATTACCAACTGGTTCGGAGCATATTATCAGAAGCTGAACATCCGATTTACCTGTAATATGCCGACAAATGGAGCAAAAATGGTTCGGAAGGGACTCGGGTATCTCATTACGGTGCAGGGAGTCTCCGAACTATGGAAGGAAGACGAGATTGTCGGACGATTCTTAGATCCGCCGATCATCTGCCGCAGTGTTTTTACCTGGAAAAGAGAACAGCCATTCAGCCTTGCCGCAACGAAGTTTATCGACCATATCCGGGAAAATTTGTGAAAACAGCCAGAAAATGATTTATTAACGTGAGTTATTTTCGTGAGCTAATTTATTAGAAAAACTTTACAATCCGGGAAAAATCGTGTTACACTATAACAGAAAAGAAAGTATGTGCAAATCGAAACGGTGTAAAAGGACCATGGCCCGAATTACCGATACGTTTCGCATCACAAGGGAGAAAAAATACAAAAGAGAGGTAAACGACAAATGGGAGGCTTTTTTGGAGTTGCATCAAGAGAAGACTGTACGCTGGAACTGTTTTATGGAGTAGATTATCATTCTCATCTCGGTACAAGACGAGGAGGAATGGCGACCTATGGAGCAAATGGTTTCAGCCGTGCAATCCACAATATAGAAAATTCCCCGTTTCGTACAAAATTTGAGCGCGATGTAGCAGAGATGGAAGGCCATCTTGGTATCGGATGCATTTCCGACTATGAACCGCAGCCGCTCCTGATCCAGTCACATCTTGGAAGCTTTGCGATTACAACCGTTGGAAAGATTAACAACATGGACAAGCTCCTGGAGAATGTTTATGGAAACGGACGGACGCATTTCCAGGAAATGAGCACCGGACAGATCAATGCCACAGAGCTGGCAGCATCTCTGATCTGCAGCGAAAAAACGATTACGGAAGGTATTCGTCATCTGCAGGATGTGGTGGATGGCTCCATGACGCTGCTTTTGATGACGAAAGACGGAATTTACGCCGCCCGTGATAAAAAAGGCCGTACGCCACTTGTCATTGGTAAAAAAGAGGGCGCTTACTGTGCCTCCTTTGAAAATTTTGCTTACCTGAATCTTGGCTATACCGATTATCATGAACTGGGACCTGGAGAGATCGACTTTATCACACCGGAGAGCGTGGAGATGCTTGTTCCGCCGCAGGAGGAGATGAAAATCTGCTCTTTCCTGTGGGTTTACTACGGCTATCCGACAGCATCGTACGAGGGGATTAACGTCGAGGAGATGCGATATCACTGTGGTGCCATGCTTGCAAAACGTGATGCGGGAAGTGATGTTCACCCGGATCTCATTGCCGGTGTGCCGGATTCCGGTATCGCCCATGCGATTGGCTACGCCAATGAGTCTAAAATTCCATTTGCAAGACCGTTTATCAAATACACTCCGACCTGGCCGCGTTCCTTTATGCCGACCAATCAGGAGCAGAGAAACCTGATCGCACGCATGAAACTGATTCCGGTACAGGCACTGATTGATCAGAAAAAGCTGCTTTTGATTGATGATTCCATTGTGCGCGGTACACAGCTTCGGGAGACGACTGAGTTTCTGTATCAGAGCGGTGCAAAAGAAGTTCATGTCCGCCCGGCATGCCCGCCGCTGCTGTATGGATGCAAGTTCCTGAACTTTTCCCGTTCCAAATCCGAGCTTGATCTGATTACCAGACGGATCATCCTCGAAAAAGAAGGAGAAAATGCAGAAAAAACACTGGAGGAATATGCAGATCCGAAGAGCGACCGCTACGAATCCATGTGCCAGGAAATCTGCCGCCGTCAGAACTTTACCAGCCTCCGGTATCACCGCCTCGATGATCTGGTAGAATCCATTGGACTGCCGAAGTGCAAAATGTGTACCTATTGCTTTGACGGAAAAGAATAAAAAGGATATAATAGTTTTTAAGCAGGCCAACTGGCAGAATATTCTATGTAAGTGGAATCTGCCGGCTGGCCTTAAAAAATATTGGGGGCTTTTTTATGGCAATTACTATTCTGATCGTGGATGATGATAAGCTGCTGGTCGATAAGCTGGAAGAGACTGTGAACTGGAGTAAAATCGGAATCGATATGGTTTTTACGGCAAACAATATCCGCCAGGCGCAAAAACTGCTGGAAGAATATCCAATCGAAATGCTTTTGTGTGACATCGACATGCCACAGGGAAACGGGCTGGAACTGCTCGAATGGATCCGATATAAAAAACTGGATATCGAATGTGCCTTCCTGAGCAGTTATGCAAATTTTGCCTATGCACAGATGGCGCTGAAACTTTCATCCAGAGAGTATCTTCTGAAACCGATTTCCAATACAGATCTGGAAATCGCGCTTCTTCGTTTGGTCGAGATTGTAAAGGAAAAACAGCAGAAGACAAAAGCACAGGAAAATACAGAACAGAAAGAAAAGAAACTATGGGAAGATCTTCTGATCCAGTGTATGCAGGAAGAATACTGGATCGAGCAGGCAAAAAAGAAATATGACGATCCGGAAGAAAAATTCTGCCTGATCCAGCTGCGTGTTCTGGAGATTCCTTCGAAAGAATATTATAAAAAAGAAATCAGTCTGGAGAATTTTGTGATTGAGAATGTCACGACAGAATTTTTTGAAACAAGAGGGCGGCGTGTGGAAGCCATTGTCCATGCCAGTGATCTGGAGTGGGCGATTGTACTGCGGAACGTGATCCGAAATGCAGGGGATGAAGAAAAGCTGGAGGAATGGAGAAAGTGTCTTTCCGGTGCGGTTCCGGCAAGATTCTGTACCTATATGGGAAAACCCGTTACGCTGGAAGAGATTCCAAAAAGCCGGGATAAACTGGAAGAAATCGAAAAATACGCCGTGCCGGATGAGACAGGAATTTTGTACGAAGACCGCTGGTACTTTGTGGAACGTGAATATCAAAAGCCATCCTGGAAAACGTATCTTGCAGAAATGGAGCAGACGGACTCTGTGCAGCAGGTAAGGAAATCTCTGCAGGGCTATATTACACAGCGCCGGGCTGCGGGTGGAATGCGAAAAGATTTTACCGTTCGTTTTATCGGAGAACTGGTTCAGACGGTTTATGGCTATTTAAAAGACCGTGGAATCGCTTTTGAACAGATTTTTGAAAGAGAAGAATTCGAGCACAGAAGACGAGAAGCCTGTCTTTCTGTAGTTGGAAGCCGGGAATTTATCGAATATCTGTTTGCTGTACTGGAGGGACAGAAAAAGAGCGAAACACACAGCGACAATGTGGTGGATCAGCTGAAAAAATATATTGAACAGAATCTGGGAGAAGATCTCTCACGGCCGGTGCTGGCAGGAAAAGTCTTTCTTTCGGAAGATTATGTTTCCAAACTTTTTATGAAAACGACGGGAATGTCGTTGCCAAATTATATCGCCGAGCGCAGAATTGAACGGGCAAAAGAATATTTGCGCACATCATCCCTGCCGATTAGCAAAATTGCGATGGAAGTCGGGTACGGAAATTTTTCCTATTTCAGTAAAACGTTCCGGGAGCTGGTTGGATGTACGCCAAATGAATACCGGAGCCGTCAGAAATAACAAAAAAATGGTGTCAATAACAAAAAAACGTGATAGATAACAAAAAACAGATTTTACTTAAAAAAAGACGTTGCGAAAACGTCTTTTTTTTAATATACAGACTGCCGGAAAATGTTAGAAAAATGAGGCGAGTTTTTGTATAATATGTTCATCGGTTGAGACGAGAAAAAGAAATCTAAAGGAAAGAAGGGATGATATGTGAGCGCCAACCATAGTAAAACCAAAAAGAAGAGTTCCATAGGATTTGTAGAGGGAGTGAGAAGAAGCAGGCCATTATATTTACTGATGCTTCCTTCCATTATCATTTTTGCACTGTTTACGTACTACCCGATGTACGGAATTGTGATTGCATTTAAAAACTTTACACCTGCGGATGGAATTATGGGAAGCAGCTGGGCTGGACTGAAATACTTCAAACAGTACTTTAACTCCTATCAGTTCGGTCTGACCATTAAAAACACAATTATCATCAGTCTTTACACCATCGCGGTAACATTCCCGCTCCCGGTTATCATGGGACTGCTGGTTAACCAGATGAAGGCACAGAAGTTTAAAAAATTCTTCCAGGTATCAACCTACCTGCCGCACTTTATCTCCACCGTTGTTATGGCCGGAATGCTGATCCTGTTCCTTTCCCCGAGTACAGGTATTATCGCAAAGCTGGTGGGAGTGCTTGGATTCAAGCTCCCGAACCTGATGGGAAGTGCAAAAGCATTCCCACACATTTATGTATGGTCTGAGGCATGGCAGCATGTAGGATGGGACAGTATCCTCTATATCGCAACACTTTCCTCTGTAGACCCGACCCTGTATGAAGCGGCAACGATGGACGGCGCCAACAAATGGCATAAAATGATCCACATCGATGTTCCGGCTCTGCTGCCGACGGCAACCATCATGTTTATCATGAGAATGGGAAGCGTCATGAGCGTTGGATTTGAGAAGGTTTACCTGCTGCAGAATACACTGAACAGTACCTCAAGTGAGATCATTTCCACCTATGTGTATAAGATGGGTCTTGTGAGCAGCCAGTACAGCCTTTCCGCTGCAATTGGCCTGTTCAACAACATTATCAACCTGATTCTTCTTCTGGCAGTCAACTTCATTTCCAGTAAAATGAGTGATACCTCACTGATCTGACAGAATTTTGAGCCTACATAGGAATGGAGAGCAAAGATATGAGTAAAGCAAAAGCAGTATCAACAAATAAAGTAAAGAAATCCAGAGAAGACTGGATTTTCGATATCATCCTGTATACGATCGGCGTGCTTCTGATCATCATCACCCTGTATCCGATGTACTTCATCATCATTGCATCGTTCAGTGATCCGGCAGCCGTATCCAACGGACAGATTATGTTCCTTCCGAAAGGAGTTAACTTCAAAGGATACAAACAGCTGGCGAGCTATGCAAAGCTGTGGACCGGCTACCGTAATACGATTGCTTACGTAATTATGGGAACGCTTGTGACACTCGTTGTCAATGTTCCGGCTTCCTACGCGCTTTCCAGAAAGCATTTGTATGGAAGAAGATTTTTCACAGCATTTTACCTGATCCCGATGTTCTTCACCGGCGGTCTGATCCCAACCTACCTGGCAGTACAGAGATTTCATCTGCTGGACACCTTCTGGGTTATGGTTGTTCCGTTCTCCGTTGTAACGTATTACATCATCGTAGGACGAACGTTCTTCAACAACAGTATCCCGGAGGATCTCTGGGAGGCGGCGCAGCTGGATGGATGTGGATACCTTGGATTCTTCTTCAAGATTGTGCTTCCGCTTTCCAAAGCCGTTATCGCTGTTATTGCCCTGTGGGCAGCAGTAGGACAGTGGAACTCCTACTTTAATGCATTGATTTATATCCGAAGCGAAAGTCTGCAGCCGCTGCAGATTGTCCTTCGAAGCATTCTGGTCGGCAATCAGACCATGAGTGCCATGAGTACCGGCGCTGCAGCCGTTGAGGCAAAGCAGATGGCCGATCTTATCAAATACGCGATCATCGTGGTTTCCTCCGCGCCGATCATGTGTATGTACCCGTTAGTGCAGAAATACTTCAATCAGGGTGTTATGCTCGGATCACTGAAAGGCTGATCCTGCGGATAGGAGAGAAGTATTGCAAATAAAAATCATAAAGGAGAGATGATGATGCGAAAGAAAACAAAAATGGCCTGGAGCGTTGCTCTTTCGGCCGCAATGGCAGCTGGACTGCTTGCAGGATGTGGAAGTAATGGAGGAACGGAAAGTACGAGTGGAAGCACTGCAGCAAGTTCTGCAAAGACAGAATCTTCTGCCAGTGACACGACAGATACCAGTGACCGCCCAACCTACAAAATTGCAACAGTAAGATGGACCGATACCTGGCCGACCGATTTCCTGCATGAAGGCGTCATGAAAGAAATCGAGGACAAGATGAATATCAACATCGACTGGCAGGTTTATTACAACAGTGACTGGTCCGAGCAGAAATCTCTGCTGCTGGCTTCCGGAGACCTCCCGGATGCATTTCTTGGCTCCATCTGCTTAACACAGGCAGATATGGCACAGAACAAATCGGCATTCCTGGATCTGACAGATCTGATCGAAAAAGATATGCCAAACCTGAAAGCAGCCTTTGAGGCTGATCCGGAACTGAAAGCAGTCTGCACCAGCCGTGACGGAAGAATCTACAGCTTACCGAAGAAGCTTCCGCTTCGTCCGAAGGTTTGCGGCGATGTTATGTGCATCAACCAGGAATGGCTGGATAACTTAGGACTGGAAACTCCGAAGACCTATAAAGAACTGGAAGAGGTTCTTGTTAAATTTGCGACAGAAGATGCTGACGGCGACGGCGATCCGACCAACGAGATCGGTATCACAAATGCGGCAAGCAGCGGACTGTTAAGCGGCGATCTGCGCCACATCCTTTCCCCGTTCGGAACCATGGTAAGCCGTGACGGAAACTACATGGGACTGAATGGCGAAGGAAAACCGGTCTTCATGCCGATGGAAGAAAATTACAAAGAAGCAGTAAAATGGATGCGTCAGTTATGGGAAGAGGGCGTTGTTGACCCAGAGTACTTCACACAGGATGGCTCTATGCAGACAGCAAAACAGCAGGCTGATGGCGGTTCTCAGGTAGGTCTTATCTTTGGATGGACTGCAGACGCCCAGGTTGGTCCGAACGTAAATCAGTTTAAGACTCTTGAGGCAGTAGAAGGCTACGATGGAAACCACTACGTAGAAGCAGCAACCAATTACCTTGATATCTCCGACCGTGAGCTCATGATCTCCAAAGACTGTAAAGATCCTGACACCCTGCTGAAATGGGCGGATGAATTTTACACCGATCTTGCATCGTTACAGACCTTCTATGGTACGATCGGAAGCCAGATCACAGACAATGGCGACGGAACCTACAATGTAGATGTGCCAAGCGATGGATCTTCTCTGGATACTTCCGCATGGTCCAACTCCTTACGTGACTTCGGACCAAAATACATGAACGAGGATTTCTATGACAAAGTTTCTCTTCCGGAGGATCAGGCGACGGTGTCAAACTGGCCGATGATGCGATCAATGAGAAATACGTTGATACTGAGAAAAACTGTGGATTCCCGATGGTTCAGTATACCGACGAAGACCTTTCCAGAATCACGGCAATCGGAACCGATATCTATAAATATGTAGAAGCACAGTATGCGCACTGGGTAGTAGACGGCGGCATTGATGATGAGTGGGATTCCTACATCGATCAGCTGAAAGCTATGGGCATTGACGAGTTCCTTCAGATTCAGACAGATGCTTACAATGCATACAAAGAAAATCTGGCAAAATAAACAGAAAAAAATATTACCTGTAAGAAGCAGGCGTTGATCCGGCGGGTCAATGTCTGAAGTGCCAAACAGCAGGAGAAACGGCAGGCCAGAAATGACCTGCCGTTTTTGACAAAAGGAGGATTTTTACATGTTTTGGGAAAAAGAGGGTAAGTTAATTTATTCTTACGATGGCGAGACCGTCTGCATCGAAGCGTGGGGAAAAGATGCACTGCGTGTACGCGCGACAAAAAATCGAAGCTTTACCGGCCGCGACTGGGCGCTGGAAGCAAAGGACGCGCATGCGGGAGAGGTTGAAATCTTTGAGGATCCATCAGCAAAAGGCGGAGCCTTTGCCAATATGTATGAGGGAACGGATACTTCCTACGGAAAAATCACAAATGGAAAGCTTCATGCAGTGATTGATTCTGGCAGCGTCATTACGTTCTATCATGAGGATGGAAGAGTTCTGTTAAAGGAGCATTTCCGCCGTCTGCGCGATGAGGAAAGCATGCCGCTCAACATCATGGGACGCGAGTACAGCAACGGCGTCGGGGATAATTTCCGTATTGTAGCGCGGTTTGTAGCAAGAAAAGGTGAGAAAATCTTCGGAATGGGACAGTATCAGCAGCATGAGCTGGATCTGAAGGGCTGTATGCTGGAGCTGGCACAGAGAAACTCACAGGTCAGTGTTCCGTTCTATCTTTCCAGTATCGGCTACGGCTTCTTATGGAACAATCCGGGCGTCGGACAGGTGATGTTTGCGAATAATGGAACGGAATGGGTAACGGAATCCGGGAAAGAAATCGATTATCTTGTGATTGCAGGTGATACGCCTGCCGAGATCGAGGAGAATTATATGACGCTGACCGGAAAACCGCCGATGATGCCGGAATATGGCATGGGCTTCTGGCAGTGTAAGCTCCGCTACTGGAATCAGGAACAGCTTCTGTCTGTAGCAAGAAAATACAAAGAACTCGGTGTGCCGCTTGATGTGATTGTCGTTGATTTCTTCCACTGGACGAAGCAGGGCGAGTTCAAATTTGATCCGAAATACTGGCCGGATGTGCCGGGCATGTGCCGCGAATTAAAGGAGATGGGAATTCAGGTTGTTGTGTCGGTATGGCCGACCGTTGACATTTATTCCGAAAACTTCGAGGAGATGAAAGAGAAGGGTTATCTGGTTCGCACGGAGCACGGTGTACCGCTGACGATGCTCTGCGGCGGAAATGAAGTTTTCTTCGATGCGACTAACCCGGATGCAAGAACATATGTCTGGGAGAAGATCAAGAAAAATTATTATGATCAGGGTGCCAAGCTCTTCTGGCTGGATGTGGCAGAGCCGGAATACAGCGTTTATGATTTCAAGAACTACCGCTATCAGCTCGGAAGCGTACAGGAGGTCGGAAATATTTATCCGAAATATTATCTGAAAGCGTTCTATGACGGCATGACGGCAGAAGGCGATACTATGCCAATCAGCCTGATCCGTTCTGCCTGGGCAGGCAGCGCGAAATATGGTGCACTCGTATGGTCAGGCGATATTGTAAGTACCTTTGAGTGCTTCCGGCGCCAGGTACAGGCAGGTCTTAACATGGCGGTTGCCGGTATTCCGTGGTGGACCACTGATATCGGCGGCTTCCACGGCGCAAGAACCGATGACCCGGATTTCCATCGTCTGTACATCCGCTGGTTTGAGTACGGATGCTTCTGCCCTGTCATGCGTCTGCACGGAAACCGCAACCCACAGGAGGGCTACGGTGCAGAACAGATCGGATCCGGCAGTGACAATGAGATCTGGAGCTTTGGTGATGAGGCATATGAAATTTCCAAGAAATACATTTTCCTGCGTGAGCGCCTGAGAGATTATATCCGGGTACAGATGAAGAAAGCACATGAGGACGGAACCCCGGTGATGCGGCCTGTTTTCTATGATTTCCCGACAGATCCGGAGAGCTGGAATGTGGAGGACGCTTATCTGTTCGGACCGGATCTCTATGTTGCACCTGTGATGGAGGATCACGTAACGGAGCGCGAGGTTTATCTTCCGGCCGGAACGACATGGTTTAACGCATGGACCGGAGAAAAGTATGAGGGAGGACAGAAGGTAACGGTTGCTGCTCCGATGGATACTATTCCGGTATTCGTAAAGGAAGGAGCAGATGCAGAAAAGCTGCTGAATATTTTCTCTGAATAAGAGAATGTTCCCGTTCACCGGTACCAGGCGAACGGGAACAGAAAATCCTGTTCTTGCCATGTGAAACACGGACTCTGCATGGACAAAGCCGGAAAATATGGTATAATGGGCTGTGTTACAAAGAACATAGCTGCAAATGCATTCCGTGAGTGTAAAAGGACTGCCGGGGCTGCGCGGTAAGGTGCGGCGTCCGGCAGTCGCTCTGCAGAAAGAAAAAAGGAGGGGTGGATGCGCTTATGAATCTCTGGCAGAAAGGAAAACGAAGGATGCTGCATAGCGTTCGAATACGCAGTTTGAAGGATACGTCCCTGCGGCTTGGAACTCCGGTTTTTCTGGTCCTGATGGGGCTTGTTGTCTGCCTGCTCTGGGGCGTTTGGGAAAACCGCAAGCTGGCAGATAAATATATTGCCGATACGGCAAAGCTCTATGTCGATCAGATCAACCGTGATATGTCGCAGATCAACAGTGAACTGATCTATCTGCTGGATTCTGACAGCAATATCAAAGAAATCCCGGATCAGATAACATCGACAGATGCTCAGTATTATGAAATGGAGCAGACGCTGCGGGAGCGAAACCGTGTGCTGAAAATCCGTTACCATGAGGTACAGACCTTCTTCGTCTACGGTCAGAAAGCCAATGTTCTGATTACGGACAGCGGAACTATGTTTACCGAGAGTAAGGGAATGACAACGCTGAATCAGATGCTGATGTCCTATCTGCAGATTATGACATCAAAGGATTCGATCAGCACACAATGGACTGTGATTACGTTTGGCGACGACGACTATATTGTCGGCTGGTACGCGAAAAACAAAAAAGTCATAGGCTGTGTCATCAATCTGAATCTGATTTTCCGGACCATCCGCGCCAAAACAGAGGAGTATGATGTCATTCCGTTTATGGTGGATGCCAGAGGCCGTGTCATGACGCAGGCAGATACGTCGGAAAAATATAAAAATGAGATTATCGATTTTTCCAAAGCGGGAGAGAAAAAAGAGAAAAATGCGACGGTCTATTCCTACCAGCTTGGAACGGTCGGAAAAATCAATCTTATGGTTCTGCCGGGAGGAGGTATTCTTGAGAATGTACTGATTATGCAGATTGCATTTGTCGTCCTGATCGCGGTTCTTCTGATTGTCTGCGCATTGGAAATTACAGCATATTACCACCGGATTCTGGAACCGCTGGAAAAATTCGGACAAAAACTGGAGGAGCTGGAAAAAGAGCAGAGTCTGAATGACGATGGAAGCAACAATCTGTTAGAGCTGGAGTCTGTGAGCGGCAAATTCAAGGAACTGCTGCGGAAAATACAGGGATTGAAAATTGCGATCTACGAAAAAGAGCTTGCCGAACAGAAAGCCGAGCTGGAATACACGCAGGAACAGATCAAGCCACACTTCTTTCTGAACTGCCTGAGCCTGATCCATGGCATTGCGGATAAGAATAACGAAGGCGAGATCGTTGAGATCACAACGGTGCTGTCCGACTATATGCGCTACATTTTCCAGGATTCCAAGAAGCAGCGCGATGTGGAGGAAGAGCTGGAACACATTGAGGCATATATCCGCATCCAGAAGCTGCGGTACGGAGAAGAAGCCTTTTCCTTTGAAGCAACGACGGATGGTGATATCGGAGAATGGAAGGTTCCGTCTCTTCTGCTGCAGACACTGGTGGAAAACTCCGTAGTACACGGTGTATCCCTGGACCGGAAGAGTGAGATTTCCCTATATCTCACAAACGAGACGTACGAGGACGGTGAGTACCTCTACATCTGTATTTCCGACACCGGAAACGGATTTTCGAAAGAGGCACTGGATGCAATCGAAAACGACACGCCTATCATCTACCACGGCCGTCACCATGTCGGCATCTCCAATATAAAACGCCGCCTGGCGCTGATGTACGGCGAACGGGCGAGCATTACGTGCTCCAATATGGATGAAAATTACGGAGCCGTCGTAGAGGTGCGGCTGCCGAAAACAGAATAAAGCGAAAAGAAAAAGGCGGGAACCCGGAGAAACATAGAGGGTTCCCGCCTTTTTGCGTGAAAAAACTGCAGGAGCTTCCGGAACCTGATGGCTCCGGGAAGCTCCTGCAAAGGGGGAGATGATTCAAAAACTGTTTTCTGTATCAGATACGGGAAACTCCGTCATCGGTATAACGCTCGTAGGAAGCGCCTTCGTATCCGACCATGCGGATGCTTTCCTCTTTGATATCCGGTATGGATTCTGCAAAATCAGCAACCGGGATTGCGCAGCCTTTGCGGATGAAGAGCGGAACCTCATTCAGGGCAACTTCTACATAGTGGATACCTTTTGGAAGAACCTCCTGGAACATGTTTCCATTGCCGAGGAATTTTACAAACATCATTTCTTCCGGCAGATATACGTAACGGCCGATGGCATTCTGGGTGTAAACCGGTGCGATCATGATCTCATTACCGATCATCAACTGATCTTCTGTATTTCTTGCCAGTTTGTCGTCCGGATAAACGAAGGCAAGCGGTTTGAAGTACATATCGTCGTTTAAAGCAGCCTTCATGTACTCGCTGTACAGATACGGAACGAGGCGGTAGCGGACGCCGATGACGTTGCGGAAGTCCTCGATATGCTCAAACTGGTAAGGTTCCTGCTCACGTGTTCCGAGTGCAGCATGGTTTCTCATCAGAGGAGTGAAAACACCAAGTGCCAGCCAGCGGAGCAGCAGGTCTCTTGTGGTATTTGCACCGAATCCGCCGAGGTCGGCTCCGGTATAGAGGAAACCGCACATGTTGAGGGACGGCATCATCTTCAGGTTCAGCAGGATGTGTGACCACCACGAGCAGTTGTCTCCGGTCCAGATTCCACCGTAACGGTGCATGCCGATGTAGGAAGAACGGGAGAACATCAGGATTCGCTTATCCGGGGAAATTCGTTCAAAAGCTTCACCGGCAGAACGTGTCATGTTGTAGCCAAACAGATTGTGTACCTTGTCATGGCGGACCTGTTCGCCGTTTACGTTGTGATAGAAGCGTTTATAGTCCTCATGGTTGTTTGCCAGTGCCTGAAGCTTTCCACCTACCATGTAGTGCGGAACTTCCGGGTCACCCTCCACGTATTTCTTTGCAGTCTCTTTGAAATCAGCAAGGCCTTCCTGAGAATAGAAGATGGATGGCTCGTTCATGTCATTCCAGAAGGCATCGATTCCTTTGGAAACGAGAACATCGTATTTGTCGCCAAACCATTTTCTGGCATCTGCATTTAAGACATCCGGGAAATGAGTCCAGCCTGGCCATACAGTAGCTTCGAAGTAGGAGCCATCCTCACGGCGGCAGAAGTAGCCTTTTTCACAGCCCTCTTCGTAAATGTCATAACCCTCTTCGACTTTCACACCGGCATCGATGATCGGAACGAGATGGATCTTTTCTTTTTTCATATCCTGTACAAATCCCTCGAAATCCGGGAAACGTTCTTCATTTACGGTGAAGTCCTTGTAATCCTGCATGTAGTCAATATCCATGTAAACCATATCGAGCGGCACATGGTTTTCGCGGTATTTTTTCACTACCGTGCGGAAATCATCCTCTGTTTTGTAGCCCCAGCGGCTCTGACCGTAACCGAAAGCAAACTTCGGAGCAATGTAGCTGCGTCCGATGATGCCGCGGAACTGTTTTACGATATCAAGATCGGAATCACCGGTGATCATGTAAACGTAGAGATCTGCGTTTTCGCAGGAAACAGTCATTGTATCGGAAGTCGTGTAGCCGATATCGAAACGCAGGGTGCCCGGATAATCGAAGAAGAATCCTACGTGTGTCTTGCCGGAGATGATGATGAAGTTGTGTGCTGCATACAGAGAGGTTTTGCTCTCTACGTGGTTTGGATCATCAGCGCAGTCACTGATGTAAAGAAAACCGCGTTTGTTGATGCCGCGGTTGGCTTCGCCAAGTCCGAATACCATGTCCTCGTCAGCAAGCTTTGTAGTGAAGGAGAAGCCGTTCTCGGTGGAGAAGGTACCGTAATCCGGGTTCCTTCGGAAGAGGGGATCTCTTTTACGACAGCTTCGGTTTCAAATGGGGTTCCGTAGACAAATTTTTTTACCATGTCATCCTCCTTGTAAAATAAATGGAAAATATAGTGTTTTGGTTAGGTTTAGCGCAACACCTTTGTAATTTTATTATAACAGGGATCGGAAAAATGTCTAGCAAAATTCTTCCTTTTTTTAACAAAAAAACGTGTACAGAAAAAAATCAGGTTATGTTGGCAGGCCTTCTGCGCGTTTCCGGAAATCTCTCGGCGTACAATGGTAAGTACGCAGAAAAATTTTGGAATAATAACTCTGATGATTGAAACCGCATGCGGTACAGATTTCCGCGATGGACATTTTGGTTGTGTTTAGCAGATGACAGCTTACTTCCAGACGGTAATGATTCAGAAAATCAATTGGGCTCTGGCAAAGATAGCGGCGGAAAATCTGACAGCATTTATTGCGGCAGACTTTTCCGGCGGCGGCGATCTCTTCCAGATTGATGGATTCACTGTAGTGGCTGTAAATATAGGAAACCATATCGCGCTGGATCAGAAGATCTGGATCCTGTGAGACGGCGGTGTTGCCGTCCGGCATCATCGGATGCGTGCGCAAAAGACGGCACCACAAAAGGGAAAGCAGAGCAGCAGCCTCGATTTCGTAGGCGGTCGGCTGTTCCTTCTTCAGCCGGAGAATTTCCGGGAGGGTCTGCAGCGCTTCAGTATCTTCCGGATTTTCCGGCTTCAGATGAAGATATTCCAGAGCCGGATTCGAAAGAACCGGCGTAATATAAGACTGGTACAGAACGCTGTTCGCGGTGAGGATTTTCGGATGGCACAGGATACAGATAAAGTCACATTCCTGGCCGTTTTCAGAATATCCGTAGTGCATCTGGCGGGAATTGACGATAATCGCCTCCCCGGCGTTTAAAAGGACTCTTTTTCCATTGATATAGTAGTTCATCTGACCGGAGCGGATCTGTACCCATTCGATATCCTCATGCCAGTGGCAGAGCGCCCGGTGATCTGGATAGGAAGAAAGCAGTCCTTCCCGGATATAAAGCGGAATGCCGACTTCATCGTAGCGGACGATCTCGGATGCGTCCTGCATGACTTTTGTAATTGGGTCATTTATCATAAAAACCTCCGTGAAAAAGTACAATTATTATAAAAAATAAGGAATATTGTCGTAGAAAAAACGCAAAACCTAAGATAATATGATTATAACATATACGTGTATGGAATAAAACAGAAAAAAGGAAAAAGAAATGAAAAATCAGAGGGAAATCAAGAAAAAAGATCCAGAATTCTACCGGAAACTTCTTGCACTGCTGATCCCGATGGTTGTACAGAATCTGATGAATGCACTGGTAAGTGCGTCCGATGCGTTAATGGTCGGTACGCTGGACCAGAATTCCCTGTCTGCAGTTTCGCTTGCCACACAGATTTCTTTTGTCCTGAATCTCTTTTATGCGGCGATTACGATCGGAACAACGGTCATGGTCGTTTATTTCCTGCTGAATCTGGATGAAATGATTAAGCTTCCTGCCGTTTACAGACACTATAAAAAATATCAGTGGGTGAATAATATTACCAGGGAGGATACAGAACAATGAAAAACGTAGAGAGAAGAGACAGACAGTTACCGTACATTTCCGATGCAGAGGTCATGGAGCAGCAGATGAATGCGAGAAGACTGACGCAGAAACTGAACACCATCGACCGTTCGGATTTTGGCGGAATCGCAGCCATTGTAAAAGAACTGTTTGGAAAATCCGAGGGTGCATTTGTCAATCCGCCATTTTACTGTGACTATGGCTCTCATATTGAGGTTGGAAAAAATTTCTTTGCAAATTATAACTGCACCATTCTCGATGTGGCAAAGGTAAAAATCGGAGACAACTGCCAGATGGCGCCGAACGTTGCCATCTATACTGCAGGTCATCCGGTGCATCCGGCGGCAAGAAACAGTGCGTATGAATACGGCATTGAAGTTACCATCGGAGATAATGTCTGGATTGGCGGAAATACAGTTATTTTACCAGGCGTACATATCGGAGATAACGTTGTTATCGGCGGCGGAAGTGTTGTAACAAAGGACATTCCGGACTGGTCGATTGCAGCAGGAAATCCGTGTAAAGTCATTCGGAAGATTACCGAAGAAGATAAACAGTACTATTTCAGAGATAGAAAATTTGATGATGAAGCATGGGAGGTAATCAAAAATCTGTAAAAACGAAATGTTTTCTTGGGCAGTTATGCGACGAAAAAAACTCTGTACCGTATCCATCCGGGAATTTCCGGGGATGCGGTGCAGAGTTTTTTTGCGATAGGAGACAGGAGATTCTGCCGGATTTTGCTGTGGCAAAAAATGTGAATCCTGCTTTTGTGTAGCAAAAAATGCCCAGAGCCGGAATCGAACCAGCGACACGAGGATTTTCAGTCCTCTGCTCTACCAACTGAGCTATCTGGGCATTTTGATTTCCTGTTGGAAACCTCTGTTAATATAACATGGATTCGCGAAAATTGCAACTGTTTTATCGAAAATCGCGAAAAAATTGTGCTTTTGGAGGAATGGCGGTGTATTTTCGTTCGAGAATGTGGTAGTATAAAAGATATGCAAAGAGGAACCAAGGAGAAGTATTAGAAAGATTATGAAAATTATTCTGACTGCGGTCAACGCAAAATATATTCATTCCAATCTCGCAGTTTATACACTGCAGGCGAGCGCGGAGAAAGCCGGCGTGTTCCCGGAGATCCGCGAATTTACGATCAATCAGTCAAAGGATTCCATGCTGCGAAGCCTGTTTCTGGCGCGTGCAGACGTTGTCTGCGTTTCCTGCTACATCTGGAATATATCAATCGTAGAGGATCTGATTACAGAATATCATAAAATCAGTCCGAAAACAAAGATCTGGCTTGGCGGGCCGGAGGTTTCGTACCATGCAGAGGAGATGCTGGAGCAGTATCCGTTCCTTGCCGGAATTATGAAAGGCGAGGGAGAAGTGACTTTCCGGGAAATAGCAGTTTATTATCAGAACCAGGGGAATGGGATGGAGGGGAAAACGCTGGAGGAGATCCATGGCATTACATACCGTGATGCAGACGGTGCAGTCAAAAGCAACCCGTGGCGTCCGGTTATGGATCTGTCCGAGGTGGATTTTCCCTATGCAAACCTGAAAAAATTTGAGAACCGCATCATTTATTATGAGTCGAGCCGTGGCTGTCCGTTCTCGTGCAGCTACTGCCTTTCTTCCATTGATAAAAGGCTCCGGTTCCGAAATCTCGATCTCGTAAAAAAGGAGCTTGCCTTCTTTTTGGAGCAGAAGGTACCGCAGGTTAAATTTGTAGATCGTACCTTCAACTGCAAAAAAGATCACGCAATGGCGATCTGGAAATTCATCGCAGAACATGATAATGGTGTGACAAATTTCCATTTTGAAATTGCTGCCGATCTGATTACGGAAGAAGAGCTGGAACTTTTGAATACGCTGCGGCCGGGACTCGTACAGCTCGAGATCGGCGTGCAGTCTACGAATCCGCAGACGATCGAAGCAATTCACCGGAAGATGGATTTTGGAAAAGTGACAGAGATTGTCAATCGGATTGCGAAAGGAAGAAACATCCACCAGCATCTGGACCTGATTGCGGGACTTCCCTACGAGGACTATGCAAGTTTCCGCCGTTCTTTTGCGGATGTCTATGCGCTCCGGCCGCAGCAGCTGCAGCTCGGATTTTTAAAAGTGCTTCGAGGCTCCTTTATGTATGAGCATACGAAAGAATATGACTGCCATTATCAGGAACGGGAGCCGTATGAGGTGCTTTATACAAAATGGCTGCCGTATGATGATGTGCTGAAACTGAAAGACGTGGAAGAGATGGTAGAAGTCTATTACAACAGCGGTCAGTTTGTCCACACGCTTCCGATGATCGAGCGGTTGTATGAGAACCCGTTCGACTTCTTCCAGGAACTCGGTGATTTCTATCGGGCGAAGGACTACAGTGAGGCGGCGCATAACCGGATCCAGCGGTATGAAATTCTGCTCGAGTTTTTACGGGACGAAAAACAGCAGGACGAAGCATTCTTCCGCCAGATGATGGTACTCGATCTGTATGCGCGGGAAAATATGAAGACGCGGCCGCATTTTGCAAAGGATCCGTCGGAATGGAAAAACGAATCGCGTGATTTTTACCAGAAGGAAGCCGAAACGAGAACGCTTCTGCCATCGTATACGACATACGATTGGAAGCAGCTGCAGCGCATGACGCATGTGGAAGTTTTTGATTACGATGTGCTCGGAAACGGGGAAAAGGCGCGTATGGTACTCCTGTTTGATTATCAGAAGCGCGATCCGCTGACGGGAAATGCGGAGATGATCGACTGCAGTGAGCTTTTTTACGCTTGACATTTCAAAAGAACATGAGATACTAGAAAAGGTAATAAAAGATGAAAATACAAGATTTTGTAGTGCTCGATCTTGAGACAACGGGTCTTTCTGTAAAGGAAGACCAGATTCTGGAGATCGGTGCAGTAAAAGTGCAGGGCGGAGAGGTCACGGCATCGTATGAGACTTTCGTCAATCCGGGCAGAAAAGTGCCGGAGCGGATCACGGAACTCACCGGAATCCGGGATGAGATGATTGCGAATGCGCCCGATGTGGAGACTGCTGTCCGCGGCTTTCTGGATTTCTGCGGCGGCCTGCCGCTTCTGGGGCACAATATTCTGTTCGATTACAGCTTCATCAAGCAGGCAGCGATAAATGCCCGTCTGGACTTTGAAAAAGAAGCGTGGGATACGTTGAAAATTGCACGGAAAGCCCTCCCGGATCTGGAGAGCAGAAGCCTTGAAGCACTCTGCGGCTACTATCAGATCCCGCGGGAACACGCACACCGTGCAATGGACGATGTGCTGGAAACGCTGGCACTGTTCCGAAAACTGGAAGAAGGATTTTCGGAAGATCACCCGGAATGGTTTGCCGCAGCGCCTCTGAAGGCCAAAATGAAACGTGAGGTTCCGGCGACGGAGGCACAGAAAAAATATCTGGCGGATCTGATCCGGTACCATGAGCTGGATCTCGAACCGGAGTGGGGAGCACTCACAAAAAGCCGTGCATCCCGCATGATCGATCAGATTATTCTGGCACATGGAAGAATGGAAAAACGACAGAGAACTGAGAAAAAATAGAAGAGAAAAAGAAAGGATGGAACGATGAGTAATAAAGTCAATCGAAAAGCCCCGACAGAGGCACAGAAAAAGAAGAAAGATCCGCTGGCAAAGAAGAGAAATGCAGCAAAGATACTGGCATTGATTCTTGCAGTGGTTATGGTGCTTGGTATGGTTCTTCCAGCACTTTTATGGCTGGTGTAAAGAGATTCTGTAAAAGACAGAGTGAAATGGGAAACGGATCAAGAAGAGGCACAGTATGAAAAACAGCAGAAAAATGAGAGGCCTGCTGGTGATGCTTATCGCATTCGCATTCTGCTTTCTGGCAGAATCAGTCAAAGCGGATGGCCGGACAGCGCTGGACGGAATCTATGTAGAAGACATTTCCGTCGGCGGTATGACCGAAGAGCAGATCACACAGGCAGTAAACGACAAAATTGAACAGTTAAAACCCTCGGTTATCAACCTGTCTGCCGGAGAGCAGAATGCACAGGTGACAGCAGGGGATCTCGGACTTTCCTGTGCCAACCCGGAGGTGGAAAGAGAAGCCGTCACAATCGGGCAGGAAGGCAATGTACTGAAGCGGTTCCTGACACAGAACCGGCTCAAAAATGGAGAGACGGTGACGTTTTCCCTGAAATATACAGTCGATGGCGAGGCAGCGCGCCAGGAGGTAGAAAACAACACGGCCGTGCTGAACCGCGAGGCAACAGATGCAACGCTGACCCGCGAAAACGGCGAATTTATCGTCAATCCGGGCCAGACCGGATGCAGCGTCAACGTGGATGAGTCCACGGCGAAGGTTGTCAATTACCTGACGACAAGCTGGCGGGGCGGCATCGGCGGCGTAGAACTGGTAACAGAACAAACACCGGCAGGCGGTAATCCGGAGCAGCTTGCACTTGTCAAAGATCTGCTCGGCGAGGGTACGACGGAGTATGGCAACGGTACGAGCGGCAGAAAACAGAATGTCGCAGTCGGCGCAGAGAAGATTAACGGAACGCTGGTACAGCCGGGCGAGGAATTTTCCGTAGAGGCGGTCGTTGTGCCGTTTGATGCGGAAAATGGTTATGCACTGGCAGCATCGTATGAGATGGGCAAGGTCGTCGATTCGTACGGCGGCGGTATCTGCCAGGTTTCCACAACGCTCTATGTTGCTGTCTTAAAAGCAGAGCTTGAGGTGACGGAGCGGTACAGCCATTCCATGATTGTCCACTATGTGGATCCGTCGATGGATGCGGCGATTGCAGAGGGATTGAAAGACCTGAAATTCATCAACAATACGGATGCGCCGATTTATATTGAGGCGAGCGCGGACGGAAGCACCCTGCATTTTGCCATCTACGGCCATGAGACGAGAGATCCGAACCGCACGGTCCGCTATGAGAGTGAGACGACAAACACGGAGGATCCGACGCCGAGCCTGACGGAAGATGCGAATGCATCGTTTGGAACAATTGAACAGACATCGTACGGCTATCAGGGTTCGACGGCGCGGCTGTGGAAGATTGTGAATGACAATGGAAATGAGACGAAGGAGCAGGTGAATTCCAGCACTTACCGCATGACATCGGATGTCTATACCGTGGGAACAAAGACGGACAATGCAGCGGCGCGTGCGGAAATGCAGGCGGCGATTGCGGCAAATGATCTTGCAAAAGCAAAGGAAGTTGCAGCGAAATACAGCCAGAGCAGTTCGTCATCGAGTTCTTCGGAGAAGAAGGAAGACAGCAGCGATACAGAGAAAACGGAGGACGATGAGGACTAGGCGTTTTCTGGTTACTGTTCACTTAGCAGTGAAACACTTGCTGTTTCGTTGCGTAAGAACATGACGTCTGCTTTTTCGTTTGAAACAGGAAGTTCGAGGAGGACAAGGGATGCGAAAGGGTAAATTACAGCAGAGCGTGCTGGTGCGCTCGGTGTTTAAGATGCTGGGGCAGAAAAGAGAGGACGCAGCAGGACCGGCGGTCGGACGCGGGGTATCGGCATTTGCAGGAGAAAAGGAGACGCAGGTGTTTTCGTGTGCGCCGGTGCTGGTGAAGGATCCGGAGGACGCGGTGCTCGCGGTCTGCAGGGTGTGCAACAGTGTGGCCGCGGCGGGGGCATCGGCAAAAGGAGTGCTGGTGTCGCTGATGCTGCCGGAGGCGATGGAAGAAAAGGATTTAAAGGAGCTGATGCGGGCGGTTGACGGTGCGTGTGTGCGGTATGGAACTGCGGTGATCGGCGGGCATACGGAGGTGACGGACGGGGTTTTGTATCCGGTGCTTACCGTGACGGCGGCAGGCGGGACAACGCGTGCGGGGCTGTTTGATCCGTCGTGTGTGACAGCGGATTTGGATCTTGTCGTGACGAAGGGGATTGCGCTTGGCGCGGTGTCTTATCTGGCAAAGACAAGAAGGGATGAGCTTCTGAAGAGATTTTCTCCGGGATTTATCCATGGGGCGGCGGATTTTTCGGAGGATTACTCTGTCTGCCGTGAGGCGGAGATTGCGATCGAGCACGGTGCGGCTGCGATGCAGGATCTCTCGGAGGGCGGGATTTTCGGGGCGCTCTGGGAGATGGCGGACGGCGCGGGTATCGGGCTTGATGTGGCGCTGAAGAGGATTCCGATCCAGCAGGAGACGGTGGAGATCTGTGAATTTTTCGGGGTGAATCCGTATCAGATGCTTTCGACGGGGGCGCTGCTGATTGCGGCGGCGGACGGCGAGGGGCTGGTGCAGAAAATGGCACTCGAAGGGATTCCATCGGCGGTGATTGGGCGGACGACATCCGGGAAGGAGAGGATTCTCCGGAACGGGGAAGAGGTCAGGTATCTGGATAAGCCGCAGATGGATGAGATGTACCGGGTTGGCAGATAAGGCTTAAATATACGACAGGAGTGATTGGTAAAATGGCACATTTGAATATTGTTCTTCATGAGCCGGAGATTCCAGCAAATACAGGTAATATCGGACGGACGTGTGTGGCGACGGGGACGAGGCTGCATCTGATTAAGCCGCTGGGGTTTGATATTTCGGACAAGGCGGTCAGGCGCGCGGGGCTGGATTACTGGTCGAAGCTGGATGTGACAGTGTATGAGAGTTACGAGGATTTTCTGGAGAAAAATCCGGGGGCGAAGATTTACTATGCGACGACGAAGGGGCCGCAGACGTATGTGGATGTGCAGTATGAAGAGGACTGCTTTATCATGTTCGGAAAGGAAAGCGCGGGGATTCCGGAGGATATTCTGTACGATAATCAGGAGACGGCGGTGCGGATTCCGATGATTAATGATATTCGGTCGCTGAACCTTTCAAATTCCGTGGCGATCGTACTGTACGAGCACTGCGGCAGAATAACTTTGACCATATGCAGCTCGCGGGGCATTTGCGGACGCATGAGTGGAGGTAGACGGACGGGACTCTGGTGATCGTAGACGGAGCTGCATTCTTTTTATAAGGAAGAAGTTAAGATCATTTCCAATTCGGCAAAGACCTGCTCTGCGTAAAGCTGTTTGATTTCGTGGCGGGTCATGCCGGAGACGTTGGTCTGGAAGGTGAAGGTGTGGGCTTGGGCTTTGTATAAAATACAGAAGTAGACGACGCCCTGTACGCTGTCAGCGTTGTTGGGGTCGAGATTTCCGGTTGTGCCGGTGATTCCGATGGCGATGGCGGTGTGCAGGTTTTCTTGTACTGTGCGGGCCATGGCTTCGGCGCATTCGGGGGAGTAGACGCCGTGGATTTCGATGACGGAAGGGTCGACGCCGACGAGGACTTTGGTTTCGTTCAGATACGTGACGTAGCCGCCGGGGAAAATGGCGGAGGCGCCTTCGGTGTCGGTGATCAGGGAGGCGATCAGGCCGGAAGTGCAGCTTTCCATGGTGGAAATGGTGGTGTGGGATGCAATGAGCTGTTTGATGATGGAATCAATGGTGTTTGGGTTCATAGTGAAAATTACCTCCAGAGTTAGTTTGATATGTCTGGCAAAAAAGCCCCTCGGCGGAGGGGCTTATTTTGGTGCTTCGCCTTTGGCGAGTGTAAAGATAAATTCGGTACCAACGCCCTCTGTACTGATGACATTGATATTCTGGTTATGCGCAGTGATGATCTCTTTGACGATTGAAAGCCCAAGTCCCGTTCCTTTGCGGTCCTTGCCGCGGGAGGCGTCGAGCTTGTAGAAGCGCTCCCAGATTTTCGTGATGCTTGCCTTTGGAATGCCGCAGCCGGTGTCCTTGACGGAGACGAAGACTTTACCGTGCTTCTCCGTTGTCTCAACTGTGATGGTGGAATCGTTGTTGCTGAATTTGATTGCATTATCAATGAGATTGTACAGCACCTGCTGGATTTTTCCCATATCGGCGCAGACGTATAAGGTGCGCGATGCGAGGATCAGTGAAATGGAAATCCGTTTTTTTGTGCAGGTTCCCTCAAACGAAGCGGCGGTATCCTTGATGACGGCGTTGATGTCAAACGAGGTCAGATCGAGCATATTCCCTTTATCGTCGATGTCGTTCAGCGTCAGCAGGCTCTGCGTCAGCTTGTGCAGCCGTTCTGTCTCAAACAGAACGATTTTCAGATATTTTTCCTGCATTTCCGGCGGAATCGTTCCGTCGAGGATTGCCTCCACATAGCCTTTGATCGAGGTCAGCGGTGAGCGGAAGTCGTGAGAGACGTTCGCCACAAATTTCCGCTGGTATTCGCCGGTCTTGTTCAGCTCGCCGGACATGTAGTTCAGCGTGGAAGCGAGATACCCCATCTCATCGTGAGATTTAACATCAATTTTGTGGGTCAGGTTGCCGGAGGCATACTCCTTTGCACCGTTGATGATCTTTTTCAGCGGCCGGTACACGACGAGGGAGAAAAAGATCAGAATCACAAACGAGAGTCCGAACACGAGCAGGAACAGAAAATCAATCCGTGCCAGCAGACTTTCCCTCTGCTGATAGACGTCCTGCAGCGGAAGGTGGATGGCGACATAGCCATTGATCCGGAAATCGGAGGTGACGGGAACCATGACGCTCAGCATTTTGTCTTCGAAATAGCCGAAAAACGTTCCCGTGCTGTAATACTCGCTGCCGAGCGCAACCGGATCAAAACCGTCGATGATCTCCGGGTTTTCCTCATCGAGTGCAGCTGCCGTGTTCAGCAGAATTTCCCCGTCTGCGCTGATGAGCCAGATCTGGGAATTGTGATAGGAAGCCAGTGCACTGAGCGAATTGTAAAGATCCGTCAGGGAACGCTCACTGTGGTAATAAAGGTCGCCCTGTTTGGAAGCGATCTGCGTGGCCTCCCGGTACAGACTGGTGCTCGCGCTGGAGACCAGACTGTCCTCCACCATGCGGGAGCCGACCGTTGAGATCAGCGTAAAGCCGGCAATGGCGAGAATGACATAAATGAGAATTAATTTCCGGTAAAGCGTGCGTCGCATTATTTTTTAACCTCAAACTTGTAACCGATGCCCCAGACCGTCGTGATGGCCCAGGAGGCATGGTCCTTGATTTTTTCGCGGAGACGTTTGATATGAACGTCTACCGTGCGGGTATCGCCGATGTACTCATAGCCCCAGATATGGTCGAGGAGCTGTTCTCGCGTAAAGACCTGGTTTGGTGAGGAAGCAAGGAAGTAGAGAAGCTCCAGTTCCTTCGGCGGCATATCGACGGTGCGGCCCTGGTAAATGACGGAATAGTTCGTCTGGTTGATGATAAGATCCGGGTACTCGACACATTTTCCTGCGGTCGCGGACACCGGGATCGTGCGTGATGGCTGAAATCTCCGCAGCACTGCTTTCACACGGGCAACGAGTTCCTTGGAATCAAATGGTTTGATGATGTAGTCATCCGCGCCGAGTTCCAGGCCGAGGACTTTGTCGAACACCTCGCCCTTTGCCGAGAGCATGATGATCGGAACATCGGAATCGTGCCGGATTTCGCGGCAGACCTGGTAGCCGTCCATGCCGGGCAGCATCAGGTCGAGCAGAATCAGGTTCGGCTGGAAGGAGTGAAACTCCCGGACAGCCTCTTCTCCATCGTTTACAATTTTTGTGTCATAGCATTCCTTGGTCAGATAGAGAGAAATCAGTTCTGCGATATTGTTATCGTCATCGACGATCAGAATTTTCTGTTTGGAAGCCATAAAAGATTCTCCTTCACTGGGGACAGGACGGAACCGCATACAGTATGCGTTCCGTCCCATATTTTCCTGAGTTTTTATTTCTTAAACGTAACAATCGTAACGCCGGCATCGCCCTCGCCAAATTCCGCTAAATGGAAGTCCGCTACGTGTTTCTGGCGGCGCAGATAATTGTGAATGCCTTTCCGCAGTGCGCCCGTTCCTTTTCCGTGGACAACGCGGACACTCGGCAGATGGGAGAGATAAGCGTCATCGAGATATTTGTCGAGTTCGGCAACCGCTTCATCCACCGTTTTTCCGAGCAGATTGATCTCGGTAGAAATCGTGGCAGCCTTGGAAAGCTTCGATTTTCCGCTGCTTGTGCGGGAGATGGACGGGCCGGTGATGACAGCCTCGTCGATCAGCACAAGGTCGGAGATATGCACTTTGGTCCGCATGATACCCATCTGGACGAAGAGATTTCCCTTCGAATCCGGGCGGGTGCTGACAGTACCTTTGAGATTCATGCTTAAGACTTTGACGGCATCGCCGAGATGAAGATCCTGCGGGCGGAGATTTCCGGTGCGCTTCGGCACTTCCTTCGCCTTTTTCTTATCGAGCTTGTTCATTTTTTCACGCAGAGCGGTACGTTTCTGCTCCATTTCGCGGACGGAAACATTCTCTTTTCCAAATTTCTGGAAATCGCGCATCGTCTGGTCGGCGTATTCCTTCGCCTCGCGGAGAATTCTCTGTGCCTCCTCGGTTGCATTGGAGATCATCTTTTCTTTTCTTGCGTCGATCTGTTCCTGATTCTTGGCAAGGCTCTGCTTCAGGGATTCGACTTCCGCGCGGGTGCGGGCAAGCTCTTCTTTTTCGCGTTCCAGCGTGATCCGGTTCTGCTCGAGAGTGGTCAGAACGTCTTCAAACGATTCATCCTGCTCGCTGATTTCGTCTTTTGCCTTGTTGATGATGTAGTCCGGCAGGCCGAGTTTGCTGGAAATCGCAAACGCATTACTCTTTCCAGGAACGCCGACGAGCAGGCGGTATGTCGGGCTTAAAGTCTCGACATCGAATTCACAGCAGGCATTCTCCACGCCCGGTGTGGATAAGGCATAGATTTTCAGTTCACTGTAGTGTGTCGTTGCCATGGTGCGGATGCCGCGCTCGTGGAGCGTAGAGAGGATCGCGATGGCAAGCGCCGCGCCCTCTGTCGGGTCGGTACCGGCGCCGAGCTCATCGAACAGGACGAGGGAATTGCGGTCTGCCTTGTCGAGGAAGGAAACCACATTCGTCATGTGGGAGGAGAAGGTACTCAACGACTGCTCGATGCTCTGCTCATCACCGATATCGGCGTAAACCTCGTCGAAAACGGAAAGGGAGGAGCGGTCGAGTGCCGGAATGTGAAGTCCGGACTGGCCCATCAGTGTTAAGAGTCCGACCGTCTTTAAGGAAACCGTTTTACCGCCGGTATTCGGTCCTGTGACGATCAGAAGGTCGAAATCTTCGCCGAGCGACAGATCAATCGGAACGACTTTTTTCGCATTGATCAGCGGGTGGCGTGCCTTGCGCAGGTGGATTTTACCTTCGGTGTTGAAGATCGGCTCATTGGCGTTCTGCTCCATTGCAAGAGCGGCGCGCGCGAAGATGAAGTCAAGCTCTACCATGTTTTCGAGGTCGTAACGGATCTCATCGCGGTGCAGGTCTGCCTGGGCACTCAACGTAGAGAGGATGACCTCGATTTCTTTTGCTTCTTCAATTTCCAGCTCACGGATATCGTTGTTCAGTTTGACAACGGCCATCGGCTCGACAAAGAAGGTGGAACCGGTCGAGGACTGGTCATGTACCATGCCAGGAACCTGGCCTTTGTACTCGGATTTGATCGGGATACAGTAGCGGCCGTCGCGCATCGTGATGACGGCATCCTGCAGATACGTGCGGTAGGAACCGTTGACGAGCGAGATTAACTGGCTGTGGATTTTTTCCTCACACGATTTGATGGAACGACGGATGCGGCGTAGATTCGGGCTTGCATCATCGCTGATTTCATCCTCGGAGAGAATACAGCGGCGGATTTCCGTGGAAAGCAGCGTCAGAGGCTCCAGTGTTTCGAAGAGATCTTCGAGGCTGTCCGGCGTCTGGTCCGCATTTTCGCGGCGGCCGTACGCTTTGACGCGTGCCGTGTTTTCCAGAAGTGCGGCGGTCTGCAGAAGCTCCGTGATGTTCATGGAGCTGCCGATTTCGAGACGCTTTAATGCGCCGCGGATATCTTTGGCATCACCAAAGGAAATGTGGCCTTTTTTAAAGAGCCGGGTGAGCGCGTCGTGTGTTTCGTGCTGCATCCGTGTAATCTGGGAAAGGGAAGAGGAAGGAACGAGTTCCAGACATTTCTTCCGGCCCAGCGGAGAACTGGCATACGAAGCCAGTTGTTCGATAATTTTGTCGTATTCGAGCGTTTTTAATGCTTTCTGATTCATAATACTTACCTTTTCGTAATTCATAATTCAGTCATTGTCTACAGATAACGCGGTATTTTTGATGCAATACCGCACGGATCTGATGTTACAGTTCACAGGTACCCTGCGAACTGTAACATTCGCAGCCCTCATTTAAAGTTTTGCTTCGCAAAAGGAGGGCTGCTCACACCTGAATCACTTTCTTACGCAGCGAAACAGCAAGTGTTTCACTGCTGAGTGAACAGTAGCGATCTGATTATATATCTGCACGGGAAGTACAGACCGGAAGTGGAATGTGGGTCACAGGTTTTTCCACTCCCCCAATTATACCTTAAAAAAGAAAAGAAAGAAACCCCAAGAACGAGAAAATGCAGGATGTTGCGCAAATGAGAAAAAAATGTAACAGTCTTCATAAAATGTTCATATCTATCTGGTAAAGTTTTTTATATATGTGAAGATTGCGGAAGCGCATATGCGCAGAGCAGTTCGGTATGGAATACAGATGTATGGAGAAAGAAATGTATGGAAAATGACCCAAAACCTTACAAATTCATGAAAGAGAGCATCAAAAAGCAGCCGCCCGACTGGAAAAAGATTGTTCTTCTGATTGCCGGATGGCTGGCACTTGCGGCGCTTGGCGGTCTGGTTGCGGCCGCGGTATTTGCGGTGACAGAGCCAAAGATTGCAGAAGCAGTTACCAGGGAAGAGCTGCCGGCGAAAGTGGATATCCCGGGAGATGAGGATCCAAACAGCGGACAGGAGCCGGATGAGACAATTACCGCATCTTCGGCGAGTGCGTCGGTAGACAGCAGCGGCTCCGGTTCGGAAATCAGCAGTTCTACAGTGGATAGCAGTACTTCAGAAAGCAGTGTATCCGAAAGTACGGTTTCCGAAAGCACAGAGGAGAATGGAGCGGCAGAGGGAACGGAAAGCAGCACTTCCGAAGAGCCGGAGGAGGGCAGCGAGGTTTCCAGTGTCGATGGGGAAACGGATGCGGAGGAAAAGAACAGCAGCCTGAAAAATTATGAAGCGCTCTACCAGGATATGCTGGAAGTAACGGAAAAACCAAAACGAGCGCTGGTTACCGTCATCGGCATTACCAATCAGATGGACTATTTTAACCAGAACTATGAAAACCAGCAGCAGATTTCCGGTCTGATTGTTGCGGACAACGGGCAGGATCTCTTTATTCTGACGGAATACCGCATCGTGGAAAATGTGGAGCGGATTCAGGTCACCTTCTGGGACGAGACGATGGTGGATGCCACATACCAGCGCCACGATCCGAGCACCGGCCTTACGATTGTGAAGGTGGATGAATCGAAGCTGGATGAGGAAACACGGGACGGTCTTGCGGTTGCGCCGCTCGGCAGTTCGTATCTCGTCAGCCAGGGTGACCCGGTCGTGGCTGTCGGAAGCCCGGTCGGCTACAGCAATTCGATTGCGTATGGTGTGGTGACTTCGGTTACGAACAAGATTTCCGCGCTGGACAATGAGTACAATCTGCTGACCACCGACATCCTCGGCAGCACGGACGGCAGCGGCATTCTGGTAAATCTTGACGGCGAAATCGTCGGCATTATTGCGCAGAGTTACAGTGCCAAGGGAAACAACGTGGTGACGGGCATTGCGATTTCCCAGATCAAAAAGCTGATCGAAAACCTTTCCAACAACGTGAGCCGCGCGTATATCGGCATCCGCGGACAGGATGTCACAGAAGAACTTTCCGATAAAACCGGCATTCCAAAAGGCGTTCTCATCAGCCGCGTCGCAGACGATTCTCCGGCGATGATGGCGGGCATGAAAGAGTACGATGTGATTGTAAAGGTCGGGGAGCACAAGGTTGAGACGATCAAACAGTACCATGAACAGCTTGGCAAATACAGCACAGGAGACGTGGTTACCGTGACGGCGATGCGGAAAGGCGCTGAAGGGTATGCGGAGATGACGTTTGATGTGACGATGGGGGAAGTATAAAAAACAGAGGCTTTCGGGAGCAGAAAAAGCCGGTTTTAGCCGGTGGGGCTTCCGGAAGCTTTTCTTTTCGAATGGTTTTCCACTGGCGGATGAAAAAATACGTGCATTCTGCAGGAAAATCTGGTAGAATTGGTAAGGCATGCAGGAGCACAGGCTTTGCATCATAAAAACGGCATCATAGAAACAAAAACGGAACACTGTGTCCGCATTTATTTTAGAAAAAGAGGATTTATTTTTATGAAGTATATCAACGAACTCCGGGAAGGAAACCGCATTTCCGGAATTTATCTCTGCAAACATAAACAGTCGGCTGTTACCAAAAACGGAAAACAGTACGAAAACGTGATCTTACAGGATAAAACCGGTACGATCGATGCGAAAATCTGGGATCCGAATTCTATGGGAATCCGTGAATTTGAAGCACTGGATTATGTAGATATTATGGGAGATGTTTCCAGTTTCAATGGAGCACTTCAGGTTTCCATTAAAAATGCAAGAAAAGCGGAAGAGGGCGAATATAATCCGGCGGACTATCTGCCGACGAGCCGTTACGACATCAATACGATGTATCAGGAGCTGCTCTCCTGGATCGGAACGGTGAAAAATCAGTATCTCTCCGAACTGCTGACGTATTATTTTATCCAGGATCAGGAGACCGCAAAACGGTTCCGCATGAGCTCTGCAGCAAAAAGCGTGCATCACGGATTCGTCGGCGGCCTTTTAGAGCATACGTTAAGTGTCACCCGTTTCTGCGATTTTATGGTAAAATCGTATCCGATTCTGAACCGCGATCTGCTGATTACGGCAGCAATTCTGCACGATATCGGAAAGACGAAAGAACTCTCCTTATTCCCGCAGAACGATTACACCAATGACGGACAGCTGCTCGGCCACATCATGATCGGTGCGGAGATGGTACACGATGCGGCGCAGAAGATCGACGGTTTCCCACAGGAACTCGAGAATCAGTTAAAGCACTGCATTCTGGCGCACCACGGCGAGCTGGAATACGGTTCCCCGAAAAAACCGGCAATGGTAGAGGCGGTAGCGCTGAACCTGGCGGACAATGCCGATGCCAAAATGGAAACCCTGACCGAGCTGTTTGACGCAGCGCCGGCCGGCAATGAGTGGCTTGGCTACAACCGGTTTTTTGAGTCCAACATCCGCAGAACAGGAGACTTTTCATGAACTATCAGAAAAATGATGTACTGACGGTGAAAATTGAAGATATGGGACACGACGGAGAGGGTATAGGCAAATGCGAGGGCTATACCCTCTTTGTCAAGGACACCGTCATCGGCGATCTTGCCGAGGTAAAAGTGATCAAAGCAAAGAAAAATTACGGCTACGCGCGCCTGATGCGCCTGATCGAGCCGTCCGCGCACCGCGTCGAGCCGGTCTGCCCGGTTGCACGTCCGTGCGGCGGATGCCAGTTGCAGATGCTCGACTATGCGGAGCAGCTTCGCTTTAAGGAGAAGAAAATCGCCGGAAATCTCCAGCGCATCGGCGGCATGGCGGAGATCCCGATGGAGCCGATCGTGGGGATGGAAAATCCGTTCCGCTATCGAAACAAAGCCCAGTTTCCGATCGGGCAGGATAGAAATGGAAAGCTGATTACGGGATTTTATGCGGGAAGAACGCATCAGATCATGGAAAACCGGAACTGTTATCTCGGCGTGGAGCAGAACGAGGAGATTCTGAACCGCATTCTTGCCTGGATGGAGGAGAACGGCGTTCCGGCATACAACGAGGAGACCGGCAAAGGCCTGGTGCGCCATGTGCTGATCCGGTTTGGATTTATGACGAAAGAGATTATGGTCTGTCTCGTTGTGAACGGAAAGAAACTGCCGGCCGAGGAGAAACTCATCAAATCGCTGACAGAACTCGAAGGCATGACAAGCATTACCCTAAGCGTAAACCGTGAGCGGACCAATGTGATCATGGGAAAAGAAATCCGCTGCCTGTGGGGACAGGGGTATATCACCGACTATATTGGAACCGTAAAATATCGGATCTCCCCGCTGTCCTTCTACCAGGTCAACCCGGCGCAGACGGAAAAACTGTACGGTCTTGCCCTGGAATACGCAGACCTCACCGGAAATGAGACGGTCTGGGATCTCTACTGCGGCATCGGAACGATTTCCCTGTTCCTCGCGCAGAAAGCCAAAAAAGTCTACGGTGTCGAAATCGTCCCGGAGGCAATCGCGGATGCGAAGAACAATGCGAAAATTAACGAGATCGAAAACGCTGAATTTTTCGTTGGAAAATCGGAAGAGATTCTTCCGGCCTACTACGAACAGTACGCCAAAGACCACCCGGGCGAACACGCCCACGCGGACGTCATCGTCGTCGATCCGCCGAGAAAAGGCTGCGAAGAAAACCTCCTCCACACCATGGCCAGCATGCAGCCGGACCGCATCGTGTATGTATCCTGCGATTCCGCAACGCTGGCACGAGATGTGAAGGTGCTTGGGGAGCTGGGGTATGAAGTAAAGAAAGTCCGAGGGGTTGACCAATTCCCGATGACGTGCCATGTGGAGTGCGTGGTTGCACTACATCGGGTCGATATGTAAGAATCCTTGATTTGCGCGAAGGCAACGAGGAGAGTTCCGAAGAAATAACTGGCTGTAAAGCCAGTGTTTATGCGGAATTCGACGACTGCCCGCGAGTCGGGAAGTTTGTAAAACTTCTCGACTTCCGGCACTTTGAGCGACATATGATGTTCTCACAGAGTGATAGAAAAACCTACAAAAAAGCAATTTCAGACGGTGTGAATGTCTCAGTCGTATTGGATGTGGGGTGTGGAAACACATAAAAGTACAATTAATATTTTGAAGTTATTCAATAGAATACGAAGCGTGAAAGACCGTTCATTTTCAAGTAATTGGAGATGAGCGGTCTTTTTCTGTTTGCAGATAACATTGACGTAACTGAGTAGAAGTTATTCTACCGGAAGAACGGAGGTTGTAATGGAAGAGATAAAGAGTATCAGAATAAGCGAGTTAAAGGACTTTAAGAACCATCCTTTTCATGTGCAGCAGGACATAGAGCTGTGTGCCTTATGAAAAGTATTGAAGATGAGGGTGTGATTGTACCTTTGCTTGTAAGACCGAATCCTGACGGAGAAGGTTATGAAGTGATTGCAGGACACAGACGAAAGGCAGATGCCGGCTGGGCTGGTCTTGCGGAGGTTCCGGCAGTTATAAGAGAATTGGATGATGATCAGGCGATAGTGGCGATGGTAGATTCTGTGCGCCCGTAAGGCGTTTGGGGTGGACACCCAAGCGACGTGGGTCATTATGATTTTGTTTTGAGAAAACAATAAGAAAAATTATCAAGTGTGAAGAACACAGTCTTATCGCCAACAACTAACCTTGAATGGAAACATAAAGGGGACAACAGCACGTTTGTAAAGGCACAAGTCAACAAAGCTTCCAAGTTGCGACTGAGTGTCGAGGTGAAAGGTACTATATGAGGATGAAGCTAAACTGCTTGAAGGAAAGTCAGAGGCTAGAGCTAACCATCTCCGCACCGAAGGGAAGATGTTACGGTGATGTATTGGCAGATTAGTATTTTGCTGTCTGCAATCTGCGTGATAATCAATGCAAGCTAGCCATAGGTTCATTTGAGGATGCATCTGAAATCAAGGAAAAATTCAGAGTATTTCTCGAGGATACTCTGCATCTTGAGATGTCCGAAAAAAAGACCAAGATAACACATAGTCAAGATAAAGCAAGATTTCTTGGATATGATATCACCACCGCAAAGAACTCAGCGCTTATGCAATCATCAGGGCATACAGAAATGCCTATTCAGGCGGTTGGACAGGAACAACCTGTGCCTGACGATAAGGGTGCTTCTGGGAATATGGATTACACAGAGGAGGATGTGAAGAAGTATCAGATGGATCCTGATATCAATGAGTTGCTGGATTTCAGTTTTTGCGGGGAATGACAGCAGAAGGCTACAAAACATTTATAAATGGAAGTGTTATGGCATCATTTATGGAAGGAATTGTAGCCTCAATTTTAGAAGAAAAAAGTGGTGCCGGATACGGCACGAATTGTAGCCAATTAAATACAGTTATCAGCGTAATTGAAGCCATGTATCTTTGCGAAGGTATGTGGCTTTTTCCTTTTTGCGCTGAGGATAGATTTTTTAACCAGCCCTCGTGCATTTATGCGAGGCTAAGCCTCGCAGAGCGAAATACACCCATCGCACAAAACTTCGTTTTGTACTCTGTGTATTTCGCCCTTGCAGGGGGCTATCACGCCGGATACGGCGGTGGGTTCGTAAACGGACACCTATATGTCCACTCACATTGGCATTAGAAGTGAAAGAAAGAGTTGCAGGAGCAGATTGCTGTATTGGATAGAAAAGCAGGGAGGATGAAATCAGAGCTTTCAAATGTGCTTCAGGATGCAGACTATGCAAATGCTTCGGAGTTTTATACCGAGCTATTCATGGTTCGTGAGGAGAGGCAAAGGTATGAAGAGGCTTGTAAGGAATGGCAGCAGAAGTGTGTTGAGGTGGAACTTGTAGCGGTGAAGGATAGTAAGTATTTTGGGGACGTAATTCCGATTAGCAGGAATAGAGGGCGATAAAGTAAGGCGATGCTATTAGTGAATCTGATAGCATCTGTGTAACTACATAGTGACAATTTTGCATCTTCGAAGTGGTAGTCTATGCAAAATATCATCGAATTGGATGAAAAAGGAGAGAATTACCGCATCCTTTGGGGTCTGGTAAACGGAGGCAGACCGACCAGTGAGCTGCCGAGTCACCTGATGAACCATGAAGTGAAAAAAGGCGTTACCAATGTTTATCATGCACATACCACGAATGTGATCGCACTGACATTTGTACTGCCGTTGGAGGATAAAGTATTTACTAGAGAACTCTGGGAGATGGCGACCGAGTGCCCGGTTGTATTTCCTTCCGGAATCGGTGTAGTAGGATGGATGGTGCCGGGCGGCCGTGAGATCGCAGTGGCGACAAGTGCCTGATGAAAGAATATGATGTGGCAATCTGGGCGCATCACGGCATGTTCTGCTCAGGGGAAGACTTTGATCTTACATTCGGATTAATGCACACCGTAGAGAAATCCGCGGAAATCCTTGTAAAGATGCTGTCCATGAGACCGGATAAAAGACAGACAATCTCACCTCAGAATTTCAGAGATTTGGCGAAAGATTTTAAAGTAACTTTACCGGAAAAGTTTCTATATGGCAAATAATGTACATATCACATATTTGGCGTATCAGAAGCATGAAGCATGTTTCGATATTCCATAGGCGTACATCCGTATTTCTTGCGGAACAGCTGAAAGAAAAAGCTGGTATTCTGATATCCGACGGCAAGGCTGATATCATTTGTGGAAAGTGCGGTGCTCCTTAACAATTTTGCCGCCTGAGAGAGCCGGTGTGTCTGGACCAGCTCTTTGTAAGTGGTTCCGGTATGCTGGCGTATGTAGGCAGAGAGATAGTTTGGGTGCATATTAAAAAACTCAGCTGTAGAAGAAAGGGTACAGTCCGCAAAGTTTGTTTCGATATATCGGAGTATGGTATAAATCTGATCCACAGAGGCGTGATCTAGAACCATACCGTGCTGGAACAGATTGATCATCTCGCAGGTAATCAGCGTAAAAAGACTGTCTAAAAAAGGTCCGGATGTTACGGACGGAGAATAAAATTCACAGAGAAACTGGTTGGCAAGATCTGCCAGCCGGTTTTGTTTTTGTTCCGGGGAAAAGACAATATACATGCTTTCCTGCATCGTGGTGTTCAGAGCCTCAATGAAAAAGTGTGTAAGGTAATTATCCTGAGACAGGCGTTCAAAAAAAGTACCGTTCAGATATTCGCGCGTCAGCAGAAAATTGATGATAATATCATTTTCTGAACATCTTTTGACAGAATGAGGTGCATTCTGGCTGATCAGAACCATCTGCCCGGCTTTTAGCCTGAATGTAGTCTTATTTATCGTCATTGTGCAGGAACCAGAATAAATATAACTCAACTCCAGCCACTCATGGATATGCAGAGGTACGTTTTCAAAACGATCCTGTTTTACAACAGCGAAGTTGTAATAACTCGGAAGCACTTTCTTTGAAAGAAATAAAGAACGCAGATCTTCAAGGTTCGTATCAAAACGGTAACAGGGTGTATCAAACTTACCTCTGGCAACAGGAAATTGTGAATAATCTTTCTTTACACCATTCAGACGCTGGGTTTCTTCGGTAGTGTGCTGCTTCAGAAATTGATTCAATGCAGATAATGTCATCATATATAATCTCTCCTTTTCGAGATATGAATGAACTGTGATTATAGTCATCAGCAGTTTATTTAACCTGTCTAAAATATACCATATTGGGGGCAAAGGTGTACAGAGTAATCTCGGATATTTATTAAGTTTGGTCGGTAAATCACTTATGTTTCGTTGATGTAATTTTAGTCTGTATAAAGTAAGATGTCAGTAAGAAAAGGAGGCATAGGTTAGGATGAAGATATTTTTTGCAGTAGTGGTGATTGTTTTATTATTTGTAATCGGTGCGACATTATATGTCTATAAAAAAAGTGCCATGTTTTTGCCGGCACTTCTTGGCATCTGCGGATTTCCAAAAATAAAGGAAAGCAGCTATTACGATGAAAACGGACATTTCCGTCCGGGAACGGGGGAGGACAAAGTTGGATTTTTCATGCAGCATCCGGTATTCGGCGGTTTTAAACATATGTTTTTCAATGTGGAGGACAACGTGCTGAAAGCTATTGCGCCTGTAAAGTATAAGGATTTTTTAAAGGCGCCGGGCCGTGAGGAACAATTGGATGCAGCCTTGGAATCTTTCAATTATCTAACCGGACTTGTTGAGAAAGGTCAGGCAAGGCTGGTGTCGGATCTGTATCCTGCGGAAGCAGTGAAGGGTCATCCGTACAGGTCACATCTGACGGGAATGTTTTATCAGGACAACAGGGAAAACCACTTGCCATTGTAGTTCCGGGAGGCGGATTTATCAGTAATGTAACTGATTGCGAGGGGTATCCTGTGGCGATGAAGCTGCATAAAATGGGATATTCTGTTTTCGTCGTAAGTTATCCGGTCGGCAGACAGCTGGGTGAGACAGAACAGGTAAAGCAGGGACAGGCTGCCGCGAGGGAACTGACACAAGTGATTCGATATCTGACGGAGCATCAAAAACAGTTTTCTGTAAACATGGATGATTATGCCATCTTTGGTTTTTCAGCAGGAGGACTTATGACCACGGCGTATTCATTTGCCAATTATGAGGACTGCTGCCACAAGAATCATCTGCCAAGACCGAAGGTGATCTTCCCTATGTATGGTCTGGACTGGAATATCAAAGCTTTGCAGGAGGACAAGGGACTGGCGGTATTTTCTATCGTAGGGCGGGATGATGAGTTCGGTTTTGCAAATGTGGAAGATAAACTGCCGGAATTAGAGAAGGTACTGGGCAAAGAAAATGTGTCGGTCAGAATCGTTGACGGACTGGGACATGGATTTGGAATAGGAAATGAAACAAAAGTGAAAAACTGGCTTCAGGAAGCAGTCATCTTCTGGGAAGCCCACAGATAGGAACAGATAAGAATTTATTTAAGGAGGATTTCATAATGAGCAGAAACCTGAAAGAATTGATCAGACAGATGACACTGGAGGAAAAAGCAGGACTATGTTCGGGAGCGGATTTCTGGAACACGATGGGAATCGAAAGGTTAGGGATTCCTTCCGTTATGATGACAGACGGCCCGCACGGCTTGCGCAAACAGGAAGGCGCGGCAGATCATCTCGGCCTGAATAAAAGTGTGAATGCAGTCTGCTTTCCGGCAGCCTGCGCCACGGCATCCAGCTTTGACGTGGAACTGATGGAATGTATGGGACAGATCCTTGGGGACGAGTGTCAGGCTGAGAACGTGGGCATGCTCCTCGGCCCTGCAGTTAATATCAAACGCAGTCCTCTCTGCGGAAGGAATTTTGAATATATGTCCGAAGATCCATATCTGACAGGAAAGATGGCGTCAGCATATATCCGGGGCGTACAGTCGAAAGGCATCGGAACCAGTATGAAACACTTCGCCGCGAATAATCAGGAAACAGACCGTATGCAGATATCGTCGGAAGTATCGGAACGGGCTTTCCGGGAAATTTATCTGCCGGCTTTTGAGGAGGCGGTGAAGAAAGCGCAGCCAAAGACTGTGATGTGCAGCTACAATAAGATCAACGGAGTATTTTCTTCAGAGAATAAGAAGCTTCTGACAGATATCCTGCGGGATGAGTGGGGATTTGAAGGATATGTGGTCAGTGACTGGGGAGCTGTAAATGACCGGGTGAAAGGACTGAAAGCCGGTCTTGACTTGGAGATGCCGGGATCAGGAGGATATAATACAAGAAAGATTATTCAGGCAGTGGAGAATGGAGAACTGGAGGAAGAAATTCTTGACAGAACGGTGGAACGCATACTGAAAGTAGTCTTCTCCTACACAGATAACAGGAAAGCGGAGACTGTATTTGACAGGGAAAAGGATCACAAAGCAGCGGCAGATATCGAAACAGAGTGCGCCGTACTTCTGGAAAACAGGGGAGTGCTGCCGCTGAAAAAAGAACAGAAAGTAGTCTATATCGGGGAATTTGCAAAGAAACCGCGATACCAGGGCGGGGGATCGAGTCACATCAATACGGACAGCGTAGTGTCGGCTCTGGAAACTGCGGTGAGAAAAGGCAGGGCAGTGGAGTACGTGAAAGGCTTCTCGTCAGAGCGTGACGAGATGACAGAAGAGGATCTGAAACAGGCGTGTGAAGCGGCAGCGGGCGCAGATGTAGTTGTAATCTTTGCCGGACTGCCGGACAGCTTTGAGTCGGAAGGATATGACAGAACATCCATGGAACTGCCAAAGTGTCAGAATCGCCTTATAGAGGCTGTGGCTGAGATACAGAAAAATGTGGTAGTGGTTCTTCATAACGGAAGTCCCGTAGAAACTCCATGGGCGGAGTCTGTAAATGCCATTCTGGAGATGTATCTGGGAGGAGAAGGCATTGGGGAGGCCAGCGACCGGCTGTTATTTGGGGAGGCAAATCCAGGAGGACGTCTGGCGGAGACGTTCCCATATCGTCTGGAAGACAACCCGAGTTACCTGAATTTCCCTGGAGACGGCAGGACTGTTCTCTATGGAGAATATATCTTTGTCGGATACCGTTACTATGATGCGAAGAAAGTACCGGTGCGCTGGGCATTCGGCCATGGACTGTCATATACGGAATTCAGCTACAGCAATATGAAACTCTCTTCTGCGGAAATGAAAGATGGAGATATTCTGAAGGTGAGCATTGATGTGGAGAATACAGGGAAGAGGGCAGGAAGTGAAGTGGTTCAACTCTATGTCAGTGACAAGGACAGCACGGTGCCAAGAGCAGTGAAAGAACTAAAAGGGTTTGCGAAAGTATTTCTGAATCCGGGTGAGAAGAAGACGGTTACAATGGAACTTTGCGCGAGAGATTTTGCTTACTACGAGACAAAGATTCACGACTGGTACACTCCGTCAGGTACATATGAGATCCAGATCGGGCATGCCAGCGATGAGATCAGAGAGGCTGCAGAACTTACATTTACTACTGATGTGCTGCTGCCGTTCACTGTGGATATGACCACTACAATGGGGGAATTGATGAACCACCCGAAGACAGCAGGGAAAATGATGGAGTATCTTGAGGGGATATCACAGGGAGAAGAACCTAAGAAAGAAGATGGGGAGGTACAGCTTGTGACTCCGGAAATTATTGCGCAGATGCCGCTGAAATCATTTTTAAGCGTTATTCCGGGCGAAGCGATCGAGCAGATGATCGTGGAGTTAAATGCTCTGTGTCAGTAGTGGGAGGAACGGTTGGCTTATTATTGGATGAAAAAGTATCAGCATGAAAATGAGGAAGAATTATGGGCAAGATTTATGCGGCAAAAACAAATCATATCACAAACCCTTTAGGGTTTTATCTGAAACCGTTGGTATTTTCATGGAAAGTGAAAGGCGGCAGAGGACAGGAACAGAAACATGCAAGGATTGTGATCAGCAAGAACAAAACCTTTACAGATATCTGTCACGACACGGGGGAGGCAGAGCTGGACAGTCTCTCTGCAAGAGTGGAATTTGAACCGCAGCCGTATACAAGATATTACTGGAAAGTTATTGTGACAACAGATGCAGAGGAAGTGATCGAATCAGACACGCAGTTCTTTGAGACCGCCAAAATGGATGAACCGTGGACGGGCAGGTGGATTACCTGTGACAGCAGTCAGGAACGGCATCCGATTTTCTCAAAGAGGATTCGTCCGGCAAAAGAAGTGAAAAGCGCAAGACTGTACATTTGCGGCCTGGGATTGTATGAGGCATATTTCTTGGGGAAAATAAAGAAAATCCTAAGAAAATCGGTGAAGAGTATCTGACTCCGTACTGCAATAATTATGACCGGTGGATCCAGTATCAGACGTATGACATCACAGAACAGGCAGAACGAGGAGGTGTGCTGTCTGTTCTTCTCGGAAACGGTTGGTATAAAGGCAGGTTCGGTTTCAATGATCCGGAGCGGGAAGCATATTACGGTGACGAGTGGAAGCTGATTGCGGAGATTCACATAGAGTACAAAGACGGAACGAAAGATGTGATCAGTTCTGATGAAACCTGGTCAGTTACAAGAAGCAATTTGTGGTTTTCCAATATCTATGACGGTGAGAGAAGAGATGATACGCTGCCGCCGGTAGAGGAGTCTCCTGCGCGGATCGCAAAGGTTCCGAAAGGCCGGCTTATGGAACGGTTATCTCTTCCAGTTAAGGTACAGGAGGAGATGAAGCCGGCAGAGCTGATCCATACTCCTGCCGGAGAAGAGGTATTTGATCTGGGGCAGGAGATCACGGGGATCTTCCGGCTGCGGGTGCATGAGCCGGCGGGGACAACTATCAGGATTCAGACGGGCGAGGTGCTTCAGGACGGATGTTTCTACAACGAGAATTTAAGAACTGCACTTTCGGAGTACATTTATGTTTCTGATGGTACAGAAAAGGTGATTACGCCTCATTTTACATACTATGGTTATCGATATGTGAAAGTGACCGGGGTTAGGGACCTTTCGTGTGAGGATTTTACGGCGCTTGTTCTTTACAGTGATTATGAGAGCATCGGGGCAATCGAGACAGGGAATGATCTTGTGAACAAATTAATCTCCAATATCGAATGGGGAATGAAAGGGAACTTTCTGGATGTGCCTACAGACTGTCCCCAAAGAGATGAGAGGATGGGCTGGACAGGAGATACACAGGTATTTTCCGCGACTGCAAGCTATCTGGCTGATACCTATGCGTTTTACCGAAAATATTTATACGACCTGTATCAGGAACAGCTTCTGGCGGGCGGAATGGTTCCGGAGATTGTCCCCACATTCGGACCGACAAAATGTTCCTGCGCATGGGGAGACGCCGCATGTATCATCCCCTGGAACGTATATTTGTTCAGCGGGGACAAAACAATACTCGAAAACCAAATTGAGAGCATGAAAGCGTGGGTCGATTATATCCGGAGAATTGATGGAGACCATCATGGATGGAGACAGGTTTTCCATTATGGTGACTGGCTTGCTCTTGACCGTACAGGTGCCGCTGCGAACAGCGTGTATGGAGCGACTGATGAAGCATACATTGCAGACATCTACTACGCGGCAAGTGCACAGATTGTTGCAAAAGCAGCAGAGGTGCTTGGACTGGAAGAAACGAGACAGGAGTATCAGAAAATCGCAGACCGTCAGTGGCAGGTCGTGAAAGAAGAATATTTTACTGCTACAGGCAGATGTGCGGTGAAGACGCAGACAGGGCTTATTCTTGCACTGAAATATCATCTGTCTGAAAATGAAGAACTGACAAAGCAGATGCTGCAAAAGCTTCTCAGGGATAATAAAAATAAATTAAATACCGGGTTTGTAGGAACCCCGCTTCTGTGCAATGTCCTGACTGATCATGGAATGACAGACGCGGCATACCGGCTGCTTCTGAATAAGGAATACCCGGGCTGGCTCCATGAAGTGAAGCTGGGAGCAACAACGGTGTGGGAGCGTTGGAATTCACTGGATGAGAGCGGACATGTCTCCAGCACGGGGATGAACAGTCTAAATCATTATTCTTACGGCGCTGTATTGGAGTGGATCTTCCGTCATGCGGCCGGGATTGATGTGACGGAACAGAACCCGGGAGGCAGGGTGATGCGGATCAGCCCGAAAGTGAATAATGGACTGAAATATGTAAAAGCTGTTTATGATTCGGCAAGCGGATGCTATCAGTGCGGCTGGGAGATATCAGAGGATAATAAAATCACGGTCACTGTTACGGTTCCGTTCGGCGGAAGTGCAGAAGTGGTTCTTCCATATGCGTCGGAATCTGTATATGAAGATAAAGAAAATCCATTATTTGAAGAGGTGGAAAATGGAATCTGCCGTGTGAGAGCCGGAGAATATGAAGTCGCTTATGAGGCGTCACAGCCTTTAAAGAAGAAATACAGCATAGACTCGACAATGGAAGAACTGCTGAACCATCCGGATATCCGCGCGTTTCTTTCTCAAATGATGGAAGTGGATATGATCCCCGATATTGCATATGGGCTTTCGCTTAGAGATGTCGCGAAAACATTCGCAGGAGAGATAAAAAAAGATGAGGCGCAGATGCTGGATGCGGCACTGGCAAAATTCTAATCAGGAGGGTTGCTATGGAGCTTATAAGGCTTAAAGTAAACAGTCAATATAGACCATGCGTGGACGAAGCACCTTATTTTTCATGGGTAATCACTAGTGATGAAAAGAATGTGATGCAGACATCCTATCATATCACAGTGAAAAATATGGACGAAGTAATGTGGGATTCTGGAATGGTAGAAAGTGATAAAAGTATTTTTGTGGAGTACTCCGGGAAACCATTACAAAGTCTCAGTGACTACAACTGGACAGTGGAAGTGACAGTTAATAACGGAGAAAAGGCGGCGGCATCCTCATCCTTTGAGACAGGATTTATGAAGAAAGAATGGACGGCCGAGTGGGTGAAATCTCCGTTTCCTATGAAAAAGGTAAAACCCGGAACCGGCGGGCAGAACCCGGCAGAATATTTTCGCAAAGAATTTGATGCACGAGACGGCATAAAACGAGCGCGCGTTTATGCCACCTGTCACGGAGCATATCAGCTCAGCATGAACGGAATGCGTCCGGATGACAGAGAGTTTGCGCCGGAATTTACCGTCTATTCTAAATATCTGTGCTACCAGACTTATGATGTGACCCCGTTTTTGAGAGAGGGAGGAAATGTCATAGGAATGCTGGTGGGGGACGGCTGGTATGACAGCGCGAACTTTAAACCGAGAAGCAGGAAGTTTAAAGCCGAACATTCTGTGTTATTTCAGATAAAGATTGATTATGAAGACGGAACGAGTGAAATGGTGCTGTCAGATGATACGGTGAAAGTTTCAGAAAGTCCGATTCGTTCATCAGATCTGTTTGCAGGTGAACTCTATGACGCACGGATGGAACAGGAAAACTGGAACTGCTGCGGATTCGATGACAGCAGCTGGAAAACCGGTATTCCATGCGGAAAAATTTACGTGAACCTGGTGGCTCAGTACGGGGAACCGGTGCGCCCGGTAAAAGAAGTGCCGGCAGTAGGAATGACAGTTAGCCCGAAAGGCGAGACGATCATTGACTTTGGACAGAACTTGGCAGGTGTTCTGCGGGTAAAAAGCAAACTGCCGGCCGGAACAAAAATGGTATTAGATCATTTTGAAACTCTTGATCAATATGGAAACTATTTCAACAATATTTTCATGTCAGAGAAAACAGGGCACAAGCAAAGTGATATTTATATCTCAAACGGGAAATTCACAGAATACATACCGCATTTTACATATCATGGATTCCGCTATGTGAGAGTGACATGCGATCAGCCGGTGAGCCCGGAGGATTTCACAGCGATTGTCCTGTCTTCTGACAATGAGGATCTGGGAACATTTGAGACGTCCAACGAAGATATAAACCGGCTTTACGAAAATACAAGATGGTCTCAGCGGTCGAATCTGTTTTCAATCCCCACGGACTGCCCGCAGAGAGAAAAAGGCGGATGGACCGGAGATATCCAGATTTATGCAAGAACAGCCATGCTCAACGAAAATGTAACCCCATTTCTGACAAGATGGCTGCGTAATATGACCTTCAGTCAGCAGAAAAATGGGGCAATCCCCAATGTGATCCCCCTTACCGGAATCTATGAATTACTGGAGAAACTGAATCGGATCGTATACCGCAATTTTGAACCGGTGGGAGAAGCAGGATGGGGAGATGCCGCCTGTATCGTACCGTGGAGCATGTATCAGCTTACAGGAAATATCAGGATACTGAGAGAGCAGTATGACACAATGAAAAAGTGGTGCGACTATATCATCAACACTGCAAAGAAGCGTAGAGGCAAGATGAAACATCCAAAAGAAATTGACCAGTATCTGTGGAATACAGGACATCAGTACGGGGAGTGGCTCATACCGAGCCAGACAGTAGACGGAGCAGACCAAAGCGCTGCAAAACTTATCAATACTTCTACATACTGCGCGCCAATTTTTGGATGGAATTCCTGCCGGATCATGGCAGATACGGCAGCACTCCTCGGGCATACATCAGACGAATTATACTATGATGACATTGCGTCCAGAATGAAATCTGCCATTCAAAAAGGACTGATCGATGATGATGGGAAGATGCCTCTTGATTTTATGGGCAGTTATGTGCTGGCAATCGCATTTGATCTTGCTCCTGAAAGGAAGAAAAAAAGTATCGCCGGACATTTGATCCGCAAGATAGAAGAAAACGGGGATTGTCTGGATACAGGGTTCCTGACGACGCCGTATCTGCTGGATGCGCTCTGTAAGATCGGCAGGATGGACAAGGCATATAAAATCCTGCTCCAGACAAAGTGCCCGTCATGGCTTTATGAGGTGAAGCAGGGAGCGACAACAATCTGGGAAAATTACATTTCTTACAAGGAGGACGGGTCTCCGGTTATGACAAGCCTGAACCACTATGCCTTTGGATGCGTGGACGACTGGATGTTCCGGAAGATAAGCGGCATTGATATGGCTGCTCCCGGATTTAAGGAGATTGTAATCGCACCGGAGCCGGACAATGCGTTTACCAGTGTAAAACGTACTTATATAAGTGAGTACGGGGAAATCGCAGTCAGGTGGAGTATGGACGAAGGGAAATTTAAGCTGAAAGTAAAAATCCCCTGCAACACGACTGCCGTTGTAAAGATGCCGGATGGCAGATTATACAAGGTAGGAAGCGGAATGTATCAGTTTGAATAAAGAATCAAAGAAAACAAAATGACAGTATTTGCGAGAACTGACCGGTAAATACAGACGGTTAGTTCTCTTAATATGAAAGTTGAAAATAATAAGGAGTTAGGGATTATGAAAAAGAAAATATTGAAGATTATCTTAAGTATCGTTTTAATTCTGATTCTGGCTGTGGGAATCGGCCTGACATATTTAGTAGGAGCAGCAGGCGGTGGAGGACCGTTTGATTTTGTCTGGAAGAACAAACTGAAAAAAATGCCGGGAAACGCAGAAAAATACAGTCTGGAAAATATAGAACCGTTAGAAAACAGCCCTCTTGAAGGGAAGCGTATCTGCTACCTTGGATCATCTGTAACCTTAGGTCTGTACTCAATGGATGTTTCTTTCGCAGATTATATCTCTTACAGAAATGGCTGTGAGTATGTAAAAGAAGCTGTAAGCGGTACTACTTTAGTGGATAACGGAAAGACGTCTTATATCCAAAGGATGAAAAATAATATCGGTACAGATGAGAAATTCGATGCATTTGTCTGTCAGCTTTCCACGAATGACGCGTCGAAGGAAATGCCGATGGGAGAAATCAGCAGTTCAGAAAATCTGGAGGATTTTGATACACAGACGATAACAGGAGCAATGGAATATATCATTGTATATGCAAAGCAGACATGGAATTGTCCCGTGATCTTTTATACCGGAACAAAATATGACAGTAAACAGTATCAGCAGATGGTAGATGTATTGTTTGAGCTTCAGGATAAATATGGAATAGGCGTGATCGACCTTTGGAATGACGAGGAGATGAATGACGTTTCTGAAAAAGAATATGAAGTTTATATGGCAGATCCGGTTCATCCGACGCAGGCAGGATATCTGGAATGGTGGACGCCTAAGATGGAAGAATACTTATATCAGTTTTTAGAAAGATGATTATTATATTAAGTTTCGTCGGTAAACTGCTTATATATCGTTGGTGATTTGCCCTTTGGAATTATTTATAATTGAATCAAACAATGAAAGGACGGATAACGAAATGGAAAATTCAGTTACAAAAAGAGAAAAAATCAGTTATGGTTTGTATTTTATGGGACAGAATGTATTCTATGGACTGGTAGGATATATGACTACATATTTTACAGATATCGGCATAACGGCAGCATTGGTTGCGATCGTGGCGCTTATCACGAAAGTGTGGGATGCCATCAACGATCCGATCTTCGGTATGATCATGGATAAGGTGAATTTTAAGAAAGGGAAATTCCTGCCGTGGCTTCGAATATCTGTCATAGCGATTCCGGTGGCAACTATTCTTCTTTTTATAATACCTACCGGGATTTCCATGACGGCTAAAATCATATGGGCAACACTTGCTTATATGTTATGGGATACAGCCTATACCCTTTGCGATGTACCGATTTTTGGTATTGTTACCACGATGACAATAGACCAGAAGGAACGTGTTTCACTAAACAGCATAGGAAGATTGTTTGCTATTTTTGCAGGTATTGTTACAGGAATTGCCCTGCCGTTGGTACGGCAGCGGTTAGGCGGCTGGTCAACAACAGTAATTGTGTTATCTCTTTTGTCATGTGTTATGATGATTCCGATTTGTCTGTTCGCAAGGGAGAGAGTAATTGAAAAAGAAAGAGTCCAGAATGACGGGGCAGAAGAAAGTTATACATTGCGAGATATGGTAGAATGTCTGCGGAAGAACAAATATTTATTGCTTTTCTTTGCGGCTCCGCTCATCAGCAGCCTGCTTAATGTTGGTGCAAATTGGGGCTTATACGTTGCCCGGTACTGCCTTGGCGGTGAAGAAGCTGCCTCATATGTTTCGATGGCGGTAATTATTCCGACCTTAATCGGTGCGGTTATGGCAGTAGAATTATGCAAAAAATATGATAAATTTAAAGTCTTCTATATTTCATATATTTTCGCGTTACTTCTGGGAATTGTAAGATTCATAGCCGGGTATGAGAATATGATGGTGTATGTGATTTTAAATGCCTTAGGAGGAATTCCGCTGGGAATAGCAGTTATACTGCAGTATCAGTTTACGCCGGACTGCTACGAGTATGGACAGTACAAGACAGGATTAAAAATGCGTGGTGTAACGTTTGCGGCGCAGACATTTTTTACAAAATTAAGTGGAGCGATCGCAACAGCAGTCAGTGTGTTTGCGTTAACTATAATCGGCTTCCGAGAGGGAGAAGGCGTTGTTCAGGCGGCAGGATTTGCCGATAAATTATGGACATTCAGCTGTCTTGGCAGCATTATCGGGGGTATTTGCACTCTGCTTATACTTCGTCTTTACAAGCTTAATGACCATGATGTCCAGCTGATGGCAAAATGCAATAATGGTGAGATCAGCCGTGAAGAAGCAGAGGCACAGATGATCAATCAGTATTAAGAAAAGAAAGGAGGACTTTTGCGATGGACAGAATAAAGGAACTGATTTCAAAAATGACGCTGGAAGAGAAGGCAAGTCTCTGCTCGGGCGCTGATAACTGGCATACGAAAGAAATCAAACGACTGAACATTCCGTCAGTTATGATGGTGGACGGCCCTCACGGACTGAGAAAGCAGGAAGGGGAAACGGATCATCTGGGATTGAATGAAAGTGTGAAGGCCGTTTGTTTCCCGGCAGCCTGTGCAACAGCCTCCAGCTTTGATGTTGACCTGATGGAACGGATGGGAGAGACGCTGGGAGCGGAGTGTCAGGCCGAGAATGTAAGCATACTGCTTGGCCCGGCGGTGAATATTAAAAGGAGCCCGTTATGTGGGCGGAACTTTGAGTATCTGTCGGAGGATCCATATCTGGCAGGTAGGATGGCATCGGCATATATCCGCGGAGTACAGAGTCAGGGCGTGGGGACAAGCATTAAGCACTTCGCACTGAATAACCAGGAAACACTCCGTATGACGATATCTTCCGAAGTGTCAGAACGTGCGCTCAGGGAAATCTACCTGCCTGCGTTTGAGGAAGCGGTGAAAGAATCAGCTCCAAGAACCGTCATGTGTAGCTACAACAAAATAAATGGAGAATATGCTTCGGAAAACAGATATCTTCTGACAGATATCCTGAGAAAAGAATGGGGATACAAAGGCTGCGTCGTCAGTGACTGGGGCGCTGTAAATAACCGTGTGAAAGGACTGCAGGCCGGACTGGATCTGGAGATGCCTTATTCCGGAGGATACAATGACAGACAGATTGTGAAAGCAGTACAGGAGGGAAGACTGGACGAAGCTGTGCTGGATGAAGCGGTGGAGCGGGTATTGAATGTTGTGTTTGCCGGTGAAGAGCAGCATCGTCCGGAAGATATATCTGATAAGGAAACAGATCATAAAAAAGCAGCTGATATTGAGACGGAATGTGCGGTCCTGCTGGAAAATAACGGTATACTTCCGCTGAATACAGACAGAAAGGTTGCCTATATAGGGGAATTTGCCGAAAAGCCGCGGTATCAGGGCGGCGGCTCCAGCCATATCAATCCGTTCAGGGTTGTTTCGGCATTGGATGCTGCCGGAGAAAAAGGGCGTAGCGTGACTTATGCAAAAGGATTTTCTAACGAAAATGACTCGATGACGGAACAAGAGCTGGAAAAAGCGCTTCGGACTGCTGCAGAAGCAGACGTCGCGGTAATCTTTGCCGGGCTGCCTGAGATATTTGAGTCGGAAGGGTATGACAGAACATCCATGAAGCTGCCAAAATGCCAGGACCGGCTGATCGAAGAAGTGTTGAAAGTACAGCCTAATGTTGTAGTGGTACTCCACAATGGAAGTCCGGTAGAACTGCCATGGGCAGACCGGGTAAGCGCGATCCTTGAAATGTATCTAGGAGGTCAGGGCGTTGGCGAAGCCTGCGACCGGCTGTTATTCGGGGAAGCAAATCCGTCCGGCAGGCTGGCAGAGACATTCCCGTACCGGCTGGAAGATAATCCGAGCTTCCTTCATTTTCCGGGAAATGGAAAGCGGGTGTTATATGGCGAGGATATCTTTGTCGGATACCGTTATTATGATACAAAGAAGGTTCCGGTGCGGTATGCATTCGGACATGGGCTGTCTTACACGGAATTTACTTATGGGGACCTGACTTTGTCATCGGCTCAAATGACGGATGAGGATATACTGACAGTCTCTCTCAAGGTGAAAAATTCAGGAAAGACAGAAGGAAAAGAAGTCGTACAGTTGTACGTGGCTGACCTGTGCGGCATATCGGAGAGACCGGTCAAGGAATTGAAAGGATTTGCCAAAGTTCATCTCCTGCCGGGAGAGGAGAAAACGGTGTCGATGGAAATTTCGGCGAGGAATCTATCCTATTATGAAGAACGTCTTGGGGACTGGTATGCGCCATCCGGAACATATCGGATCCTGATCGGCCATGCTTCTGATGACATCCGCTTACATGCTGATGTTGTGTTTGAAATAAAGAAAAAATTGCCCCTTCGCGTAGATTTCACAACAACGTTCGGAGAATTATTGGATCATACGAAAACCGCTCCCGTTATTACGGAACTGCTGGCGCCTTTGGCAGCAGCGGCCGCATCAGCAGAAGGGATGAGTGACGAATACAAGAAGCTGGGAGAGCAAGTTATCCGGGAAATGCCGCTGAAATCTCTGCTGGGGCAGATGCCGGGAGAGCAGGTGGAACAGCTGATCGGGCAGCTGAATTGTTTACTTGCACAATAGGATAATTGAGGATGAGGTAGCGGTAAATGGTATTCGTAATATGGCAGAAGAGATTGTGTTGAAAGAATTGATTTACAGGTAAACAAAGAGCTGAAATCTTAAGCTTGGTAGGTAAAATGATGAAATTCCGTAAATGATTTTATGAGGCAAATCCATTATACTCGAATTACAGTGTACACAATGAAAAAAGGAAGGAGCTTGGAAAACGGCAATATGAATCAGATTTACGCAGCAAAAACAAATCATATCACGAATCCGGTGGGATTTTTACTGAATCCGGTGGTTTTTTCGTGGAAGGTCAGAGAATGCAGGGGAAAGAACCAGAGATGTGCCAGAATCCTTGTGGCAAAGGATGAAACCTTCGCGGATGTTCTTTGGGACACCGGGGAGGCAAAGCTCGACAGTCTGGCTGTAAAAGCGGAGATGAATCTGGAGCCTTGTACCAGATATTACTGGAAGGTAATCGTTACTACGGACGCAGACGAAGTGCTGGAGTCCGACGTACAGTTCTTTGAGACGGCAAAGAGGGACGAGCCGTGGGTGGGAAAATGGATTACCTGCGACAGCAGGATGGAACGCCATCCCATTTTCTCAAAGCGAATCATTCCCCGTGGAAAGGTAAAAAAAGCCCGTCTCTATCTCTGCGGACTGGGGCTTTATGAGGCATATTTTACGGATGGAGAGAAAACCGAAACAGATATTTTAAAATCCGCGAAAATTGGGGAAGAATATCTGACCCCGTACTGCAATAACTACAATCAGTGGTTACAGTATCAGACGTATGATGTGACCGCGCAGATGCAGCGCGAAGGTGTGTTGTCCGTTCTTTTGGGGAATGGGTGGTACAAAGGGAGGTTCGGGCTCAATCAGACAGAACAGAAAGGATTTTACGGCGACGAGTGGAAACTGCTGGTAGAGGTGCATCTGGAATATGAGGATGGCACACAAGAGATAATCGGCACGGATGACACATGGGAAGTGACAAGGAGCAATCTGTTTTTTTCCAATATATATGACGGGGAGAAACGGGATGATACCTTGGAACCTGTCGAACCTGTCAGCGCGCAGCTTGCGGAGGCGCCGCAGGGGCGACTGACGGAGCGGCTGTCCCTTCCGGTGACTGTGCATGAACAGTTTACACCGAAGGAACTGATTCACACCCCGAAGGATGAATGGGTGTTTGACTTAGGGCAGGAGATTACCGGGATTTTCAAACTTCATGTCCATGAGCCGAAAGGAAAAGAAATCAGAATCCAGACAGGCGAAATCCTGCAGGACGGATGTTTTTATAACGAAAACTTAAGAACCGCTTTGTCGGAATATGTGTATATCTCTGACGGGGAAGAAAAAGACATTGTTCCGCATTTTACATTTTACGGATACCGGTATGTAAAAATCAGCGGGGTAACCAATGTCTCCTGTGAAGATTTTACGGGAATGGCACTCTACAGTGATTACGAAGGTACCGGTAGTATACAGACAGGAAATGAACTGGTAAATCAGTTGATTTCCAATGTGGAATGGGGCATGAAGGATAATTTCTTAGATGTGCCGACAGACTGTCCGCAGAGAGATGAGCGCATGGGATGGACAGGCGACACACAGGTGTTTTCGGGTACGGCATGTTATCTGGCGGATACCTATGCATTTTACAGAAAATATCTGTACGATTTGTATAAGGAACAGCTGATTGCCGGAGGGATGGTTCCGGAGGTGGTGCCGACCTTCGGTCCGTCGAAATGTTCCTGTGCATGGGGCGATGCGGCCTGTATCGTTCCGTGGAATGTCTATCTGTTCAGCGGGGATGCTGCCATATTGGAACAGCAGTTTGACAGTATGAAGGCTTGGGTGGACTATATCCGTAAGGTGGACGGAGAGCACCACGGATGGAGACATTCCTTCCATTACGGAGACTGGCTGGCGCTTGACCGGGTGGGAGCCGCGGCGGGAAATGTATACGGAGCGACCGATGAAGGCTATATTGCGGATATTTATTATGCGGCAAGCGCGGAGCTTACAGCGAAGGCAGCGGCGGTTCTCGGGCGAAAGGAAGAGGAAAAACAATATCGGGAAATCGCCGAAAAACAATGGCGTGTGGTAAAAGAAGAATATTTTACCCCGACCGGAAGATGCGCGGAAAAGACACAGACGGGTCTTCTGCTGGCTCTGAAATATCATTTGTCAGAGGACGAAGAGCTGACCAGAGAGATGTTAAAGAAACTTTTCCGCGAGAGCAGAAACAAATTGAATACCGGATTTGTGGGAACCTCTCTTTTGTGCAATGTGTTGACCGATAACGGAATGACGGATACCGCCTACCGCCTGCTTTTGAACGAGGAGTATCCGGGGTGGCTGCACGAAGTGAAACTGGGAGCCACCACAGTCTGGGAACGATGGAATTCACTGGATGAAGACGGTAAGATATCCAGTACCGGAATGAACAGTCTCAACCATTATTCTTACGGGGCGATTCTGGAATGGATGTTCCGCCATGTGGGAGGAATCCATCTTTTGGAAGAATCTCCGGGAGGAAGAAGGATTGCAATTTGTCCGAATGTCCATTATGATTTGAGAAGGGCAGAGGCAGTGTATGATTCGGCCGTCGGACAGTATGCATGCAGCTGGGAAATTATGGAGGATAACAGGATTAGAATCAAAATTACGATTCCGTTTGGCGGAGAAGGCGAGGTGCGATTGCCGCATGCTCCGGAGATTCTGTTTGAAGATAAGACAAATCCACTATTCGCAACAGTGGTGAACGGTATTTGTTATATCACTGCAGGAAACTATGAAGTCGTATATGAGGCAACTGAGAAGTTAAAGAAAATATACAGCGTGGAGTCAAAGCTGGAAGATTTGCTGAACCATCCGCAGATACGGGCATTTTTGTCGACGATGACCGAGGTGGATATGATACCGGATGCGGTCTATGGACTGTCGTTTCGACAGGTGGCGGAGATGTTTTCCGGACCGATGGATGAAGGGCAGACAGAGATGTTGAATACAGCATTATCACAATATTAACGAGGAGAGAACAAATGAGTGAGAAGAGTAAAAAACAAAAGGTTAGTATCGTGGAAAAAATGGGCTTATTTATGGTATGTGCGGGAAATATTCCACTGATGGGATTATTGTCAGGATTCTTTATGATTTACTATACGAATGTGGTTGGTCTGGAACCGGCAGCACTGGCGACCCTGTTTTTAATATCCAAGGTGGTGGATGGAATCAGCGACCCGATTATGGGATATTTTCTGGACAAATTTCCGGTAACAAAAATGGGAAAATTTCGCCCTATGATTATTCTGGGAACAATCATCTGTGTTATAAATTATATTTTACTGTGGTTTGGCGCAGTCTGGATTCCGGTCGGAAAATATGTGATTGTGTATGTGACGTATCTGCTGCTGGGCTGGACGTTTGATATTATGGATATCTCCAAGAACAGTTTGCTCCCGGTCATGAGCGCGGATGACAAGGAGAGAAACAGTTTGTCACTTTTCAACGCGTTGGGAACAATGATAGGTAGCGCGGTACTGGCTGTGGCAGCACCGATTCTTGTGGCGGAAGGAACGTTACAGAACTATTACGTGTTAATTTTCGGTTCCATGGCCATGGTGTTGGTTTTATCTATTGCAGGGGCTCTTTGTGTAAAGGAAAGAGTAGCTTTTGAAGGAAAAAAAGAAGAAAGTTATACATTCAGGGAATTGTTACAGTTTTTGCGGTATAAACCTGTCTGGGCACTGTTTTTAGTGGCACTGGTAGTCGGGGTGGGCAGTAATATAGCAGGAGGAGCCGGCGCTTATTTTTACACATATATATTGGGTGATATGACGCTTATGTCAGGGGTGTCACTTGTTTCAATGATAACTGCTCTGGTGGGAATTTTCCTTGGACCAATTCTGGCAAACCGGTTTGGAAAGAAACAGATTTTTGTAATGGCAATCGTCGTATCCATCCTGTTTTCCGCACTGCGTTTGATTGATGTGAGATCTATGCTTTTGATCTATATTAGTACAGTGGCAGGAGGTGTGGCAGGCGGATGTATAGCACCGCTGACAACCAGTATACAGGCAGATAATACTACTTACGTGCAGTATAAAACCGGAAAACGTGCAGAAGCGGCGATCGCATCGCTTACATCTTTTATTACAAAAGTGGCGCAGGGACTCGGAGGAGCGATTCCGGGGTATGTATTGGCAGCTACAGGTTTTGTTACCGGCTCGGTTGCCCAGCCGGAGAGTATCAATACAGGAATTATCCTCTGCGTACTGATACTTCCGACTATCCTGACTGCCGCAGGGGCGATTCTTTTTGGTACACAGTATACGTTGGATAAAAAAGCAGTAGAGGAAATGCACACGGCAATCGCAGCGCGCAGCAATAAGTAACATATTGAAGGAGAATGCGATGGAACTGTCAAGATTAAAAGTAAACAACCACAGCGACGGATAACACCGGTGATACCGCCACCGCCACATCCTCCTTTGAAACAGGTTTTATGAAAAGGGAGTGGAGTGCGCAGTGTTGTTTGAAACGAGAATTGAGTATGAAGACGGCACATTTGAGACAGTTCTCTCTGACGATAAGTTGAAAGTTGCCGATGGTACAGTATGGTGAACCTGTGCGGCCGGTGAAAGAAGTGGAGGCGGTCGGTATGGAGGTAAGCCCAAAGGGAGAGACCATTATCGATTTCGGTCAGAATCTGGCAGGTGTACTGCGGGTAAAGGTGGATTTGCCCGCAGGAACAAAGTTGATACTAGATCACTTTGAGACCAAGGATTCTCAGGGGAATTATTTTAATAATATAGCTGGTGCTGACATGACAGGTCATACACAGACGGATGTATATATATCTAACGGGAAACCCGCAGAGTACAGACCGCATTTTACATATCATGGTTTCCGCTATGTGAGAGTGATATGTGATGCTCCGGTAAAGCCGGAAGATTTTACGGCAGTGGCGCACGCAGGACAATTTTGGGCAAGAGATAAGGAGGAAAAGAACATATGAAAATTCTGGCAATGATAATGCTCGTGCTGCTCATTTTAGCAGTCGGCTTTGTGGGGTATGTTTATAAGAAAAATGCGATGTTTCTGCCGGCACTGTTTGGCATCGGCGGTTTTCCGAATATAAAAAAGAAAGATTATTATCAGGCAGACGGAACATTCCGGAAAGCGGAAAAAGATGATAAAATGGCATTTTTTATGCAGCATCCGGTGTTTGGCGGCTATAAGCATATGTTTTTTAATGTTGAGGATAACGTGTTAAAAGCGATTGCCCCGGCAAAATATGCAGATTTTCTAAAAGCGCAGGGCAGAAGTGATCAGATGGAAAATGCACTGGAGGCTTTTAATTACCTGACCCGGCTTGTGGAAAGTGGAGAGGCGCAGTTGATTTCCGATATTAACTCGAAAGAAATGATAGAACAGAATCCATATCAGTCTCATTTGACCGGAATGTTTTACAAAGGAAAGCAAGGAAAACCGTTGGCGGTGGTCGTTCCCGGAGGTGGATTTATCAGTAATGTGACGGACTGCGAGGGATATCCCGTGGCAATGAAATTACACAAGTTGGGGTACTCCGTATTGGTAATCAGTTACCCGATTGGCAAACAGCTGGGAGAAACGGAACATGAAAAACAGGGGCAGGCAGCGGTCAGGGAGCTGGTGCAGGTAATCCGTTATCTGAAGGAGCATGAGCAGGAACTGTCTGTGGATATGGATGACTATGCGATATTCGGTTTCTCGGCAGGCGGCATGATGACTACGGCATATTCCTTCGCAAATTACGAGGACTGCTGTCACAAAGTAAAACTGCCGAGACCGAAAGTGATTTTCCCGATGTATGGTCTGGACTGGAATGTGAAAGCGCTTGAGCAGGATAAGGGACTGGCGGTATTTTCCATCGCAGGGCGCGAGGATGAATACGGATTCGGAAATGTAGAGAAGAGACTTCCGCAATTGAAATCCGTGTTGGGTGAGGACAATGTGTCTGTACGGATTTACGATAATCTCGGACATGGATTTGGTATTGGTTCCAATACCATAGTACCTCATTGGTTTGAAGAGGCAGTGGAATTCTGGGAGGCACATCGGAAATAATTTTTTCAAGAACAGGAAGAGTGAATTTTGAGAGGTCAAGTGTTTTATAAAATTATAAAACATCTGACCTTTTTTAAAGATGTTGGGGTCAAAAGCCCCCAACTATGATGCCTACGGATTGTTCCGTGCTTTGCACTCCCACAATCCTCCCAATTATTCGCAGAGTAGTCTCGGAAACTCAATAAATAATTGATATAATTCAGAGAGTATTCCAGCAAATCAGTAATACAGTGGTTTGCGAGCGGAGGAGATGATGTTTAGAAGAGCTGCAGTAAAAAAAGACATGGTAAGCAGCCATCTTGAATGAGAGCTGAAACAAACGCTATTGGGGAAAGAGTCCGCTTATATGTTGGATAGTTATCCATGGCAGAATCAAGGCACATATTTGATATGTGCAGGTCGGGCATGTGTTTTTCAAATTCATGGAAAGCTACCAGAAAACTGACAGAATCATGTCTTTTGGCACTGGTAAACCGCAAAAGGAGTGGAATATCAACGTGTAGTGAATGGCGCACAATTCACGAGAAATGACAATAGTTTTTTGGAAATTTGCTGAAAAAATTTAAAATCCCTCTCTGAAAATGGGAGGAAACGAAAAAAGTAACAAGTACAAAAAGAGCGGAGATTCGGGTTTTATGGAGTTTCCGAGACCGTTCTGAAATAGATAAGGAGGAAAAAAACATGGGTAAGTACAAAGGGCTGTTCTGGCCGGCAATCTTAGGCGTCAAGCATATGCCGAAGGTAAAGGAATCGGAGTTTTACAATGTCGCGGGAGGGTTCCGCAGGGCTACGATCAATGACAAGATTGCGTTCTTCCTGCAGCATCCCGTATGGGAGGGCAGGCCGGAGCTTTTTATGAAGACCGGGTCGCCAAAGGAAATATATGCCATGTCAGGCATGAGCGTCCATGGTTTGTGCAATCTTATCGGGCAGCCCGCACAGGCGCAGAGCATCGTGGATGGTTTCAACTATGTCGTGGAGCAGAAAGGGCTGAAAAAGGTGCATTTCATCAGCGGGCTTTATGCGGAGGATGAGGTAAGGCGTGATCCCGACAAGGGAAAGGTACAGGGGATCCTGTTCCAGGGGGAGCCAGGGAAGCCCGTGGCTGTGCTGATTGCGGGCGGCGGGTTTGACGGCGTAGCCTCTTATTTGGAGAGCATCCCGGCAGCCATGGAGCTGCACAGGAGGGGATACAGTGCGTTTGTGCTGGTCTACCGTGTGAATGTGGAGCTGCATGAACCGAACCGCAGGCCAAGGGCGGGGAGGCATCCAAGGATGTGCTGCCGGCGGTAAGGTATCTGATAGGGCATCAGGCAGAGTACGGCTATACGATGGACGGCTTTGGTATGTTCGGGTTCTCCGCTGGAGGCCTGATGACGACAGCCTACGCATTTTCTGATTATAAGGACTGCTGCCATAAACATAATCTGCCAAGGCCCGCCGCCATCTTCCCCATCTATGGCCTGCACTGGGAGCTTAAGGTTCACGAGGAGGACAAGGGGCTTGCTATATTTTCCAGGGTCGGGCGGGATGACCCTACCGGTTTTGCGGCCGTGGAGAAGATCATCCCGGACATCAGGAAAGCGCTGGGGCAGGAAAATGTCGATATCGTCATGTATGATAAGCTGGGTCATGGCTTTGGCCTGGGGATAGATACTGCGGCAGAGGGCTGGCTGCGGGATGCAGTCGCATTCTGGGAGGAGCATCGGAAATGTTGATTTGCTCTTCACGGATTTCAACTGTTGTTTGTGCCGCGGTGCGGCATGTCCGAAAGCGTGGGAGAACAGGAGAAATGACAGTATGGGACAGGTAAAAAACAATGATTCTTTTTTGGGCAAGGCTGAAAAATTAAAGCCTGTGCTGAAGCACAGGATGCTCCGGCCGGTGGGCGTTGTGTCCTTTGAGCGGAAAAAGGCGGACAGCGGGGCGGATTTCTGGAATACGGTGGGAATTGAGCGGTTGGGGATCCTCTCCGTTATGTTATCGGACGAGCCTCTCGCATATCGTGGGATTGTCATCCCACTTTTAGGCTCATATTGGGGCGGGTCCCAAGGCCTTTCATCCACTTATGAGCAAGCTCATGTGGATTTAGACCTTTTGACCTTGGCATCATGACATTACCTGATTTGGGGCTCCCTTTGCGCCATGCCTGCAGTCAGTCCGGAAAGAAAAAGTGGCAATGCCTGTTTCAGACTGTTTTCCACTGCATCTACAATCTGTTTCACAAAAAGTTCTTCCCGTTCTCTTGTTTCCAGATAAGGATCAGCCCGTGTGCGGTAGTAGCGGTCAAAATAATCTACCAGTGCAAGAGAGATTACCTGACTGTAAGATTTAAAATCCTGCCTGTCCATTGTCTGTAAATATTCCCAGGCTCTCCGCTGCTGTTCTTTGTCCAGATTAAAACGCAGGTTTGTGTTGCGGATATTGTTCTGCATGGTTTATCCCCTCCTTTTCAGGCTCATATAAGCAAGAGATTCATAACCTTTGGCGGTGGCACAGATGTCATCAATGATAGTGACTCGTGATTTGTCATAAGTTCCGAAGTTACGGATCAGACATCCACCGCCGCCAACTACATACAGGCGCATTAGGTCAGGATTGTATTCATATTTGCGGAGTGTGGAAAAAAGTTCTGCCACATACTGTCTGGCAATAGAACTGATACAATCCAGATATGGTGCTGAAATGTCAGCTGTTCCAAACCGCAGAATCTGTTCTACTGTGGATTCTTCAATCTTCACTCCAAACTTGTCCAGAACAGCGTTCTTTGCAGCAATCATGCATTGGTTTACACCAAGTTTTTCTGTCCAGCATCGGCTTTCCTGAGCTTTCTTATTGTTGACATACAGAATGTTCATGGTTCCGTTTCCGATATCTGCAAGGAGATTGGTTCCCTTGAAATTTCCTAGTTGGTTTATGATAGCCGGATATCCCTGTGGGTAAAGGCTACATCCCACAAAGTGGAGATGATATTCTTTGCCGTTGAAACGATAATGGACTTCTGGATTCTGGAGCAGATAGGAACGAAAAGCTTCTCTTTGATTTCTGATCCATGTCAGAGGAAGTCCGGCAGCCAGATGAACATCTGCTTCACGGATGGAAAAGACATTCAGTTCCCTTGCAATAGCCATTAGCGTCAGAAGATAATATTCTTCGTCCATAGCTTTATCCGGGATAAATTCTTTGTGTCCTTCGCCAATCCGGTAGTAAATGCCGTTATATTCCAGAATATTCCCGGTGAAGATTGGTTCGGTTTCATAGGCTTTGATGCCGGTTGGTGTGACGATGTTTGCTGTTTTCATATTGCCGTAGCCATGATCTACAGCAATGATTTTTGTGTTTCTGAGTTCTCGCATAAAAAATACCTCCGTTTTCGTATTGATTGATTCAGCAGGTCGTACCGGTGTGGTACTGCTCTGCTGTGAGATAAGCATACGAAGATCGGAGGAAAAAGGCATTGAGGGGAAATTGAGCAGGAATTGAGAAAAAAGATATATTGTGCTTACGTTCTTCATGTACTCTTGTTGTGATTTCATTGTTTTTTATCGTATAATATGGATACTGGAGGTGGTTTGGATGAAATACAAGATTTTAGTTGTCGATGATGATAAAGAATTGGTGAAAATGCTTTGTAGTTATTTTAATATGAAACAATATGAAACCATTACGGCTACAGATGGAATGGAAGCATTAAATAAAATAAAAATGAAACCGGATATTATTTTGTTGGATATCAATATGCCACGCATGGATGGGATTGAAGTATGTCGTCTGATACGCAGTAAAGTGTTATGTCCAATTTTATTTCTAACAGCAAGAGTTGACGAAGATGATAAAATTAATGGGTTGCTTTCAGGTGGGGATGATTATATTACGAAACCATTTAGTCTTCGGGAGTTGGAAGCGAGGATTGTTACAAACATAAAGAGAGAAGAAAGGCATCAACAAAAAACGGAATACCGTTTCATGGATGAAATGCTGATTGATTATTCTGAAAAAATAGTAGCTATAGCTGGACACAGGATGGAGTTCACAAAAATTGAATATCAGATTATTGAATTCTTATCCATGCATCCAGGGCAGGTGTTTGATAAAGAACGTATATATGCACAAGTCTGTGGATATGATGCGGAAGGGGACAGTAGAACGATAACGGAATTAGTACGGCGTATAAGGAAAAAAATAGCGGATTATTCAGAAAAAGAATACATAGAAACTGTATGGGGGATTGGATACCGATGGAAAAAATAAGAAACTTGTCACTGAAAAAAACAATTCTGCTTTATTTTGTGATCAGCTTAACGGCAGCATTTCTGTTATCTGGATTTACAGTTCATTTTGCAAGAAATATGCAGAATAAAATATGGGAAAAATATATTGATTATGCAGATTATACGGACGTGTTTCAGCAATATGGAAAGAAATACGAGATTGAGATATCAAGACCTAATCAATCACAGATGAATCGTTTGGACCATCATCTTTCGGAAATGTGTGACTTTATGGGAACATATTCGGTACTGATTTTTTCGATTGTTGGGAGTGTTGTTGCGGTATTCTTTTTTTATAAAAATAAGTTAAAGACACCTCTACAGGAACTAAAAGATGCCTCACAAATGATTGCAGATAATGAACTGGATTTTCATGTGTCCTATGAAAATAAAGATGAGATGGGAACTTTGTGTAAAGAATTTGAAAGGATGCGAAGTGATTTATCAGATAACAACAGAAAGATGTGGCGAATGATTGATGACGAGAAGGCTTTGCGGAATGCAATTGCACATGATATACGTTCTCCACTTTCCATATTGCGTGGGTATCAGGAAATGCTCTTAGAGTTTGTTTCTGCTGAGAGTATAAAAACAGAGGATGTTATTGATATCTTACAAACAGGCATGTATCAGATTGACCGTATAGAGCATTTCACGGAAAACATGAGAAAAATGTCCCATTTAGAACAGAGGGAACTGCAATGCTCAGAGATAGAATTATCGGAACTGGCAAAAAAGATTGAGGCAGAAGCTGCCATGCTGTCCAAGAAGGAAAGTAAATTATGTAAGGTAGAAAGAGTGCAGGAACAAAACATTGTGAAAGTGGATGAGGAACTTGTCATGGAAGTGACAGACAACTTACTGGAAAATGCGGTTCGATATGCACAAAAAAGTATTGCTTTGCAGATAAAGAAAAAGGATGGTTTTCTTATAATTTCTGTTGAAGATGATGGAATAGGATTTGTGGATACTGAGGAAAAAGTAACAGAACCATTTTATCATAAGAATCCACAAGATGATTTAAAGCATTTTGGCCTTGGTATGTATATTTCTCGTATTTTCTGTGAAAAGCATGGAGGAAATTTGAAAATATATAATGCCAGACAAGGCGGTGCTCATGTAGAAGCTCTTTTCAAAGCTGAATAAAAATACTTTATAAGGCTGAAATCACAAATAAAGTGGTTTTAGTCTTTTTTGTTGTGAATTTATTGAGAATTGATTTGTATGATGTTGTTAAAGAAATAAAGAAAGGAAGAGATACAATGAAAACAATCATAAAAAGAAGTATACTTGATTATTTAAAGAACCCTGTTTTGTGGATTGGCTTGATTATTATAGTTGCCAGTATGTATCAATGTCTGTCACCGTATTTGCAAATTCATTATATCAAACAGAATGAACAGGTCACACAAAATGATGTAGAATTGGAAGATGCCGATGTCATGGATGGGTACATTCCCACATCTGATGATAAAGAAAGAAGAAGGGAGTGGGAAGATACGATCAAAGAGACGTTAATGGACACCTCCCAAAATGGTTTTGGATTTAGCAGGCAGGAAGCGGATCATGTAATGAAAGAAATTCAGAATATGGATGTAAAGACTGCTTCTGAGTTTTTGGAATCCCAATATGGCTATTATAATGCAATATATGCTTATGAGGACCTTGAAATTCATAAGGGGACAGCAGAAGAAATCAATCATTATATCGAGCGGAAATTATCCGAACATTCTTTTTCCTGGTACTTTGCCAAAAAGTTCACGGATTTTGCAGGATTGCATATGGCCTTTTTTGCAACAGTCTTGCTATCATTTTTATTTATTCAGGATACACGAAAAAGTACCTATGAATTATTACATACAAAGCCTGTTACGGCAATCCAATATATATGTGGGAAAGTAATAAGCGGATTCATTAGTATGCTGGGAGTATTAGTGATTTTGAATGTTATATTCTTTATGCTGTGTTTGAAAACGTCTTTAGAATCGGGATTTCCGGTAACACCAATTGATTTTTGCGTGAATTCTCTGATCTATATTGTGCCGAATCTTTTGATGATATGTTGTGTCTATACAATTACAGCATTAATATTTAAAAATCCGCTTCCGGCAGCACCAGTTTTGTTTTTACACATTATATATTCAAATATGCTGACCGAGAAGAATGATATTTATTATATGAGACCGTTCTCTATTATGGTGCGATTTCCTGGCAGGTTTTTTGAAACACATGCAGCCAAAATGTCAAATATAAATCAGATTATGCTTGTGATCGCATCTGTTATATTAGTATGTATTTCTGTTACAATCTGGAAAAGGAGGAGGGTTCATTGAAAACGGAACTCAAAAACTGCCTGTCGTTATATAAGATTTTTTATTCATGTGCCTTTATACTGATATTGTGTGTTATTCATCCGATTATATACTATGAAGAAATCGGTTCAGCAATTCAGTCTCCAATAGCATTTTTAACAATTATTTTTTGTAGTGACACATATTTGATGGAAGTAAAAAGTAAGCGTGCCGATGTATTTCATTTGTATGACCCAAAAAAGCAGTTAAAAGTAATATCGCAGAGAGTGAGCGTTCAAATATTATATTTATTAATACTTTCTTGTGTTGGATATGTTTTGTTTTTCTGGCAAAAACCGGGCAGTGTAAACGAAGGCATTTCGGGTATTCAGATATTTCTTTTATATTTCATTGCAATGTTTGGAACTATCTGGTTTTGGAGTATATGCTCTGTGATTTTGTGTACATTGCTTCGAAATATGTGGGCAGGTATTGGATGTTTATTTGGAATTGTCATTGGACTTATATCAAAAGCGGGAAGTTCATTTTTCGGAAATCTGGGATTGTTTTCTTTCAGCTTTTGTGAACCTACTCAATTAATGTCCGAGAGTTGGATTTATGGAACGCTTGTGTCTTTTATAGCGGGGCTGTTTTTATTTGCAGTATTACCAATTACTTTAAAGAAAAGAGGATAGATTATGAGTATTAGAATAAATGATTTAACAGTTAGATTTAAAAATGGTGTAGTTGCAGTAAATAAGGCATCTCTTGAAATACCTAAGGGAATTTACGGACTTTTGGGTGAGAATGGTGCTGGAAAAACCACTTTGATGAGGGTTCTTACAACTGTTTTAAAACAAACGGAAGGAATGGTTTCCCTTGATGGAATTCTGTATAACGAGGGAAATTATGAGAAAATACAGAAAAAGATTGGTTATCTTCCACAGGAAATCGACTTATATCCGAATCTTACGGTGAAAGAATGTCTTGTATATATGGGGGGACTGTCAGGAGTATCCAGAAATGACCTCGAACAAAGAATTACCTATTATCTGGAAAAGACTTCTCTTACAGAGCATCAGAATAAAAAAATGCGGCAATTATCTGGTGGTATGAAGAGACGTGTCGGACTCATACAGGCACTTCTTAATAATCCGGATTTTTTGATTATTGATGAACCTACCACTGGGTTAGATCCGGAAGAAAGGATTAGGATCCGCAATCTTCTGGTTGATTTTTCAAAGGATAGAACTGTGCTGTTTTCCACTCATGTAGTAGAAGATTTAGCAGCAACCTGTACACAGCTTGCCATTATGAAAAAAGGAAGTTTTTTATATTCCGGAAGCGTGAGTGGGTTGCTGGAAAATGCAAAGGGTTGTGTTTGGAATTGTACGGTACAAAATGCAGAAGAAGCCCGTTTGTTAGAAGCCAATTATTCTATTTCATCTAAGCAGTATGTAGAAAATGGAATTCATATGAAAGTATTAAGCAAAGGAAAGCCAAATGAGAATTGCGCCCCGGATAATGATATCACTTTGGAAGATGCATATATTTATTTGACGAATAGTTGAATATAACGGCGGGCAAGTTGCCCGCCGTAAATTGTACTTATTTTGTTAAAAGACCGGATAGAGTTTTTCCAATGGAAAATCCAATCTGTGGATATAACTCCTGAATCTCCCGATATTTTGCTTCAATCATTTCAGGCTCATCAGCCAGATCTTTTCATATATTTTGAAAGCTTTTTTAAAATGTGTTTTGGCGTGTGAAAGATTGGCGGTCATCAGATAAATGGTTCCAAGGGTTTCCTGTACTTTGGCATAATCCAGACATTCATCGGAATGGTATTCCTTGATGATGCCGGATAATTTTTGCAATTCGGAGATCCCTCTTTCGGGTTCCTGCTGTTCTGTCAGGAACATTGCATAATTGGCAATCTGAGGTATGCTGTCATTTATATGAAGCAGGTTAAATTGGTCAAGCAGTGAGATACTTTTTTCCATGTGTTCTCTTGCAAGATCGGGATGACCGTTTATGCGGTAAAGTCCACCGAGATTGGCATGAAGGTTGGAAACAAGACGAGCATTGTCAGCAGTAATATTTTCTATCTGGGCAAGTGCATCCTTTTCCAGTTTTATTGCTTTTTCAGGTTTGGTTTCAAGGGCTGCTTGAAAATCCAGTAATAACGCCCGGTCAGAGTTGGTGCCAATGCTTTTTGTCTTTAACAGCACCTTCAGTTCCTGAATGATTCCCTTCATACCTTTGTGATAGTTATAGTTATCCATCTATGGAAATGCATTTTCCAGAAAAAGCAGATACTTTGGCATATCATCTTTTTCAATCAATTCTATGATATTTCCGATTGTTTGAAATAGCTTTTTGTAATAATCTACTTCCATTCCATGCATTAAACATATGTGCTGTAAAGAATCCAGCAATGTGTGGCAACTACTTACAGATGGTTTTGTCTCTGAAAGAGTGATTTCCTGAATCATCGGATGCAGAGAGATAGTGCGACGTGTTGTTGTCTGAACGAAACCAGTCTCAATTAAATCGTTGATTTCATTTAGTGTGGACAGTTCCAGCCATTTGGCAAATATACGGGCAGAAATACCGGTGGAAGGAAGAAAGCACATATTACACATGATATCCTGCTGTTTAAGAGATAAAGTGTATAAAGAAAACAGCGTATGGATATGACTGTAATAGGTGGCTTTGCTGCTTTGTCCATCTTTGATTATTTTAATTTTATCTTCGTTATGGAAAGATGCTTTTTCCACCTGAAGTCTTGTTAATAACTGGTCTGGAGTCGAGATTCCGTTTTCCAGAAGTTTTGCTGCCAGTTCCACGGCAAGAGTATGAGAGTGAACAGTTTCGATGATCTTTTCAACTGTTGTCCGGTACGTGTCTGCCTCTGAATAAAATGCTGATGCCAGCTGGAGGAGAGCGTTCATGTCCTCTATTTCTTTTAATGGCAGAGTACAGTATTCATCCAGTTTGCTTCTGGTTGTAAACAAAATCTGGCAGCGATAGTTTAATACTACTGACAGAAAGCTGTCCTGTGTGGCAGTGACATTAAAATTATCTATGATAAGCAGAGTATCAGATTTCAGAGAACGCAGAAAACGGTTATGTCTTTGAAACCGTTCCTGTTCGCTGATTTCTGGTGGATCATCAATAAAATCCATGTCAGTAATATCCTGATGGAGATTGCCGGTATATTCTACATAAAGGATATTGGTGTAATGCTTTATGTATCGCTTTGCGTAGGCTTTGGCAAGTTCACTTTTTCCGATGCCGGCGATTCCGCAAAGAAAAACATGACGGTTTTCCTCAAGCATGGTATATAATTCTTCCAGTTCTTTATCTCTTCCGATAAAATGACGGCATGGTTTCGGAACCTCACTGTCCATAATATAATCCAGCACAATGGGGGACAGGGCACCTCCGGCAATTAATTTTTGATTTTTAGTATCACGTTTGATAAATTGTCGCTCCATGCCAAAAGAAACCAGCTTTGCAAGAAAAAGCAGACGTGAGCTGGCTGGTTTGTACAGAGAAGCCAGATTTTTCTTTTTGGCATCGGAGATGGTGTCATCTTGTATAAATAATGTGTATATA
>NZ_QUED01000020.1:0-69705 GCF_003477865.1 Blautia sp. AF34-10
GCACATGGACTATTCATACGATTACTAGTAAGAAGTTCTATAAGAATTTCCTTTTTATCAACGATCCCCGATTGCACTTTAATTACCTTCCAAATATCTTTCTTATTATTTTCGAGAACTGCCATATCAAAGAGAATCATTTGATAATCTTCAATTTTTTCTAAATCTGCAAAAGCATCTTCTACGATGATATCATCTGCATCAACAAAACAGACAAACTTTCCTGTTGCAATATTCAATCCCATATTTCTGGCAGAACTCACTCCACCATTTTTCTTATATTGGTATACTACCTCACCAATGAATTTTTCTTTAAAGAACTTTTTTATATAGTCCTTTGAACCGTCATCAATAATAAGAACTTCTATATCGCATTTATTCTTAATTTTCAGAACTGATTCTATACATTTTTCAAGCTTATCCAATGGCGTATTATAAACCGGTATAATAACGCTAATATCCTTCATGATAGATTTTCCTTTATCCTCTTTATTTTATATTTTTATCCAGTTTCCCATAATGAGATTCCATTCTTCCGGTTTGACCTCAGTGAAACCACTACAATGATAAAATGTTAGTTCTCCAACATATATGTGTCCATTAATCAGATAAAAGTCCACTCGCAGATGTGGCACTCCCCTTGATAATTCCGCGGCAATGCTCTTCATTTGTTCAAAGAGTTCAGGCTTTTTCGGCATTTCTTCTGCATTTGGATCTCTCATTCTGATCGGCAAATGCTTATAGTCCATGTCGAAGAAATCTGTTCTTGGATCATCTGCCTTATCTTTACCAACGTAAACTATCTTAGGGATTCCATCAAAACAGAAAAATTTATAATCTGTCAAACAATCACTTGTACTAGTTTTATGGCACCATAGAACCCAACCATTATGAATTACTGCGTACCCCCCCACTTGTTCAGGGAGCTTAATCATGTCACCAAACTTCTTATCCCACTCTTCCGGATGGAATTCATCAAAATCACTTCCATCAAAGAATGTCATTTCTCCAAAATATGCTTTACCATTTACTTCATAAAAGTCCACACGCAACTCCACCGTGTCTTTAGCCAGGCATTCTGCTGCTTTCACCATTTGATCAAAGCTCTTCGGTTTGGATGGCAAGACTTTTGAATGCGGATATCCCCATGTAAAATCAAGTGATTTAAAATTAATATCAAAATAATCGGCAGTCGTCTGACCAGATTGACGATCCGAAGAAATAAACAGAGCTTTTGCTATGCCATCAAACGTAAAAATCTTATAGTCTCGCAACTCTTTTGTCGCAGTATCTTCCATATACTGTTCTGCAATTATTCTCGGTTTGACTGCTTTATAGGGGTACTCTCGTCCAACTAAAAAATAGTTTCGTTTTAACGAAGCTTCTATCTTTTTCTTTGCTTTTACCTTATCGAAATGATTCTTGTCCTTACAAATAACAAGTCCCCCGCTGTCATGAGTACATTTTAGTACAAACTGATTCGGTAATTGATTGAAATCAATCTCGTCAAAAGAATCCCATACTCCCAGTGTAGGAATAATATATTCGTCTCCAATTCTTTCAGCCACCCATTTTTTTGCCTCATACTTATCCACCATTTTACTGTATTCCGGGTTCTGATTGTGAAGTTTTAGCCATTGAAGTTTTTCATTAAATGTTACCGGATTCTCTAAATTAAGTCTTTTTCCTATATTTGCCCAATACATCAATTTTAGATATTTTTCATCGCTTATAAAGCCAAGTTTACCCTTCATTCCTAGTGAAAAAATAATTTTCTTAGGATCCTTGAGTGCCTCTTTAAAATCCATATATTTCACCTCAATATTACTTTCCTTCTAATATTCTTATAACACTATTCATATGTTTCTCTACAGCATAATCTTTTTCAACTTTACACCTTGCATTTATTCCCAGTGTCATACTTAGTGTAGGTTCATCTATAAATTTTCTCAATTTATCTGAGAAATCTTTACTGTTTTTCATTTCAAATAACAAGCCGGTTTTGTTATCTTCAACTATCTCAGCCAGGCTGCCAATCCTAGAAGCTACCACAGGTTTACCATAAGCATACGCTTCAATAACTGTGTTTGGCATGTTTTCATACCATATCGCAGGACACACAATACAAGTTGAATGAGATATCAACTCCCGTAATTCTTTACCATGTTTAAATCCAGTAAAAACTATTTTCTCTTCTAATTTGTTCTCTTTAATATAATTCCAAATTTTTTGATCTTCCTCCGAATCAGATATTTGACCTGTTATTTTCAAAACATAATCTGTATCTCTCAAATATTTCATAGCTTCAATTGCATAGATAGTTCCCTTTTGATGTGCCATTCGACCTAGAAACAGAAAGTATTTGTCATCTTCATAGCACGGTGTAATTGACGTTGCATCAATAAATGTCGGAACACAGGTAATTTTATCTTTTGAAATTCCACCTTCAATCAACTTATTTTTACTGAATTCACATGTACAAATATATTGGTCAACATCATCAAATACCTTAGTAGCTGCATACAACTTCATTGCCATTACTCTCAAGAGTGTACCTGCCTTTGAGCCTTTTACGCATTTATGTTCAATTGCCTTTCTGTAATCTCCGTGTAAGCAGGCTTCACATATTTCATTTGCACATAAGAAATCATATTTAGGACAAAACATAAAGAAGTCAGATATTCTATGTACAACTCGGACTCCTTCTTTTTTTGCTGCACGAATGATTGATGGTGAAAGATGATTTACTTCATGGAGAATATAAACAGCATCTGGCTTAGTGTCACGAATTAAACGTCTAAGGCGTTTTTCCGCATCGTAGTTCCAGACTGTGGCCCTTACCATTCCAACCAAATTTCCCAGAGATTTTTTTGTATCTGCATACATCAGCTGATTTGAACGCGGCTTTGCGAAATATTGGCTGTATGGAGTTTTTTCATTTCGGGGATTATTAACAGAAAATGGAATCACTTCAATTCCCATTTTTTCTGCTGCATCCATAAATTTAAACATATATTTTTCTGGTCCACCGGCTATAAAATAGCGGTAGTTTGCTATAATAATCCTCATACTTTTCTCCCAACATATTATTTTACAAACACGTCTTCATACTGCCTGCAGATCTTATCCCACGTGTACTCTTCTGCCACACGCTTCTTGGCTTTCCGGCCCATCTCTGCAATTTCATCTGTACTCATCTGATCAGCCTTATCAATGAGCTTTGCAAGGCTCCCCAGCTTACGGCTCCAATAAAGCGCACAATCTTCTGCGACTTCTTTATTAAAACCAACATCAACCAGCAGGTTTAGATCTGTACTACCAAGAGCTTCAATCAGCGACGGATTCGTACCGCCAACCGTATGGCCGTGGAAATAAGCATATGCGTTCTCTCGAATTTTCTTCAGCAACTCCTGATCATAAACAGTGCCGGCAAACTTAATTCTCTTATCGCTCTTGAAATGAAGTTTTTCTTCAAGCTCATTCAGGAACTTCTCGTTCACATTTGTGATAATGGCAAAGTTCTTTTTGCTCTTGCTTTTCATGAACTCTCGAATCATAACTTCAAAAGAGTTCTCCGGTACAAAACGACCGACGACAAGATAGTAGTCCTTTTTCGTCAGTCCTTTTTCTCTATACCAGTTCACCAGCTTCTCATCGTCATCAGCCAACTTACTAAGAGTCAAATCTGCACCATACGCAATAAATGTGGTCTTCGGATTTCTGCCCTTGATGCCTTTTCCGTCATAACACTCGTGGATATACTTCTCGATATTCACTGAGTCACAGATAGCAAGGTCACAGTATTTAACCATCATCTGCTCAGAAATCTTCCAATATTTCCGGATCGGCGCAGACCATTTTGCTCTCATCCATTCGTGTCCGTCCGGATTCAGGTACACAGTACCACCCAGCTTATGGATTTCTTTATAGAAATGACCAGCAAAGGGTCCGATACGGCAAGCCATGATATAAACGATTGGATGCTTAATCCGATGTTCTTTTATGTACTTACAGCAAGCCTTCAATGCCGCAACATCATAATAAATTGCCTGTGCAGGTCCAATCTGAGGAATATCTATCTTAAAACAATGTGCATTGTGGAATTCAAACTCATGATCATTGATTCTGGTCACACCATCCACTTTTGTTTCATCCATGCAGCCGTCACCGTTAGCCTTACACGCCACATGATATTTAATATTTTTCTTATTCTGGTGGTACTCTGTGAGCTTATAAACAAAAGTCTCGTATCCGCCATATGCACCTAAGCTCTTAGCTCCTACCAGAAACACGTGTTGTACTTCGTTTTCCCACTGCATTCTTCCTACCCCTGTGTTCTTAAAATTTAAAAGTGTCTTTCAGTCCCAACCACTTCTGGTCTTTATCACTCAGGTTCAGTGCCGTACCATCTTCCAGCGTATAGCCCTCTGCGCTTGCATTGCCCTTGTATTCACCCTTCAGCTCCGGCCACTCAATGCCGATTTCCGGGTCGTTCCAAGCCATGCCGCCCTCATCGTTCGGATGCCAGAAGTCATTAACCTTATAGCAGAACTCTGCCTCGTCGCTCAGAACCAGGAAACCATGTGCAAAGCCCTCTGGGATAAGGAACTGCTTCTTATTCTCGGCAGACAGGGTCACACCATACCACTTACCATAAGTCTCAGAACTGCTTCTGAGGTCAACCGCTACATCAAACACAGTACCGCGCACGGCGCGAACCAGCTTACACTGCGGATACTGCTTCTGGAAGTGCAGACCACGCAGCACCCCCTTTGTGGACATAGACTGGTTGTCCTGCACAAAGTGGATGTCAATGCCAGCTTCCTTCATATCTTTCTCATTGTAGGTTTCCATAAAATAGCCACGAGCATCACCGTGCACAGCAGGATCGATAACACAAAGACCCTCGATGCCACCTACATTTTTCTCAACTTTAATCTGTCCCATTTTCTCTATCTCCTCTTACTGCTCGATTTCTTTCAGGTATCGGCTCAGTGCATCCTGCCAAGTCGGAAGCGGAGTAAATCCTGCTTCCACCAGCTTGCTCTTATCTAAACGACTGTTGAACGGACGAGCTGCCTTGCTCAGACCATACTCTGCCGTGGTCACCGGCAGGACTTCCGTCTTATATCCAGCCTGACGATAGATTTCCTTTGTGAAATCATACCAACTGATATAGCCACCCTCGTTAGTCGCATGGTAATAGCCGTACTTCTCGGTTTCATTCATATCAACAAGCAGTCGAGCCAAATCATATGTATAGGTCGGTGTGCCAATCTGGTCATTAACCACGCGGACAGTAGCGTGCGTCTTGCCGACATTCAGCATGGTCTTAATAAAGTTCTTACCATTCAAACCGAATACCCATGCGATACGGACAATGAAATACTTCTTCAGCGTCTGGCTGACTGCCAGCTCGCCTTCCAGTTTCGTCTGGCCGTATACATTCAAAGGCTTGTAATCCTTGCAGTCCGGCTGCCAAGGCTCTGTGCCCTGACCGTCAAACACATAGTCCGTACTGATATAAGTCATCTTGCAGTTCAGTTTCTTGCAAACATCTGCAATGTTCTGCGTGCCGCCTGCATTGATAGCACGAACCTTCGCAACTTTATCGTCATCCTCTGCCATATCCACAGCAGTCCATGCTGCACAATGGATCACGGCATCCGGATTTACTTCTGTAATTACTTTCTCAACAGCGTCCTTATCAGTAATATCCAGAGCCACATACGGTGCTTTTGTTACCGCAGAACTATCTGCCACACCACTGTAGTTCTCCTGAATATCAGAACCCACACCTTCGTGACCGCGCTTTAGCAGCTCATTCATCACATCATGTCCCAGCTGACCACCAACGCCTGTTACAAAAAACTTCATGTTCTTTCCTCCTGTTAGCGGTTGCTGTACATTTTCTCATAGTAGTTCTGATACTCACCGCTGATGATGGTCTCCCACCACTCACGGTTATCGAGATACCACTGGATAGTTTTCTTGATACCATCCTCGAACTTTGTCTCCGGCAACCAGCCCAGCTCATTGTGAATCTTGGTCGGGTCGATAGCATAACGCATATCGTGACCCTTGCGATCACCCACATGAGTGATCAAGCTTTCCGGCTTGCCCAGCTCCTTACAGATGATCTTCACAATCTCAATGTTCTGCTTCTCATTGTGACCACCAACGTTGTAGACTTCACCAACACGACCCTTGTGGATAATCAGGTCAATGGCCTTGCAGTGGTCTTCCACATACAGCCAGTCGCGGATATTCAGACCCTCGCCATAAACAGGCAGCGGTTTGTCAGCCAGTGCATTGGCAATCATCAGCGGAATCAGTTTCTCCGGGAAATGATACGGACCATAGTTGTTGGAGCAGCGAGAAATGGTCACAGGCAAACCATAAGTACGGTGGTAAGCCAGAACCAGCAGGTCCGCTGCAGCCTTGGAGCTGCTGTAAGGAGAACTGGTATGAATCGGAGTTTCCTCAGTGAAGAACAGATCAGGACGATCCAGCGGCAGGTCGCCGTAAACCTCATCGGTAGAAACCTGATGATAACGCTGGATGCCGTGCTTGCGGCATGCGTCCATCAGCACACTGGTACCGATGATATTGGTCTGGAGGAAGATGCCAGGATCTTCGATAGAACGGTCAACATGCGATTCTGCCGCAAAGTTCACCACAATGTCTGGATGCTCTTCTTCAAACAGTTTGTCTACAGCTTCGCGGTCACAGATATCTGCTTTCACGAAACGGAAATTCGGGTTATCCATAACCGGTGCCAGTGTGGACAGATTGCCTGCGTAGGTCAGCTTGTCCAGACAAATGATCCGGTAATCTGGATACTTTTTCAACATGTGGAACACAAAATTACTACCAATAAAACCAGCACCGCCGGTAACAATAATATTCATGATCTATTCTCCTCTACACTTATCTCTATGTTTTTCTACTCGTGCCTTAATTAATACAGATGCTCCTGATACTTGCCGTCCATGACATCCTTCAGATACTGGCCGTACTGGTTCTTCTTCATAACCTCATAGACTTCCATCAGTTCATTCTTGCTAATCCAACCGTTCAGGTATGCGATTTCCTCCAGGCAAGCAATCTTACGGTGCTGATGCTGCTCCACAGTCTTCACGAAGTTGGTGGCATCCACAAGGCTCTCATGTGTACCGGTGTCCAGCCAAGTAAAGCCCTGACCTAATAACTCAACATTCAAAGAACCATCTTCCAGATAAATTCGGTTCAAATCGGTAATCTCCAGTTCACCACGATCAGACGGTTTCAGGTTCTTTGCAAACTCGACCACACGATTATCATAAAAGTACAGGCCAGTTACACAGTAGTTGCTCTTCGGATGCTCTGGCTTTTCCTCGATAGAAACGGCCTTACCGTTCTTGTCAAACTCAACAATACCGAAACGCTCCGGATCATCCACATAGTAGCCAAACACAGTTGCGCCCTTGCCACTCTCAGCGTTTTCTACTGCGGCAGTCAATCTTTTCTTTAATCCGTGACCCGCAAAGATATTGTCACCCAGCACCATAGCCACAGAATCATTACCAATAAAGTCAGCACCAATGATAAAGGCCTGTGCCAGCCCATCCGGAGAAGGCTGAACAGCATAGGTCAAATTCACACCAAACTGGTGACCATCACCCAACAGGTTCTCGAAACGAGGAGTATCCTGCGGTGTGGAAATAATCAGAATGTCACGGATGCCAGCATTCATCAGAACGGACATCGGATAATAAATCATCGGCTTATCAAAAATAGGCAAGAGCTGCTTGCTCGTAACTTTCGTTAATGGATACAGGCGTGTACCAGAACCGCCTGCCAAAATAATACCCTTCATAACTGTTTCCTCCCTCGTCTATCATCAATCTCTCTGGAAAATATCTCTGGTGTAAACTTTCTCTTTCACGTCATCCAGGCACTTGTCATAGCGGTTTGCGATGATGGCCTGACTCTGCTTTTTGAACTCATCCAAGTCATTAACAACCTTGCTGCCAAAGAAAGTTTCTCCATCTTTCAGGGTCGGCTCATAGATAATCACGGTTGCACCCTTTGCCTTAATACGCTTCATGACACCCTGAATGGAACTCTGACGGAAGTTATCGCTGTTGCTCTTCATGGTCAGTCGATACACACCAACCACAACTTCTTTCTCCTTGCTCTCATCCCAGTTGTCATTTGCTTCATATGCACCAGCGATTTCCAGCACGCGGTCGGCAATAAAGTCTTTACGAGTTCTATTACTCTCAACGATTGCTTCGATCAGGTTCTCCGGCACATCTGCGTAGTTTGCCAGCAGTTGCTTGGTGTCTTTAGGCAGGCAGTAACCGCCATAGCCAAAGGACGGATTGTTGTAATGAGTACCAATGCGAGGATCGAGGCATACACCATTGATGATCTGCTGGGTGTTCAATCCCTTCATCTCCGCATAAGTATCGAGTTCGTTAAAATAGCTGACACGCAGTGCCAGATAAGTGTTGGCGAACAGCTTAACTGCCTCTGCCTCGGTGAAGCCCATGAACAGAGTATCAATGTTCTCCTTGATAGCACCTTCCTGCAGGAGTTCAGCAAAAGTGTGTGCAGCCTTTACCAAACGAGCATTCTCCACATCAGTGCCAACAATGATACGAGAAGGATACAGGTTGTCATACAATGCCTTACTCTCTCTTAAAAATTCCGGGCTGAAAATGATATTGTCGCAGTGAAACTTTTCACGAACACTTGCAGTATATCCAACCGGAATCGTAGACTTGATAACCATGATAGCTTCCGGATTGTACTCAATAACCAGCTTGATAACCGCTTCAACCGCGCTGGTGTCGAAAAAGTTCTTCTTGCTATCGTAGTTGGTAGGTGCAGCGATAACTACAAAATCAGCATCACTGTATGCTTCTTTCGCATCCAGAGTTGCAGTCAAATCCAGCTCTTTTTCTGCCAGATACTTTTCAATGTACTCGTCCTGGATCGGAGACTTCTTGTTGTTGATCAGCTCTACTTTCTCAGGAATGATATCTACCGCCGTCACCTTGTGATGCTGAGACAGCAGCGTAGCAATAGAAAGACCAACATAACCAGTACCAGCCACAGCAATCTTTAAATCCTTAAACTCTCTCATTTTTCTATCCCTCTAATTTTCTTTATTTATAAAACTCAGCATACCACTCAGCGAACTTTCTTAATCCAGTTCTCAGGCTTGTACTCGGCTTATACCCGAAGTCGCGCTCCAGTGCGCTCGTATCTGCATAGGTCACAGGCACATCACCCGGCTGCATCGGAACCAACTCCTTGTGAGCCTCAAAGTCATAATCTTCCGGCAGTACCTTTGCACGAACCAACTCCTCAGAAAGAATCTGCACGAAATCCAGCAGGTTCTCCGGATTCTGATTGCCGATGTTGTAAACTGCATACGGCGGAATCGGCAGACCATCTTCACCATTCTTCTTGTTCGGTGCATTCTTCATCACACGAACAACACCCTCAACGATGTCATCCACATAAGTAAAATCACGCTTGCAGTTGCCGTAATTGAAGATTTTGATGGTTTCGCCCTTCACTAGCTTGTTGGTGAATCCGAAGTAAGCCATGTCAGGACGGCCTGCCGGACCATACACGGTGAAGAATCGCAGACCAGTGGACGGAATGTTGTAGAGCTTGGAGTAGGCGTGTGCCATCAACTCATTAGACTTCTTGGTTGCTGCGTACAGTGAAACAGGATTATCTACCTTGTCATCCGTGCTGTACGGAACCTTCTTGTTGGAACCGTAGACGGAGGAAGAAGAAGCATACACCAGGTGCTCTAGACTCTCGCAATGGCGGCATGCTTCAAGGATATTGAAAAAGCCGACCAAGTTAGATTCCACATAAGCATCTGGGTTGGTGATGGAGTAACGCACACCAGCCTGTGCTGCAAGGTTGACGACCACAGACGGCTTGTACTTCTCGAACAGCTCCGTGATCAGCTCCTTGTCGGCGATGTTGCCTTTGACAAAGGTAAATGTGGGATACTTGGCCAGCTCGTTCAGGCGGAACTCTTTGAGTGCCACGTCGTAGTAAGCATTCATGTTGTCGATGCCGATGACCGTAGCAGAAGGAGCCTCCTGATAAATTCGTTTCACAAGGTTGGAGCCTATGAAACCGGCTGCACCTGTGATTAAAATCGTTTTATTATCTAAAGTAACTGTGCTCATATGTATTCCTCCATTTTTGTTAACTTCCTAATCTATGTACACATCTGCTCTTCACAGATAGTATTTCTCTCTAATTTCCACTGTGTGATAACCACACTCGTCTCTATTCCTCTATAACCGAAGTGTTATTTTATACAGTCGAACCCCGTATACCCTGCAATGACGTTTTTTCTAAGTGTTGGATTGTTGAATCGAACCCTGTCGGTGCATGAGTTTTGTTAAAGCTATACATATCATCCAGTCCAATTCTCACCATTCATTGTTCGTTATGAACAAGTCATTCACTTTAACCACTCAAAACATGTAATTATCATCACCATACATGCTCTACTCAACAGCTGTTTTATGAAGTAGAAATCATCTGTTTTTCTCTATTTTTCATAACTCAACAAACCGTTATGATGTAGGTGTCATTAGCGGGTCAGATAAGTGTACTCAACAGAAGTTTCAGACGTTAATGATAAACTCATGGATTTTTGTTGTTTCCCCCTGTTTTTCTCCATTTTCTCATAACTTCCGAAAAAGTTGTGCCATTTTTGTGTCGCAGAGGTTAAAAGTTCAGCGTTTTGTATAGATTGTAAGCATTTTAAGTTCATGCAGTTGTGAAGCATAACTAGTTTTAGCACCCCATAAAGTGTGCAAAGCAGGCCCTTTTCGACGATGTTACGTCAATATGGTTTGTAGACCAGACATTGCCAGTTATATACATTCCGTTTGTAATGATACTTACCATATTTTTGTGACTTATGGCCTATTAAAACAGCATTTAGCCTTCGCCCACTAATATCATGTACATTCTAGCTTATTTGCTCCAGTTTGTAAACATTATGAAGCAACTTTCTTCACAGAATGTCGAACTTTTTCCTATTTGTTTCTTTTATCATTACCATTATTTTACATAATCTCTATTCGCGCAAAAAAAGGATTAGCAACCTTTCGAAAATGACACGTTCCTAATCCCCTTTTATTTTCCTATCCTATTCCATTTCTTTCCTTCTCAAAATATCAAACCTATCCAATTCTACGCCAAGATCAATCCACAATTTCTGCTTCGGATGCGGCGCACTCTCCATCTGGTTCCCTTCATCATCCCAGATCCCCTTCACCGTAACGCAGACATTCTCCCCATCCGGTTTCATCACTTCAATCTCTTCCCCAACCGAAAACTTATTTCTCTGCTCAATCGCATATCTGCTTTTTTCATTCTTCTCCCCAACAATCCCCAGATACGTATACTCCTTCACATACGTATTACTATCATAAATCTGGCTCTCATGATCCGGCTTCCCATAGAAAAATCCCGTAGTAAACTGCCTGTACGTACAGTTCGAGATCTGATCCCGATACCACTCCATATTCTCCTCATACTTCTTAGGGCTCTCCAGATAATCATCAATTGCCTTCCGATACGTCCTTGCCACCGTCGCCACATACAGCGCCGTCTTCATTCTTCCTTCAATCTTATAACTGTCAATCCCCGCATCCAGCAAATCCGGGATATGCTCAATCATACAAAGATCTTTCGAGTTAAAGATATACGTCCCTCTCTCATTCTCATACACCGGCAGATACTCCCCCGGTCTGGACTCTTCCACGACCGCATACTTCCACCGGCACGGATGGGTACAAGCCCCCTGGTTCGCATCTCTTCCCGTGAAATAATTGGACAGCAGACATCTTCCCGAGTACGAAATACACATCGCCCCATGAATAAACGTCTCGATCTCCATCTCCTCCGGAATATGCTCCCGAATCTCTTTAATCTCCGCCAGCGACAGCTCCCGCGCTGTCACGACGCGCTTCGCCCCCTGTTCATACCAGAACTGATACGTTCCATAGTTCGTATTATTCGCCTGTGTACTGATATGCCGCTCAATCTCCGGGCACACTTCCATCGCAATCCGATACACTCCCGGATCCGAAATAATGAGTGCATCCGGTCCGATCTCTTTTAATTCGGCAAAGTAAGCGCGTACGCCCTCAAGATCCTGATTATGTGCCAGAATATTCGCGGTGACATACACTTTCACTCCATGCTCATGCGCAAACTCCACGCCTTCTTTCATATCTCCCATCGAAAAGTTCTTCGCCTTCGCGCGGAGTCCGAAGACTTCTCCGCCGATATATACGGCATCTGCGCCGAAGATCACTGCTACTTTTAATACTTCCAGACTGCTGGCTGGAACCAGTAATTCCGGTTTTCTCATGTTGTTTCCTCTCTCTTCTCATGGCTTTTCATCGTGATCGCGATTCCATCTCCCAGCGGCACGACCGATGTCAGCAGCCCTTCATTGTGTGTCAGTTCAAATAAGTATTCCCGCATCCGTTTGTGGATCGTGCGGTTCCGGCGTTCCACGGCGAAGCGGGATTCGATGACGTCGCCGTCCTGCAGCACGTTGTCGGTGATCAGTACGCCGTTCTTATCAAGGACACGCAGGACTTCCGGCAGGAAGTGGATGTACTGTCCCTTAGCGGCGTCCATAAAGATAAAATCGTACGGACCATCCAGGGTTTTTAAGACTTCTGCAGCGTCTCCCGGGATCAGCGTGATGCGGTCGGCGAAGCCGGATTTTTCGAAGTTCTCCCGTGCGATCGGGATGCGTTTTTCGTAATTTTCTATTGTGGTAATCTCTGCGTCCGGTTCGCCGTACTGTGCCATGAAAACAGCAGAGAATCCTACGGCAGTTCCTACCTCCAGGATTCTCTTTGGCTGTTTCATCTTTAAGAATACTTTTAAAAAGCTCTGCATTTCACGGCGAATGATCGGCACTTTTGTCTGTTTGGCCGTCCGCTCCAGATTTTCCAGAAACGGGGTGTGGCCGGTGTCCAGGGAATTGATGTAGGTTACCATTCGTTCGTCTATTATCATGTAAGATTCCTCTTGTTTTGCAAACGTGCGTTATTCCGCGGACGGCTGTCCTTCGGTGTTGACGCCCGCCAGAATTTCCAGCATTTCATTGACGGTCTGTGCGGTGTTCAGCACGTAGGAACCGTCCTTGATGCCGCCGTAGTAGCCGGACAGGCGGTACTGGACTTCGAAAACCAGAAGGCTTTCGTCGATCAGTCCGTTGTCTTTCAGGAGTTCGCCAAGTTCTTTCGCCTCCATGCCGGAACGCACCTGTACGGTGACTTCCTTTCCTTTTCCTCTGGATGCGACTGGCTCCTCGGCAAACACGTCATGTCCAAACTGATATGAAGTTTTCGCTGCCAGAATGATCACAAGAATCACGCAGACGTAAATGAGCAGGCGCACGGTTCCTTTCGCACCTGTCAGCGCTGCGCGGTATCCGGCATCCCTTTTCTTTTCGGACATGGGCGCTCTCCTTTTGATTTTCGGTTTTAGATTTCCGGTACTCCGATGCGGATTGCCTCTGAAATGCAGTCCTGCACCTTCTGTACCATCTTACAGACCTCGAGTTCCGCTTCAAGATAGGCGTTTGCTTTCTCGCTTTTGCGGAGTGCGTAGGAATCCCGCTCCAGGGAATCTACCGCATCGTAAAGGTCTACGTTTTCGGACTGCTGCAGTCGGTAGTTGCGGATTCGATAGTCGTCGACCCGGCTTTTTAAGTCCGGGTCTTTTTCAAGTTCCTCTTCCATCCACAAGTAATTCTGATATGCCCTGCTCTCCCTCATTTCTTCGATGAGCGCATCCAGACATTCTGTTACTTTGTCCATGGTATTTATGCCTCCATGATGATCGGAAGGATCATCGGTCTTCTCTTTGTTTTCTTCCATACATAATCGCCGAGGGCATCTTTGATCGTGGATTTGATCTTGCCCCAGTCGGAGATATTTTTGGAAAGGCAGCCATCCAGCGCCTCTTCTACAACTTCTCTTGCCTCGCCCATCAAATCCTCGGATTCGCGTACATAGACGAAACCGCGGGATACGATGTCCGGGCCGGCCAGAAGCTGGTTCGTTCTCTTTTCGAGAGTCAGTACAACGACCATGATTCCGTCCTCGGACAGATGCTGGCGGTCACGCAGGACGATATTTCCTACATCACCAACGCCGAGTCCGTCGACCATGATGGCTCCGGTGTGGACTTTGCCAGTTACTGCTGCGCCGTCCTCATCGAGTTCCATGACATCACCGGAATACATGAGAAAGATGTTCTCTTTCGGGATGCCGAGGCTCTGTGCTACTTCTGCGTGTGCTTTTAAGTGGCGGTATTCGCCGTGTACCGGAATGGCGTATTTCGGTTTTACCAGGGAGTAGATCAGTTTGATTTCCTCCTGGCAGGCATGTCCGGATACGTGAACGTCCTGGAATACGACGTTGGCACCCTGTGCAGACAGTTCGTTGATGACGTTTGAAACGGCTTTTTCATTTCCCGGGATTGGGTGGGAACTGAAGATCACGGTGTCGCCCGGCAGGATCGAGATCTTTTTGTGCAGGTGTGCCGCCATACGGGACAGTGCTGCCATGGACTCGCCCTGGCTTCCGGTGGTGATCAGGACAAGCTGCTCGCCGGTGTAGTTTTTCATCTGCTCCACATCGATCAGGGTATTTTCCGGGATATTGATGTAGCCCAGCTCCTGCGCGATGGAGATGATGTTGACCATACTGCGGCCTCGATGACAACTTTACGGCCGTATTTATAAGCAGAGTTGATGATCTGCTGCACACGGTCGACGTTCGATGCGAAGGTTGCGATGATGATTCGGGAATTCTGATGCTCGGCAAACAGGCCGTCGATCGTCTTTCCTACGGTCCGCTCGGACATGGTAAAGCCAGGCCGCTCTGCATTGGTACTGTCGCACATCAGTGCCAGAACGCCTTTCTTTCCGATCTCTGCGAATCTCTGCAGGTCGATGACATCACCAAAGACTGGTGTGTAGTCGACTTTGAAGTCTCCGGTGTGGACAATAATGCCTGCCGGGGAGTAGATGGCCAGTGCTGCTGCATCTGCAATACTGTGGTTTGTTTTGATAAACTCAATGCGGAATGCGCCCAGGTTGATGGACTGTCCGTGTTTGATGATTTTCCGTTTTGTGGTACGGAGCAGGTTGTGCTCCTTTAATTTATTTTCGATCAGGCCAATCGTCAGTTTGGTGGCGTAGACCGGCACGTTCACTTCTTTTAAGATGTAAGGCAGGGCTCCGATATGGTCCTCGTGGCCGTGGGTGATGACGAAGCCTTTGACTTTGTCGATGTTTTCTTTCAGATATGTTACATCCGGGATGACCAGGTCGATACCGAGCATGTCGTCTTCCGGGAATGCAAGTCCGCAGTCTACGACGATGATACTGTCCTCATACTCGAAAACGGTGATGTTCATACCGATCTGTTCCAGACCGCCAAGCGGTATAATTTTTAATTTACTTCCATTATTCTTTTTCAAATAGCACCTCCGCGCATGTTTTCCAAACGATTCCGTTACCGGTACGGCTTCACGCGCGCATCCCCTGAGCGTCACTTCAGGCTGATGGAGCATGTCCCGCACCTGCAGGATTTGCCCTTTAAAGCGCTGTCCCGGTCCCGCTTTGTCTGCGTCCCGGTATGGCTTCAAAACGGCTGGTTCAATAGGTGATGTCTGCCTCGTCATCCAACATGGAAGCAAATACGCCGGAAACGGCATCGAATTCGGTGTCGTCTTCTACCATAACATACTCTGCCTCTGCGTCGGTGTCGGTGGAGATATCCTTCAGAATATAGGCATTTGCCTCGTCGTCCTTTGAATCGGATACCAGAATATAGTTGACTCCATTGATTCTGGTCTGCTCTTCCACGTAAAATTCTTCTTTGCCGCCATCATCTGTTACAAATGTTATTTTTTCCATACAATATTCCTTTGTTCAGTTTTCCTGTGATTCCTTCTGATGGGAAAGATAGTCCAGATATCCCTGCAGGATAAAAACAGCTGCAATCATATCTACGTACTCCTTGCGGTTTTCCCTGCGGATTCCGGTTTCCATCATGGTGCGGTCTGCTTCGACCGTTGTCAGCCGCTCGTCCCACATGACAACGGGCAGGCCTGTCCGTCTCTCCAGCATTTCTTTGAACTCGAGAGATTTTTCGGCCCGCTCTCCGATGTCGTTGTTCATATGTTTCGGGAAGCCGAGTACGATTTTTTCCACGCCGTACTCTTTTGCTATCTCTTCAATCCGGGCCAGCGTCTGACGCAGCTTATTCTCCGATTTTCTGCGGACAATTTCGATTCCCTGCGCAGTAAGACCCAGGGCGTCGCTGACTGCCACCCCTACTGTTTTTGAGCCGTAATCTAATCCCATTATTCTCATAGTAATTACGCTCACTTCCAGGATTCATTTTTGATGTACTCTTTTAACAGTTCCTCTACCAGCTCGTCACGCTCTACTTTCATGATCAGGCTTCTGGCTCCCTTAAAGCTTGTGATGTACGTCGGGTCGCCTGACATGATATAGCCTACGATCTGGTTGACTGGATTATACCCTTTTTCTACCATGGCGTTGTAAACGGTTTCGAGTACCTCTTTTACCTGAATCTCCGGCTCTGTTTTTACTTTAAAATATTGTGTGTTACTTAATCCTGACATTCTTTTCACGTCCTCGTATTTATTGATATCATTTATATTCTAATACATGTTATGGGAAATTTCAATCGTGAAATTGCCCAACTATTTGAATGTTACAGTTCACTGCATCTCAGCGAACTGTAACATTCAAAGCCCGCATGGAAAATTTCGCTTTGCGAAGGGGCGGCAGCTATTTCTGATGTTATTTTATCCCTGAAAACGCCGCATTATTCATATGAATTGGAAGTAAAAATCATTTCCAGGATTCTCTGGGCACAGGCGGTCAGGTCTTTTTCCTCGAGATACTGGTCATTTTCGGCACTCAGCGCATCTAGGATTTCGCGGCGGTCGGTGTCGGTTCCCGGCATCACAAGATCGTTTCCGGCAGCGATGCATTTTGCGGCAGAGGAGCCTCCGTCAGCGTTTGTTGTGGTCCAGTCTGTCATGATGATGCCGGCAAAGCCCCATTCCTTTCTTGCAGCGGTTGTGCACAGATCGTAGCTGTTGGCGGTGTGGACACCGTTTACCTTGTTGTAGGAGGTCATGATCGCCTTTGGCTGGGATTCTTTGATTGCAATTTCGAAGCCCTTCAGATAGATCTCACGCAGAGCGCGCTCGGAGACGATGCTCGATACGCCGCGGCGGTTTTCTTCCTGATTGTTGCAGGCGTAATGTTTGATGGTCGTTCCGACGCCGTGCTGTCTCTGCACACCGCGTGTGAGAGCTGCTGCGATGATTCTGACCAGAATTTCGATTGAATTTTCTCCCGCCCTGTTCTATACTAATGTAAACAAATGTAGCTGTTTTTTATTCCAGATAACTACAAAATCGGAGGTATCACGCTTTATGCATATGACACAAATTCAATCTGTCTTAAACGAGAAAAAAATCACGTTTTCCTATACGGAAGAGGATAACTGCGGAAGCATCGACTTTGAGCACCGCGGTCTGCGGTATCATATCTGGGAATTTGCAGACGATGTGGAGCCGGTCGGCGTGGAGACCAATCTGCGGTATGCAGGGCGCGATGAGGAAATCGAAGGCGATTACGATACGATTCTCGCAGAACATTTAAAGAAAGAATTTTAAGCGATTTCATTTCATTTTTGGGAAAAGATGTGTATTTTATGACGCCAGTTCTTCAACCACAGCTCGAAAAAGTCACGCTGGAACAGTATGAAATGCTTCCAGAAGAGAAACGCTTCGAAGTTTTTGACGGTGTCGTCTACGACATGGCAAGCCCTTCGCAGGTTCATCAGGCACTGTCCATGCAGCTTTCCACACTCATCAATACTTACATTCTTCGCAAAAAATCATATATTTTCTAACGCTGCCAGAAACAGCTCATAGAAGTCATCTTCCCCTTCAAGCGCCGGGGAATTTTCTCTGCCGCCATTGGTGCTGCGTTTGATTTCTGCGTAAAATTCTTCACCTGCCATGGCAAGATCCATTTCATAGATGGAAACGCCATAGGCATGGCAGATTTCGCAGAATGCGTGGATTGGATTCGGATTTTCCCTTGTCTGAAGCAGTTTTTCACGCAGAATGGGGTCTGCCTTTGCTTTTTTCTGCCAAGCTTTTGCCTGCACTGCAGGGAAGTTCTTTCATCGCCATGATTGCTGTTCTCAGACATCTGCGAGCCGTAACTTTTCTCAATCAGTTCGTTTTTTGTCAATAAATGATTTCTTGACGCTTTCAGATCTCTGTGATACAGTAATGGCAGAAACGAGGTGATTGCATGAAAAACACATTTGAGCAACAGATTTACGAGATCTTTGGAACAACGGACCCAAAGGAGCTGCGCAAGCTTTCCAAAGACGCGAAACAATACCAGCAGTTAGCGAAAAAAGAAGCACTGCGCCATGCGGCTGGAAGAAAACCAGCTTTTTCGCTGCCGCAAATCATTCAGATGGCTGCCATGCAGCAGCAGGGAAAAAGTATTGCCGAGATCGCGCGCACCTTTCAGGTCAGCAGGCAGACGGTATACAATCAAATTGCCCGTGCTCACTGTTTCAGCACGGATCCCGATGTCAAAACGCGGATGTGTTTTCTTTACCGCGATCAGCTTTGCACAACGATTGATATCGACTTCCGTCATGAGAAAATTGCAATCCAGAATTACACAAAAAAAATTCCGCTTCGTGCCTTTGGCGTTGTGGAGCATCCGACCTGGGATGATTTTACCTGGTTTCTGGAAAGCCGCTGTTTTCCCAAAACACGCGATCATGCCAAAGATATTTTAAAAGAAATGGGACTTCCCTTTTATGATCCGCTGCTTATCATTGAAAAAACAGATGGGCGAATGGCCGGTGACGAGCAATGGATCCTGATTCTGAAGAATAAGGAGGCACGCCATGGAACAGATCCGTCTTGATCATCAGCTGCCTGTCAAAAAAACAGATCACACCTCAAAAGGGGACCAGCTCAAGTGGAAAATCGGTAATATCTGGTACAAATCCGACTATATGGGATATGAGGGACTCTCGGAGACACTGGTGTCTCATTTACTGCAAAAAAGCACTCTTTCCCACCCGTTTGTCCTGTATCAGCCTGTTCGGATTGCATACCGCGGCACTCTCCGCAGTGGCTGTTCCAGTCCTGATTTTCTAAAAGCAAATCAGATGCTGATCCCATTGGAAAAACTGTACCGCCAGAATACCGGAGACAGTCTGGCAATCACGCTTGCTGCTTTTTCAGAACCGGCGGAACGCATTCGTTTTCTGGCAGATCAGATGGAACACATGACGGGAATTCAGAATTTCGGTGCATATCTGACCGCTATGCTGGAAATTGATGCCTTCTTTCTAAACGAAGACCGGCACACCAACAACATCGCTGTTCTATATGATACAGAAACAGAGCAATATTCTCCAAGTCCTCTATTCGATCAGGGTTTATGCCTGTTTGCAGACATTAGCAATGACTATCCTCTGGATCTGCCGATGGATGTCTGTATAGAACGCATCGAAGCCAAACCTTTCAGCTCTGATTTTGATACACAGCTGGATGCTGCGGAGGAATTATACGGTATCCAGCTTCACTTTTCCTTTACTGCAAAAGATGTCTGCACGGAACTGGATTCTCTGGCCGATTACTATCCTCTGGAAATCCGCCAGCGTGTTGAGCAGATCATACGCCGACAGATGCGCAAATATGGATATCTGATGCGCAGTTAGAGTCGAAAAGAAAACAGTACAGAAAAGTCCCCACGCTGTGTGTGTCTTCTGTACTGTTTTCTTTTTTGACCTTTTTACACGATCTTATGCCATTTTCTTAAATACCGGAATCGAATCGATCGGTGCAGCGGCACGGATAGTCTGTCCACCTTCGTACACTTTTCCGTCTCTGGTGTCTTCCCAGCGTCCTTCCGGAAGATATACTTCACGCTCAAACTCGTTCAGATGGAAAATCGGCGCTACCAGGTATTCGCTTCCGAACATATACTGATCCTGCAGCTCCCAGCATTTTTTGTCATCCGGGAACTCATAGAACATGGTACGGATCAGCGGAGAACCGTTTTCGGATGCCTCATCATACAGCTGTTGATGTAATCGTGCATGCGGATGCGGATGTCATAATATTTCTTCATGATCTGGTAATTTTCTTCTCCATAGCTCCACAGTTCATTGGACTGGCCGGTATACAGGTAGCCGCCGCCAAAATCACGGTCATCGAGCGGTGGAATGTTGTGCGGTCCGCGGTCGCCGTGCATACGGAAAACAGCAGAGTAAACGGCAAACTCATACCATCGGATCAGAAGCTGCTGGAAATCCGGGTCATTGACATCATCTGTCATAAAGCCGCCGATATCGGTTGTCCACCATGGAATGCCGGCAAGACCCATATTAAGGCCGGCCTGGAGCTGATCATAGAAGGCTTCAAAGGTACTCGGCACATCGCCGGACCATACAACATTTCCGTATTTCTGGCTTCCGGCCCAGGCGCAGCGAAGCAGGTTTACAATATTTTCTTCTCCTTCTGCTTTCATGCCGTCATAGAAGACACGGCTGTACAGCTGCGGATAGATATTGCTGCAGGAAAGAGCAGGTCCGTCGATATAGCGGTAATGATCGAAATCGTAAACGCCGAAATCCGGTTCTGAGTTGTCCAGCCAGAAGGCATCGATTCCAAAATCATAATAGTTTTTCTTGCAGACTTCCCAGACGTATTTTCTGGTTTCCGGGTTGAACACATCGATTTCCACGCAGTCCCCCTGGAAATCATACGTCTGCAGGGCGCCGCGCTCTGTTTTAATCAGCAGGCCGCGGTCCAGCATCGGCCAGAAATTCTCGCTCTTCCGGTCTACGCTTGGCCATACGGAAACGATAACTTTGATTCCCATGGAATGCAGTTCGTCCACCATGGCTTTTGGATCCGGCCAGTATTTTTCATCGAATTTCCAGTCGCCCTGTACGGTCCAGTGGAAGAAATCGATGACAATCTGATCGATTTTGATGCCTTCCTTCTGGTAGCGGCGTGCCACTTCAAGCACTTCCTCCTGCGTACGGTAGCGCAGCTTGCACTGCCACAGGCCCATACGGTCCTCCGGGAATTTCGGCGCGCGGCCGGTCACTGCGGTGTAATTTTCCAGGATCTCTTTCGGTGTATCGGCTGCGGTCAGCCAGTAGTCCATATCTTTGGTCGAGCGTGCAGTCCATTCGGTGTAGTTCTTTCCGAAGGTTACCTGTCCGACAGCCGGATTGTTCCACAGCATACCATATCCTAAGCTGGATACGGCGAATGGTACGCTGATCTGGGAGTTCCGCTGCGCCAGCTCCAGGGTGCATCCCTTCAGATCCATGTATTTCTGCTGATACTGGCCCATTCCGAAAATCTTCTCTTCGTCGTTGCTCTCAAATTTCAGGTTCAGGCTGTATTCGCTTCCGCCGATCACACCTTTCCACTCACGGTTGACCGTTTTTAAGCAGCGGCTCTCTTTGCTGATCGTTCCGTCGTAGCAACGGTGATATTCTCTTAAAATTTCCTGTTCTTCTTTGTAGAAGGTGATAACTCCTGCAAAGTTGACCACAGCACGGATTTTTCCATTGGTGATGGATGCGCTGGTTCTTTTTCCCATCGATCCGTCGATTTCCAGATGATCGACCTCAAACTGCTCTGCTTTTGCCTCTGTTTTTTCCGGCACTTCGGTCAGCGCCCAGTCTTTTCCGGAAAATTCTGGAAGCATGGTTGCGCGGACACGTAAGGAATCTTTTCCCCACGGCTCAATCCGCAGTGTTTCTCCGTTTGCCTGTGCAATTAACACACCATTTTTTGTCTGAAAACGCATTGTTTTTTCCTCCTTTTTGTTTCAATCCACAGTCGGTAATTTCACAGAGTCTGACATGCCAGCAGAATGCTGACTGTGGTTTGCCTCATGTCAGTGGGGGATACCGATTTCTCTCCGCCCGCCACTGCTGTTAACTTTCTTATTTGCAATTCATCTCACCACCTATAGAGGTGGGAGAATCCTTGCTATTATTTGTTGAAAGGAGAGGTCACAGAAAAATTTGCTTTTCCGTGCCTCTCCCTCCCTATATTCTTACATTCCGATGCTTATGCAACAACAACTTCGCTTGCATCTGCTGCCAGAACAGCTTCTTTCTTCTCATTTCCGACGAAGACTTCTACTTTCAGTTCGGTATGTGCGCCTTCTACGGATACTTTCACTGTGTCGCCGTCTTTGACTGCTTTTACGGTGAATACATTGTTTCCGTGGATATCCGGAACTTTTGTCTCGGCTGCGTCTTTTAACTGATATACGCAAACAGTTGCGTGGTCAGCGTAGTCGTAATCCGGTTTGGTGTCGCAGTTTCCTCTTACTACGATGCTGTTCTCTCTTACATACAGCGGCATGGAGAAGTAGTCGTAGGTTCCCTGATACCATCTTCCGCCCTCTTTTGTCTCGCCGGTCAGAAGCTCAGTCCAGGCGCCTTCCGGCAGGTAGTACTGTGCAACTTTATCCTCGCGGAATACCGGTGCAACCATAAGGGCATCACCTAACATGTACTGCTGATCCAGATACGGAACGGCCGGGTCGTTCATGAACTCGAATACCATCGGGCGCATTACCGGGGTTCCTTCCTCGTGTGCCTCTACAGATTTCTGGAAAATGTACGGCATCAGCGAGCATTTCAGGTTGGTGAAGAATTTTACTACGTCGCAGGACTCTTCGTCGAACAGCCACGGCACACGGTAGCTTGTGGATCCGTGCAGACGGCTGTGGGTAGACATCAGTCCAAATGCGCACCATCTCTTGTACAGATCCGGTGTTGCGGTGCTCTCGAATCCGGAGATATCATGGCTCCAGAAGGAGAAGCCGCTCATGGCGAAGGAAAGGCCGCCGCGCAGCGTTTCTGCCATGGACGGATAGTTTGCAGAGCAGTCGCCGCCCCAGTGTACCGGGAATTTCTGGCTTCCTGCTGTTGCACTTCTTGCAAACAGAACTGCCTCGTTCTCACCTTTTACTTCTTTTAACAGGCTGAATACTGCCTGGTTGTACAGGTATGTATAGTAGTTGTGCATTGCCTGCGGATCGCTTCCGTCGTGGTAAATAACGTCAACCGGGATTCTCTCGCCGAAGTCGGTCTTAAAGCAGTCTACGCCGCAGTCCAGAACAGTTCTCAGTTTATCGGTATACCATTTAACCGCATCCGGGTTGGTAAAGTCCACAAGGCCCATACCTGCCTGCCAGTTGTCGGTCTGCCATACGCCTTTTCCGTCTGCTCTCTGCAGCAGATAGCCGTTTGCAGCGCCTTCTTTGAAGAATGCGGTTCCCTGTGCAATATACGGGTTGATCCATGCACAGATGTGAAGACCTTTGTCGTGATATTTCTTTAAGGTTGCGCGAATATCCGGGAAGCATTTCTTGTCCCACTCAAAATCGCACCAGTGGAATTCGTGCATCCAGAAGCAGTCGAAGTGGAAAACGCTCAGCGGAATATTTCTCTTTTCCATTCCCTCGATGAAGGATGTGGTAGTCTCTTCGTCGTAGTTTGTGGTAAAGGATGTGGACAGCCACAGACCAAAGGACCACGCCGGAGGAAGTGCCGGGCGTCCGGTCAGCGCGGTGTACTCGTTCATGATCTTCTTCGGTGACGGTCCGTGGAACAGATAGTATTTGATTCTTTCGCCCGGTACGGAGAAGCCGACATACTCTACTTTTTCACTTGCTACTTCGAAAGAAACGTTGTCGGTACTGTCAACGAGAATACCGTAGCCGTTGTTTGTCATGTAGAACGGTACGCATTTGTAGCCGATTTCGGATGCCGTACCGCCGTCCTCGTTCCAGGTGTCTACAACCTGTCCGTTTTTTACGAATGGAGTAAATCTCTCGCCAAGGCCGTATACGCACTCGCCGACGCCAAGGGAGAGCTCGCTTACCATATATGGCTGATATTTTTCGGTCATGTAATTCTGGGCTGGCAGCATGGTGCTCTGCTTGCGATCCCATCTGATATAGGAAAGGTTGCGGAAGCCGCTTCCGGTCAGAACTTTTCCATCTGCCTCGAAGGTGTAAGCAAAGACACCTTTTCTCTGTACGCGGACCTGTACGCTTCCGGTATCAAGAACTGCCTCATCCTCGTTGATCGTTACAGTTACGTCCTCGTATACGCTCTCTGTTTTGTCGAAGGACGGAACTTTGTTGTCGTAGGCTTCGTAGTGCCATGCCTCCATGGAGATGGTGTCCGGTGTATGTGCTACGAACTCAACGGTGATGGTCGGCAGGTTCAGGGTCATGCCTCTGTGCTCGATCGGACGTGTGGTAGCCAGGATACGCATACCGCCTAGAATCTGCTCTACTTCATAAGCCTGCATTGCATGGGATGCATTTGCTTTTTCACTCGGAAGCCAGTAACCTTCTGTGAATTTCATCTTTTCATTACCTCCTGATTTGATGCGCCCGAAACAGAGGATGAAAAGCACTCTCTTTTCATCATTTTTTACAGAATTCCTGTTTCAGGCTGACGTTTTTTGGTAATTTTATCCTACCACACTTTTCCTGTCGAAAACAGGGAGGATTCTGTGAAAAAATACGGCGATATTATCTTTTTTCCGGTTTGAACCTTTTTCTGGTTCCAATATGCAAAACGGGAGTGTGTCCCGCAAAAGTATCCTGTTGCATTTCCAGTTACTTTTGCCGGGACACACTCCCATCTTTCTTCTTTTGTTTTTTCTTTATACCACAATCAGATAGGCAACAACTGCCAGCAGGATCTGCAGGATCACAAAGCGGATCACAACCTGACTGTCGGACCATTTGTATTTCAGGCGGACATGGTCATGCAGCGGTGTTCTTGTATTTTTGAGGATCGCGATTTTCAGGAAACGGAGTAAAAATACTTTGACAAGGCCGATTCCTCCGTCGACGATCATCACGCCTGCCATCAGCAGATATAAGAACGGATGGCGGGACTGCATGGCAAGGATGGCGATGTAGAAGCCAAGTGCTCTCGAACCGGCGTCTCCCATCAGCATGCTGCTCGGCGAGGTATTGAAATACAGGTACGCGAGAAGTGCTGCCACGAACAGGTAGTTGGCTACGGTGAAGCTTCCCAGAGCATCATGGAAAATCATGCTGAATGCGAAGATGACCACGCAGGAAAGGCTCGCGCAGAGTCCGTCGACACCGTCGGAACAGTTTGTAACGTTGATCGAAATCCAGATCAGGATGATGCCGAGGATTATGTAGACCACTTTCGGAATGGTAAGGGACATGCTTCCGAAGTAGATCGTGGTGGAATTGTAATTCACAAAGGTGATGACGGTCACAATGGAGATGACGAGGTCAATCGCGCCTTTTTTGTAATCGCTCCACGGGGTTTCGGATGCATCATCGAGGTAGCCGCTCAGCATGATGCAGACGAGCAGGATCGCGTAGATCGCATACTCGGCGCCAAGAGGCAGGAACAGAACGCTTCCGATCAGGAAACAGATGACGATCACGAGGCCGACGCCGCGCAGTTTTCCGCGGGAGAGGCCGCCGTTTACGGCAAATTCTCTGCCGTGATCGCTCGGCAGAAAGGAAAATGGATGCTTTAACGCCAGAAAGGTCAGCAGAAAGGTGACCACGATTCCCAGCATGGCGATCTGGCCGGGATTTAAAAAGTTACTCCATACTTGATACATACGTTTTCTTCCTTCACTTTTCTTTAGATTGAGTTTGCACGAAGCCGTATGTGACGTGGCTTTGTGTTCATTTATTATAACAACTTCATGCAAAAATTGCTATACCCAATTCGGGGGTTTCGTGATAAGATAGTGATACACTAAGTTGAACAAAAAAGGAGTTTTTTATGCCACGCAAAGATCATCTGCCGCGCCAGACACGCCAGGAACACATCACGCTGCAGCCGAACCGCAGCATCGAATTTCGTGTAACCGACGATTTCGGCAGTTTTTCGCCGCCGCACTGGCACGACGCGCTGGAAATTATTTATATTCTGGAGGGTTCCTCCATTGTCACGCTCTCGGACCGCACCAAGACCGTCCTTCCGGGTCAATTTCTGCTGATCAATTCCGGGCGTATCCACACGGCGCGCTGTCCGTCCACGGGAAACCGCTCGATTCTGATGCAGATTCCGGATGCGTTCCTTGCGAACTATCTGCCTGATCCGTCACAGCTCTGGTTCTCGATTGACTACGACAGTACGAATCCGGAAGTGCAGAAAAATATCAGCCAGTTCCGGCGTCTTCTGCTTTCGATGATGCAGCTTCATGAGGAAATGCCCGACGGCTATCTGCTGACGTTCCAGCGGGAGCTTTTTACGTTTCTCGATCTGCTCTACACGAAATTTTCCGAGAAGAGCCCGCTTGCGCACCACCCGATGAGCTCCCGGACGCAGACACGGCTCGATACGATTCTGACGTACACGCAGGAAAATTACCAGCGGCCGATTACGCTGAAGGAGGCTGCCGATGTTGTCTCGCTGCAGCCGGAATATTTCTGCCGGTTCTTCCGCCAGAACATGGAAACGACGTATCTGGAATACTTGAATTCCTACCGTCTTTCCCGCATCTACCGCGACCTGATCGCCACGGATCTGCCGGTCGGCACGCTCGCGGAAAAGCATGGTTTTACAAACGATAAGCTGTTTCACCGCCTCTTCCGCGAGCGGTTTCACACGACGCCGCTGCAGCTTCGGAAGGCAGCACGCGAGAAAGGATCCTGATAGCTTTCGCTGTTTTAATATCTTTGAGAATGGGAGTTTAACACGATGACAAAAGAAGAACTGGCGCTTGCCGTCATTGAACGTTTGAAACAAGAATATCCTGACGCCGACTGTACGCTTGACTATGACCAGGCGTGGAAGCTGCTCGTCAGTGTCCGCCTGGCCGCACAGTGCACCGATGCGCGGGTCAATGTTGTGGTGGAGGATCTCTACGCAAAGTATCCTGATATCGATGCGCTGGCAAACGCGACACCGGAGGAAATCGAGGAAATTGTGCGGCCGTGCGGTCTTGGAAAGAGCAAGGCACGCGACATCAACGCCTGCATGCGCATGCTGCGCGACGAGTACCACAGCCAGGTGCCGGATGACTTTAACGCACTTTTGAAGCTCCCGGGCGTGGGACGGAAAAGTGCGAACCTGATTATGGGCGATGTATTCAAAAAGCCTGCGATTGTGACGGATACGCACTGCATCCGGCTGTGCAACCGCATCGGGCTCGTGCATGACTGCAAGGATCCGAAGAAGGTGGAGATGGCACTCTGGAAAATTGTGCCGCCGGAAGAAGGAAGCTCGCTCTGCCACCGGTTTGTGGAGCACGGACGCGAGGTCTGTACTGCGCGGACGACACCGCACTGTGAACGGTGTGTGCTCGCGGATATCTGTGAGAAGAACGGCGTAGAAAAATAGCATTTTTCTATGCGTTTCCATGCGAAAAAGGCTTTTGCATACCGGACAGATTTTTCTGATTCTGTCCCGGCTGCAAAAGCCTTTTTGTTTCTATTTTTTATACGACCGAAAGAAGTCCGTCAGCGCTTTCAGCGTTTTCCCGAGCACCTGCACTTCCTCTTCTCCGAGTTCCGCCATCACGGCATCCGTCATCTGCTCGTGGAATTTTGCGTGATGATGGAATGCCTGCCGTCCCTTTCCGGTCAGGTGGATGTAGACGATCCGGCGGTCCTTCTCGCTGCGCTCCCGCTCGGTGTAGCCTTTTTTCACCAGACTGTTCATCGACGTTGTCAGCGATCCGACCGTGATGTCGAGCTTTGCCGCGATTGATGACATATTGCCGCCCTCCAGGCCGACGGCTTCTATGATGTGCATATCGTTGTTCGTCAGATCCTTGAAATCCTCGGTGATGATCGCCTCTTCTTCCAGTTTTTGTATCTCGTGAAACAGATGGACCAGTGTCTCATTGATGATTTCTCTGTTATCCACTCCTCTTCCCCTTTCCGTCTGTTCTGTCCCTTCTGAACAGGGTTCCGCTCTTTCTGTCTGTATTGTATCAAAAAAGTTCCAGACAAACAATACCAAAAACTGCCTGGGAAACGGCGGATCGCTCCGTGCCGTTTCCTAGGCAGTTCTGTTATGTTTGATTCAATTACATCTGCCCTTTTTTCTTTAACCGTGTAAAACAGATCATGAAAAAGCAGATGCCGTATACGGTTGTGATCGGGGTGGACATGCCGACGAAGGTCAGGTTCGTATTCGGCAGGTGTGAGAAGAACAGCGCCAGCGGAATACGGATCAGGCAGGCGGAGGTGATTCCCTGGATCATAACCGGGATGCTGATGCCGCGGCCGTTGAAGTATCCGATGCTGCTGAACAGCACACAGGTCAGAATACATTCCGGTGCGAAACCGCGCAGGTAAGCGGCGCTCTGCTCGATAACGGCCGGATCGCTCGTGAAGATTCTGGAGATGACACTTCCACCGAAGAAACCGATGCAGAAAATCACAACTCCAAGAGAGCAGCCCGTTGCGATTGCGGTGAGGAAGCCCTTCCACGCGCGGTCTTTCTTTCCGGCTCCGGTGTTCTGTGCCACGAATGCTGACACAGACTGCATCACAGAGGACGGGATCAGCATGATGAATGAGGTCAGCTTCTGCGCCACACCGTATCCGGCGGACGGCATAAGGCCCATGCCGTTGATGATCGAGTTGATCACAAGGAAGGAAATCTGTACGGTCGTCTCCTGCAGCGCGATCGGCACACCGACGTTCAGGACTTTCTTCAGCTCGTCATGGTCGATGCGGCAGTCTTCTTTTTTGAATTCAATCGGCAGATTGCCTTTTTTCAACACACCCATGGAGGCGATGACAGAAATCAGCTGCGCCAGAACCGTCGCAAGCGCTGCTCCCGCAACGTCCAGTTTCAGCACACCGACGAAGAACAGATCTCCGGCAATATTGGCTGCGCAGGCGATGCCGACGAATAAAAGCGGCAGATTTGCATTACCGATTCCGCGAAGCACGCTGCTGATGACGTTGTACGCGATGATGATCAGAATACCGCCGGAACAGATCCGCAGGTAGAGGACGGTTTTGTCAAAAGACTCCGCCGGGACCTGTAAAATATTGGCAATCGGACCTGCGAACAGCTCCAGAATCACCGTCATGGCGATACCGATGATGGCGAACAGAACAATCGAGTCCCACGGTTTTGCCGGCCTTATCCGGCTTGCCCTCGCCGATGTGCTGGCCGATCATAACGGTCGAACCCATCGCAAGGCTGGTGATGATAAGTGTTACCATCTGCATGAAGTTGCTTCCGGTTCCGACAGCGGAAATACTCGACGCATCGCCGAACCAGCCGACCACGAGAAGGTCGACCGCACCGTAAGCCGCCTGCAGAATCAGCGCGCCGAGCACCGGCAGCGCAAAGCGGATCAGGGACTGGAAAATCGGTCCCTCTACAAACGATATTTCTTTCTTATTTTCTTTTGCCATTGTTTTTCACTCCTTTTATTCCCGGCATCGTTTCCTGCATCCGTGTGATTGCATGCACAAATTCGTCCACCACCGCGTCGTCCAGATCTGGCAGGCGGGATGCCCATTCCCCGTGAAAGTGCGTCACGCGGAGTTCCACAAACTCTTTTCCCTCTTCGGTCAGTGTCAGGTTGATCACGCGCTTATCTTTTTCATCCGCCTGTTTCACGAGAAGATTTCTCTCCTCCAGTTCCTGCACCAGCTTGGTGATGCTCGGCAGCGTTGTGTTCATATAGCTGCTGATGTCGCTGACGCGGCAGAAGCCCTGCTTTTTCTGAATCTCATTCACCGCATCCAGCACATGCACTTGCCGCGGCTTCATACCGTCCGGCAGGTCCGGGAGCTTCTCGATCAGACGCTTTGCATCAAAACACGCATCCAGGAACTGCTTTAATTTTTCCTGTGTCATGGAAAAGGTTCCTTTCTGTTTAAAAATTAGTTATCTTTAGTAATTACTTTTGATAAGTATAGCAGGAAATGAAAAAATGTCAAGAGGGAACTGATGCTAAAAAAGAGCTGATTGAAAGTTCTGGCAATGCCAGATTCTTTCATCAGCTGTGTTTCATCCATTTCCCCTGACAATAATCCGTGAACAGCCTCAAGACTGGCATCAAATGATTTTTGAGCAGAATATCGGATATAAACAGAATTATTATTAATTTCATCTTCCAGTCCAGGTACATCTTCCATCATGTTTGGAACATCTACATTTAATGAAATTACACCCTTTCCATCTGCGATCAATGTTTGTCCTTCTTTTGAAATCATACACTCCAGGACATCGAATGCCAGGTCCAGTTTTTCCTGATCTTTTTCCAGTTCTTTGTTAAATGCAATATTCAGAGAAGGGGTCATATTTATAAAAGCTTCATCCGAAATCTGTGAAAAAAACGGTATACGAGTTAATTCTGCATCCATCTGTTCCTGAAATTCCTGCATAAGTGCCGGATAACCATGAAACATTGCTGCTTTTCCCTCAAGGAACATCTGCGTTGCAGTATTAATATCGACGCTGATATCATCACTTGTAAAATGTGAGTCCTTCAAAAATGTATTGGTTTCTGAAAAAATACGTTTCCATAACGCATCATCAAACGCGATATCCCCTGATGCACTTTCAGCTGAGCTTCTCCATTCGATTCCATCCAGACTCATGAATTCCCCAATTGCACCTGTCTGAATCACCTCATGAGCAGACCAGTCTTCTGCAAGATCCAGGGAATACGGTTTTATACCATTATCATAAAATTGCTGGCATGCCTGTGCATATTCCTTATAGTTTTTCGGTATCTTGATTCCATACTGTTCAAACAATGTCTTGTTGGCAATAATCGTCTGCGGTATACCGCAGATAGGAAGCCACTGAATCTCATTTTTTGAATTTTTATAATATTGCAATGCATAGGAGTAATACCTGGAAACCACGTCATAAGAAGCAAAATCCATTAGATATGGCTCCAGATCCTGTGCATCTTTTCCAGAAAATCGACGTACGGTTATGATATCCGGCAGTTCACCATGTTCCTCAAAATAGCTATATAAATCGGTATCATTGTTACCGGTAATAAACTCAATATCCTGATCTGGAAACTGCTCATGGATATAGGGTACAATATTTTTCATTAAACGATTTTCCCACAGATACACGGTAAGGTGATCGTCATTTTTAGATACTGCTTTTTGAGATTGTCCACAGCCAGACAAAACAGTAATTGCTAAAAGCACACCTGGCAGTAATGCTGTCAGACATTGTTTTGCCTTTTTCATCCTCGTATTTTCCTCATTCTTTCCTGATAAAATCATTAATTCAATAATTGGGAAACAATTACAGCCAGTTTTCCAGAACATCATTCAGCTTATTCATATCCAGCGGTTTCGCGATATGTCCATTCATGCCTGTATTTTTTGCCAGCTGTACATCTTCTGCAAAAGCATTTGCTGTCATGGCAACAATCGGTAGTTTTCCCTGTTCACCCGGAAGGCTCCTGATTGCTGCGGTTGCCTCATAACCATTCATGACGGGCATTTGGATATCCATAAAAATAAGGTCATACAAGCCTTTCGGAGAAGCTTCTACTTTTTCAACTGCAATTTTTCCATTTTCTGCCGTTTCCACTTCCGCCCCGGTCATCTGCAGAATTTCAACAGCAATTTCTCTGTTTAACTCATTATCCTCGACCAGCAGAATTCTTTTTCCTGTGTAATCTGCTTCAGACAGCTCATCCAGATAATTTCTTGCTGTTTTTTCTTTTCTGCCAGAAGTAAACTGCCGCAATGTAGCCGTCAAACGGGAACGGAACAGCGGTTTTGCAATAAAAGCATCTACGCCTGCAGCCTTTGCTTCTTCTTCGATCTCACTGAATTCATAAGATGTCAGTACAATAATGGTAATCTCTTTCCCTATCCGTTTCCGGATCTGTCTGGCTGTTTCAATTCCGTCCATATCCGGCATTTTCCAATCTAAAATAACAGCAAAGTAATCATTTTTTAGTTCATGATGTGCATAACAGCGCTCAACGGCTTCTCTGCCGGAGAGAACCCATTCGCCTGTAATCCCAATCTCCTTCAATGTGGCAACTGTACTTTCACAACATGTCTTATCATCATCCACAACCAGAACAGGTAGATTCATCAGATTTCTGTCCTGTTCTTTTTCTTTTTCCTGAAGTTCCAGATAAATTGTTACTGTAATTTTAGTTCCCTTATGTAAGGTGCTTTCCACTTTAATATTACCATTCATCAGGTTCACAATATTTCTGCTGATTGCCATTCCCAGACCTGTTCCCTGGACTCTGGTTGTCCGATGGTCATCTGCGCGGCTGAAAGGATCAAACATGATTTTCTGGAATTCCGGTGACATACCGATCCCATTATCCTCAATCGTAAATTCATAGCATCCAAGTTCCGAAAATCCATTTGGCTTTTCCTCTATGGAAAAAGTAATATTCCCGCCATCCGGTGTATACTTGACCGCATTACTCATCAGATTCACAAATACCTGCTGGATTCTCAGGCTGTCACCACAGACACTCTCATGTTCAATGTGATTAATGTGTATATCTAAATTGTGTTTATGTTCATCAATCACCGGTTTTGTGAGTGTTATAAGATTATCCACCAGATCTGGCAGATTGAAATCCTCCTGTGCCAGCGTCATTTTTCCACTTTCAATACGTGCCATATCCAGCACTTCATTAATCAGCCCCAGCAGATGACGGCTTGATTTTGTAATTTTGCTGAGACATTCAATGACTCTGTCCTGGCTCTCAATATTTGCTCCTGCAATTGCTGTCAGGCCGACAATGGCATTCATCGGTGTCCGGATATCGTGTGACATATTGGAAAGGAATTCTGTTTTCGCACGGTTTGCATTTTCTGCAGACCGGTAAGCCTCTTTCAGTGCCTGACGGGATTCAATCTCTGCTTTCTTCTCCTGTGTCACATCCATGGATGCCAGCAATACCTTTTCCAACTTTCCATTCTTCCATTCCAAAGGAATATAAGAAGCGATCTTATAAGTCTTTTCATCCAGGCTGCAGTACTCAAACTTATAAATATCATTTTCACTTTTCAGATTCTTCCGGATATTTTCCGGTGCGATCAGGATGTCCATAGTTTCCAATGGTTCCAGTGTCTTATACTTTTCAAGAACCTGCATCTGAAAATCATGATAGAATCCCAAAGGTTTATATAGCATCTGTCCATTCAGGTTATAGAATTCATATCTGTCATTTTCCAGATCACAGACAACAAAGCGGTCAACCAGACGCACAATACTCTGAATCAGCTGCTCCATGGAAGCATTATCCGCTGCCATCTGCAGATGCCGTGCGCTCTCTACCTTTGTCTCTGTGATATCACGCAGAAAGATCATGGCATATTCTGAATCCTCTATTTCGCCACGTATGACCACATTGCGGACCCATCGTTCTTCTCCATTCAGAGTGATACGGCACTCTAAAGCCAATTCGGTTTCCAGACCCTTCAGCCTTTCTGCAATATAACCACGGTCGTAAAAAGAGGATACCGCCTTCTTATCTGTCTCCACAACATAGGAATCCACAAAATGACGGATCAGTTCATCCCATGTATGACTCTGTTCAAAGACTGTCATCAGGGACGGTTCAACCTTAAAGGTATCAAAAGTATTCGCTTCCAGATTTACATAATACTCACACAGGTCTGCTTTCGTAAAAGCCCGGTGGAAAGCAGCAGATTTTTGTGCCTGCATGGCCTCTTTTTTTTCCGCATCAATATTAATAAAAATCCCGGCAATCCTGCTGGCAGAACCATCCAGACGGCGTATTACTTCTGCCGATGCCCGAAACCACTGGTATTGATTATCCTTCATTCTCATACGATACTCTACCTGGTATTTTATCTGGTTCGTCTTATCCTTAATTGCCGCCTGAAGCTGCACCATTACTCTTTCTTTATCCTGTGGATGCAGAAGATCTGACCAGGATTCCAATTTATTCGGAAAGTCCAGAGTGTCATGATAGCCAAGCATTTTTCGGAATTCATGACTCCAGTTTGCATTCACAATCTCACTGTTTTCGTCACAGTCAAAATACCAGAAACCGGAATAGATAGCCTCATTGAGCAGTGTCAAATTTACATGATCCCAGTTGACCTGTACGGACATAACCCAGATCTGTCTGCCCGCCTCATCTGTCGCATCCTCTTTACAAAGCCGTACATTTTTCACTGTACCGTCTGCTGTAAGGATCTGTGCTTCCCCTGTTCCGTGAAGCTGCAAAAAACGGTCTCGCTCCAGTCTATCTTCCTCGTCATAAAAGAAGTTTCTCAATGAGCCTTTTGTCTGTTCCATGAAAGTATCGAATGTATATCCTGTACTATGCAACAGCAGATTATTCACAGACAAAATAGACAGGTTTTGGTCATAAGATCCTGTCATTATACCTACCCCGCCATTATTTTCCAGTGTTTTCTGTACGGCCTGTGACATAGCCTGTGTCTGTCCCGTTACAGCCTCACCTAAAGAATATATTTTGTCTTCATACTTTTCCATTTTATAAAAATCCTCTCTCTGTTTTATACTTCATTATCCTGCTTTTATCTGTATACAGAGAACCTGTCCCTGCCAGTTTTACATTTACGTTATAATATCCTACAAAACGTGAAAAACAGGTATACGGATTTGAGAAGTTGCAGCCACTACACACAATATTCACACAAAATTCTCTTTATGTTTTCAATTTTTATAGCTTTGCCAAGTGAGCATTCATTCCTGCTGCCAGACACTTACTCCGATCGTTCCTGCTGTAAAACGGTATCTGAGGCTTTTTTTATTTATCTGATTTTTTTCTGTTTCCATGGAACTTCTGAACGCTCACCTCCTGGTATCATTACAAATATACATAAAAACTCATTTTTATATTACCATGAAATTTTTTACTTTGCAATGCACATACCTTTTCAGACGCTGCTTTTCTTGTTTCCTTTTTCAGAAAATTGCAACCAAAGGGGCGCACCTGAAAATTTCTTTTCAAATGCGCCCCTTCGCTTTCTTTTTTTCTGTCAGATCAATCCGTAATGCTCCATCGCCTTTGCCACGCCGTCCCGCTCGACGGTATCGGTTACGTACTCTGTGTACGGATCCAGAATCTCATCATGTTTTCCAAGCGCAATGGTGTGTGCGCCGCACCGGAACATGGTAAGGTCGTTGCTGCTGTCGCCAAATACGTATGCATCTTCTTTCTCCAGCTGAAACTGTTTCAGCGCATAGTCCACAGCTGTTCCTTTGCTGCAGCCGTGCGGAACGATTTCGTATACACCGCCGCGGCGATCCATGATATCAAACTCCTGCTCAAATTCACGGTACATACGTTCTATATCAGACTGTGCATCGGTTACGATACAAAATTTATCGTAAATGATTCCTTTTGTCTCCGCTGTCTCCGCGAGTCCGATTCCGACAGCAGCGAAATAGGCACGGGTCTGCTCGACCTCCCGAAAACGGGATACCTCCGACGAAAAATAAACATTATCCGTTCCCTCCAGAATCATGCCGATCCTGCACTCCTTTAAAATAACCGGGATTTCCTCACAGCGCTTTTTCGGAATCGTCTGATGCATCAGGATTTCGCCGTCCCGGCGCAGATAGGTCCCGCAGCCGCACAGAAATCCGGAAAACGGAAGCTTTTTCAGCTCCTCGGGCAGCTCCGACCAGGTGCGGCCGGTATTAATAAACGTAAGATTTCCTTTTTCCGCTGTCTTTTTCAATGCATCGAGCGCGCTCTGCGGAATTTCTTTTGTAATCTCACTCAGTAACGTTCCATCAATATCAAAAAATAATGCTTTCACAAAAATTTCCTCCTCGTGTACTGTTTCCTATTCTCTTTCTGACATACGAAAAAATGCCGAAGCTCTTGATTGTCAAGGCTTTCGGCATTTTCATTCCAGTCGAAGCGACGGGATTCGAACCCACGACCTCTGCGTCCCGAACGCAGCGCTCTACCAAACTGAGCCACGCTTCGATTTTATTTGTTTTCTGAACTCTCGTCCGTCAACAATAGCTATTATATATGATGTCTATAGGAATGTCAACACCTTTTTTGAAATTTTTTTAATTTTTTTTATTATTGCTTCAAAAGGTACATTTTACACAGGTTTGCGGCCTTTTTGGTGTTATTTTAGAATGACAGTTTCTGAGAAAGTCAAAAAAGAGATATGCCGGAAGTTCTGTTCCGGCATATCTCTTATCTTTGTTTCTCAGCTCAGCTGATATACATCTGCATACTGCACGCCGAAGCTCAGCGCCTCGGAATGGCTGCTGCAGAAGATGTCTACGTGGCCGTAAGCGGTTCCGCGGTCTTCTACCGTGTAAACCTGGCCGTTGATCATCAGTTTCGTTCCGAATGGTACACCGCCCATGGCGATCGTTCTTCCTGCGGTCGGTGTGGTTCCGCTCGCGGTGGATCCGCCGGACCACTGTCCGGTACAGATGGAACAGGAGCAATAGCCTGTCAGTTTAAATCTTCCAAGGTATGTTCCGCTGGAGGAGCTGCTGGAAGTATCTGACGCGGATGGACTCCCCGTTGTCGTGGAGGATGCGCTGCTGTCCGAAGAACTGCTTCCGGAGCTGCTGCTTGTATCGGTATCTGCTTTCGCTGCGGCATTTGCTGCTTCTGCGGCTGCGACTCTTGCGGCCTCGGCTGCCTGTTTTCTGGCGGCCTCAGCCTCAGCTTCTGCGGCAGCCTGCTGTGCGGCGGCTGCTGCGGCTGCTTCCTCTTCTGCTTTCTTCTGCGCTGCAATCTCCTCTTCTTTCGCCTGACGGATCAGGTCGTTGATTGCATCTGCTTTGCTGTTGATTTCATCTACCAGTGCACTCTCGCTGGATTTTGCATCGTCCAGCTCTGCGGAGTAGGTACGGAGTTCCTGATAAGCTGCTGCGTACAGCTCCTGGATGGCTTCCTGCTGATCGCTGCTCTGCTGCTGCAGTTCTACGATCGCTGCCTGCTCTTCCTGCACCTGTGTTTCTTTTTCTTTTACCTGGTCTACCGTGTCTTCATACTCCTGCATAAGATCGCGGTCGAAATCGGAAATTTTCTGTATGTATTCTGCCCGGCTGATCAGCTCTGAAATGCTTTTGGAAGAAAAGAGCATTGCCATGTATCCGTTTCCGGAAGAATTTTCATACATATACTGGATACGGAGCTTCATCGCTTCGTACTGCTCTTCTTCTTTTGCTTTTGCATCTTCCAGATCTGCCTGAATCTGTACCAGTTCGTTCTGCTTCGCATCATACTGATCCTGAAGCTCCTGCAGACGGTTCTGCAGATCGTCCAGCTGCTGGTTCAGTTCGGAAAGATATTCTTCTGATTGTCCCTTTTTGGAATTGAGTTCGTCAATCCTGCTCTGTATGCTGTCAAGCTGAGACTGTGCGGCAGCCTGTTCTGCCTGAGCATTTGAAATTTTCTCCTTTGTACTGGCACCATAGCATGGCAGAACGGTTGCTGCCGTAAGCACTGTGGCCAAAACCAGGCTGAATAATTTCTTTTTTTTCATGTCGTACACCTCATACTTATTACGTTCTGTTGCTGATTGTCGCTCCAAGTTACTGCGGAAAATGGGTCTTTTTTCCCGCCGTACTTTGCCATTATAACACAAGTATGTCTGAAATGAAAGTCTTTTTTAATTTCTGTTAATAACTTTGTAATATTTCGACGTTTTTCCTGCAAAAACTGGCATGATTTTTCTACTTTCTCCATCCAACAGGGTACTTATTTTTCAAGGTTCCATTGACCAGTTTGCCCCATCCAAGGCCGAATCCATCGACGCAGACCAGCTTCCAGCCCGACGGCGATGCGGTCTCTCCCGGCTCTACGGAAATTGTCTCACCGTGGAGATATTTTTCGGTACGCTCGTCATCTGCCTTTAAATTCATGTAATCTTTGAACTTGTCCGCGGAGAGTGTCACGGCAAACGGCTGTGACGGCTCGAAACGGTCTTTTTTCAGTTCACCGAGATACAGACCGTTCCGCAGGAAATGAAGATTCCGCACGCCATCCGGCAGGGACGGGGAATGGTATACTTTTCCGGCGCGGACTTCCAGTTCCTCCACCGGGATCGGTGCTGTCATCCGGGACAGGAAATCGGAAAGGATCTGTTTTTCTGCTTTCGACGGACCCGGTGCTTCCGTTCCGCGGTCTTTTTTCCGGTTTTTCTGTTTTTTGTTTTTCTTTTCGATCGGTTTTTCTTCTGTCTCATAAGGAATGGCTTCGCCTTTTTTGCGGAACAGGGCAAGGTAATGGCCCTCGCCGTTCATTTTATGCGGCCAGATGCGCACGGTCTTTTCGATCTCCGGATCGCTGTTTCCCCAGACTGGATTGCCTTTTGAAAAACCTTCGTAGCCTTCCATCTCGATCAGTTCCATTTCCGGGAAGTTTTCCAGAAGGAAAGAAACGGTTCCCTCGTCCTCCTGCGGGGCGAAGGTACATGTCGAATACATCATGAGGCCGCCCGGACGCAGCATTTTGACAGCATCCGAGGTGATCTCGCGCTGCAGATCCGCAAAGAAATCCGGCCTCTCCGGGGTCCAGGTGCCGATGACTGCCTCGTCTTTCCGGAACATGCCCTCGCCGGAGCACGGTGCATCCACGAGGATTTTATCGAAGAAGCCCGGGAAGACGTCTGCAAGGCCTGCCGGTGTCTCATTGGTGACAAGCACGTTTTCACTTCCGAACAGCTCCAGATTGCGCAGCAGTGCTTTGGCGCGGGCGTTGCTGATGTCATTGGCGACGAGAAGGCCGGTTCCTTTCAGGCGCGCATTCAGCTCCGTCGCTTTGCCGCCCGGTGCGGCGCAGAGATCGAGCACACGCTCACCCGGTTCGATCGGGAGGCGGGACGCCGGGGTCATGGCGCTTGGCTCCTGCAGATAGAAGACGCCTGCCGCATACAGCGGAGACTGGCCCATGCGCATGCCGTCCGGCACGAAATAGCCGTTTGGAATCCACGGAATTTTCTTCCACGTTCCCGGAACAAGCGGCGGGAAATCTTCGGTCCGGCATTTTTTTGTATTCACACGCAGCCCGGCTGTGCGGGGTGCGTCGTAGGAAGTTAAAAATGCATCAAATTCATCGCCCAGCATGTCCTGCATGCGGGTCAGAAATTCCTGTGGTAACTGCGCCATGTATTGTCTCTCCTTTTTATTTTGCTTTGTTGTGCATCGGTCCCTTTTCGTGAACTGGCGATGCTTTTTCTGTCTTTGTTTCTTTTGTTTTGCATCTATTTCATAATTTCTCACAGAAAAAGAGACAGCTTTTTCGATTTTTCAATCTTTTTGCTGTCTCTTTTTTGCATAGCGGAGAAGAAGGGATTTGAACCCTTGCGCCGTTTCCGACCTACTGGTGTTCGAAGCCAGACCCTTCAGCCTCTTGGGTACTTCTCCGTATTTTGTCAAATACATCATATATTATAGTGCTTTTTTCGGGATTCGTCAATGATTTTTTCGATGGTTTCTGCTGGAAATGCGGGGATTGTATTTTTTACGGAAATATTCGAAAGTGCAACTTACTCAAACAAATAATCTTCCTCAGGCAGCATCCCATCCCGATGCTGCCTCTTCTTTTATTCTTTCCCTTCTTCTGCCCTCTTCCTCTCTTCTTTTTTCTTCTTTTTCACCACCCGCAGTCTCCGGAAAAACGCACTCAGCATCTCCGAGCACTCTTCTTTCAGCACGCCGCGCTCGACCTTCACCTGATGGTTAAACTCGTGCATTTCCAGCATATTTAAGATCGATCCCGCGCAGCCCGCCTTCGGGTTCATGCTGCCGATGATGACTTCGCTGACTCTCGCCTGTACGATCGCACCGGCGCACATCTGGCACGGTTCCAGGGTGACATACAACGTACACCCCTCCAGCCGCCAGTCGCCGAGCTTTTTGCTTGCTTTCCGGATCGCATTCAGTTCCGCGTGGGACAGCGTGTTTTTATCCGTATTTCTGCGGTTATAGCCCCGCGCAATCACCTTTCCCTCGTACACAATCACACAGCCGATCGGAACTTCCATCAGCTTTTCCGCTTTCTTCGCCTGCGTAATCGCCTGGCGCATGAAGCGTTCCCGTTCTTTCCGGCGCGCTTTTTCCTCCGGCGTTTCCAGCTTTGTTTCTTCTTCCATTGTGCACTTCCTTTCTTCTCTGCGTATATTTTCTGTCCTTCCCGCATATCGTGAACTGTAGCGCAGTATCTTTTTCTACTCTTTTTACTTCTATGCAGGAGGTTTTTATGTCTGATTACCGGCGTTTCATTGCCTATCTATACGAATACCCGAACAACCGCAAGGGCGGATGCTGCGGCTTTGTCCGCGTGGAGTCGCAGAACGGCTTCTGCCGCATGGACTTCCAGATCAAATCGCCGTCTCTTCCGCCGGAGACCTCGGTCACAGTCTACGGTTTTATCCGCCGGTCAGGGCGGATGTACGGCATTCCGCTCGGAAATCTCCTTGCGGGGCGCTCTTCTACGAGTGGAAAACTCTTCACGCACTCCGATGCCATTGGGCAGACGGATGTCACGCTCGACGAGCTTGGCGGTCTGATCCTGCTCTGCCGCCAGACCGGCGTCATTGCCACCCAGTGGGACGATCTTCCGATTCAGCCGGAGTTTTTCGCTCCCACGCTCCCGCAGGAGCCCAAAACATCCGCAGACAATGGTACCAGACCGACCGAAGAGAAAACTGCCGAAACACCCGAACCTCTGGATCCCGCCGTACCTGCGCAGTCCCTGCCATCATCAGACGCTTCCAAAGCACAGTTCGATGAACTTTCCACAGAATTCAGCAGCAATTCCGAACTTTATCCACAAAATTCCAGCCCGGAATCCACCGTCTCCACAGAATCCACATCAACTGACACGGTAAACACCGTTCCTGCAGACCGGATCACGCAATCATCCGCCAACACACTCCATCCCGCATCCGCGGAATCTGTGAAAACCGCAGAAAGCTATCCCTCTGCCAACCCGGAACCGCCGCAGCCCATCCCGGATTCTGCCGCCCAGCCGCTACATATGACTTCCGCCGATTTTCCCGCCGCAGCAGCCGTGCCGCCGTCCCGCGCTGCTCTCTATCTCCAGCTTCAGGACCAGTTCCCGGAGTTCCACCCGTTCCCAGATGATGATCTGACCGACTGCCTGCGCCTCTCACTCGACGATCTTCCACAGCTCCGCGCCGTCGGTCTTTCGGTGGATGCGAACCGCTTCGTCCTCCATGGCTCCTCGTCCTATCGCCATCTGCTCCTCGCCCGGAACCGCGACCAGCAGGAACTCTGGTATTTCGGCGTCCCCGGCGTCTACACGCCGAATGAGCAGTTCATGGCAAGCCTCTTCGGCTTTTTCCACTTCAAGCAGGCGATGCGCCCCTCCGAGCTCGCGCCCGATGCCCGCTTCGGCTACTGGTACCGCACGCTTTAAAGCGTTTTTTAATCCACGCCGCGGATCTCCACCGTCTCAATCTTTCCGCGCAGGATCTCGCAGAACCGCTCGAGCTGCTCCCTCGCATACCCCGAGAACCTCGGATCAATCACATAATCCGATTTCCGGTAATTCTGCAGGAAGTACCGTTTTGCCCCGGAAAGCCACTTTCCGATCGCTTCGATCTCTTCCCTTCCATGCAGCTCTTTGCAGAGCGTTGTCCGGAACTCATAGTCCACCACGCCGCTCTTTAAAAACTCGACCGACTCATTGATCCGCATCACATCGATCTTTTTCACGCCCGCCGTCTCGCCGTACCGGGACGGCGCGTTTTTGATGTCCATGGCGACGTAGTCGATTTTCTTCTCTTCCACCAGCTTTTTCAAAATCTCCGGCCGGTATCCATTCGTATCGAGCTTCACAAGATATCCCAGTTCCTTAATTTTCGTCACGAACCGCTCCAGATCCGGATCCAGCGTCGGCTCACCGCCCGTCACGCAGACGCCGTCCAGCACGCCGCGCCGCTTTTCGAGCACTGCAAAAATCTCCTCCTCCGGAATCACCGGCTCCCATTCGGGATGCTGCACGAGATTTCCGTTCTGGCAGAACGGGCAGCGGAAATTACATCCGCCCGAAAACAATGTGCACGCCACCTTGCCCGGGTAATCCAGCAGCGTCAGCTTTTGAAATCCATGTATGACCATATGCTATCCTCTCCGACCGCAGGACTTCGAACTTTCGTCCGCCCTGCAACAGAAAAAGCGGAACCATAATGTCCGCTTTTTCCATTCATCTTCTATTGGTAATTATTTGCCGTAACGCTCTGCCTGGGAACGGATCAGGTCCAGATCATCAAAATAGTTGATTTTCATGGCTGCTTTGACATCCGCCAGTGTCTGAGCGGCAACTTTTTCTGCCTCTTCGCTGCCTTTTTTCAGCATCTCATAGATCGCCGGAATGTCTTTTTCCAGTTCTTTTCTGCGGTTGCGGATCGGCTCTAAGGTCTCCTGCAGTACATTGTTCAGGAACTTCTTCACTTTGACATCGCCAAGGCCGCCTCTCTGGTAATGTGCTTTCAGCTCGTCGAGATTTGCGTAATCCGGCAGATAGCGCTCGAAGTGCTCCGGCTGGCAGAATGCATCGAGATAAGTAAATACGGTATTTCCCTCGATCTTGCCCGGGTCGGTGATCTTGATGTGATCCGGGTCGGTGTACATGCTCATGACTTTTTTCTTGATCTCATCCGGCTCCTCGGACAGGTAAATGCAGTTTCCAAGTGATTTACTCATCTTCGCTTTTCCGTCGATACCCGGCAGACGTCTGCAGGAATCATTCTCCGGCAGCATAATCTTCGGCTGCACAAGTGCCTCGCCATAAACCGTATTGAATTTGTGGACGATCTCCTGTGTCTGCTCGATCATCGGCATCTGATCCTCTCCAACCGGAACGGTCGTTGCCTTGAATGCAGTGATATCGGCTGCCTGGCTGATCGGTAGGTGAAGAATCCAACCGGGATGCTCGCCTCAAAGTTTCTCATCTGGATCTCCGATTTTACGGTTGGATTTCTCTGCAGTCTGGAAACCGTAACGAGATTCATATAATAGAAAGAAAGCTCGCACAGTTCCGGAATCTGAGACTGGATAAAGATGGTGCTCTTTTCCGGATCAAGTCCGCAGGAAAGGTAATCCAGTGCTACCTCCAGAATGTTCTGGCGCACCTTCTCCGGGTTGTCCGCATTGTCGGTCAGCGCCTGTGCGTCTGCAATCATGATGTAAATTTTATCGAATTCACCGGAGTTCTGCAGCTCCACGCGGCGGCGCAGTGAACCAACGTAATGTCCTACATGCAGCTTGCCGGTCGGTCGGTCGCCGGTCAGTATAATTTTTCCCATTTTTTCTTCCTGCCTTCCTGATACGTAATCTTCGCAGTCCGCTTCTGTATGAAAAATTTCATGAAAATTCTCATAACTGCGGACCTTCTACATACCCTCTATAATACCGTCTTTTTACAAACACTGTCAATGGTCTTTTCCTGTAAAATCCCTCAAAATATCTATTATGAGACAAATCGTTCAACAGCCACGTACAGCCTTCCCTTTTTCGTCTGGTTCTGCACGCCCACATAGCGGAATTTTCCCATATGGCGCACGGTCACGAGATCGTCCTCTTTTAATGACGCACTCGGCGATGTCACCAGCTTTCCGTTGATAAACACCTGGCCGCCCTCGATCAGCGGCACCATTTTGCTCCGCGAACTGCTGAACGCCAGCGACAGCACCGCATCGAGCCGCACGGAAGCGACGGAGCCTTCTTTCCGCTCGGTTTTCGGCTCCGTCAGCTCCTCCGGCAGTCCCGCCTCGACTTCACAGTACACGCTCGTATGGCGCACTTTTTTCAGCTCCGCACAGATGTAGTCCGCCATATCCGCCATACAGATCAGATACGCCTGGTTTCCATCGATCAGAATGTCTCCCAGCTTATACCGCTCCACGCCGAGATTCATCAGTGATCCTAAGAAATCACGGTGTGACAGCGCATCCGCAAATTTTTCATTCAGCGGGCTGATGCGCACGACTGCGATCGGAAGCATCGACGCATCACCGTCCTCTGCATAGGATGGCAGAAACAGCGCCGCTTTCCGCTCTGCCGCCTCGTATCCGCCGGACAGCACGTAACGCACGCCCGGGATTTTATTTACCGTACGGTAGAACAGATCCTGCTCCGCCAGCGTCAGAAACTCCGTGTGTGACGGAACATCCCTGTGATAACACTGCTCTGCCAGATCCTGAATCCGTCCGACCAGCACTTCTTCCTCATTCATGGTAATCCCCCTTTGATACACCGCGGGCTGCCCCTGTTTTCTTTCGGGCAGCCCACGTATCACACTTTATTTATCCAGCAGCATCGACAGCCCGATCCGCTTCTTCGCCAGATCAAGGCTGATGACCTTCACTTCCACGATATCGCCGACGCTCACAGCCTCCAGCGGATGCTTGATGAAGCGTTTCGTCATCTGGGAAATGTGGACGAGTCCGTCCTGATGCACGCCGATATCGACGAATGCACCGAAGTCAATGACGTTGCGCACGGTTCCCTTTAAGATCATGCCGACCTTCAGGTCCTTCATATCGAGCACGTCGGTGCGCAGGATCGGGCGCGGCATCTCGTCACGCGGGTCACGGCCAGGCTTCTGCAGCTCTTTGATGATATCGCGCAGCGTAATCTCGCCGACACCGATCTCCTCTGCCATCTTTTTGTAATCTTTGATGAAGAACGCCGTCGGTCCATCGCTGATCTGCTCTGTCTTCATATTTAACTTTGCAAACAGCTTCTCGACTGCCTCGTAGCTCTCCGGATGAACGCTTGTGCCGTCCAGCGGATTTTTGCCGCCGGTGATGCGCATAAAGCCCGCGCACTGCTCAAACGCCTTCGGTCCGAGTTTTGCCACTTTCAGGAGCTCTTTTCTGCTCTCGAAACGGCCGTTCTCCTCGCGGTATGATACGATGTTTTTTGCTATCACCTTGCTGACACCGGAAATGTATTCCAGCAGCGACGCGGATGCCGTGTTCAGATCGACACCGACTTTATTCACGCAGTCCTCAACGACACCGCCGAGCGCCTCGCCGAGCTTCTTCTGGTTCATATCGTGCTGATACTGGCCGACACCGATGGATTTCGGATCGATTTTGACAAGCTCTGCCAGCGGATCCTGCACACGGCGTGCGATGGAAGCGGCGCTTCGCTGTCCGACATCAAAGTTTGGAAATTCCTCGGTTGCCAGCTTGCTTGCGGAGTAAACGGACGCTCCTGCCTCGTTTGTGATCACATACGCAACCTTCTCCGGGATCTCTTTTAAGATCTCGACGATGATCTGCTCGGACTCACGGCTTGCAGTTCCGTTTCCGACAGAAATCAGGGTGACGCCGTATTTGTGGATCAGATCTTTTACAGTGGCTTTCGCTGCCGCAATCTTCTTCTCGTTCGTCGGCGCGGTCGGGTAAACCACGGTGGTATCGAGCACTTTTCCAGTCGCATCGACAACGGCCAGCTTGCATCCCGTACGGAACGCCGGGTCCCATCCAAGGACAACCTGGCCTGCGATCGGCGGCTGCATCAGAAGCTGCTCAAGGTTCTTTCCAAAGACCTTGATCGCACCATCCTCTGCCTTTTCGGTGAGCTGATTTCTGACCTCACGCTCGATGGCCGGAGCGATCAGACGGTTGTAGGCATCCTCGATGGTCGCCTGCAGAACCGGCTTTGTCTGCGGATTCTCTTTGGTGATGATTTTTTTCTCGAGATAACGCAGGATTTCTTCCGTCGGCGCCTCAATTTTGACGTTCAGGAATTTTTCTTTCTCACCGCGGTTCAGTGCCAGCACACGGTGTCCGGCAATTTTTGATACCGGCTCGGAAAACTCATAGTAATTCTCGTAAACGGACTCTGCTTTCTCATCCTTTGCTGTCGAGACGATCAGGCCCTTCGCCTCGGTTCTGCGGCGGATCTCCATACGGTAATCGGCCTCATCGGAAATGCTCTCGGCGATGATGTCGCAGGCACCAGCAATGGCGTCTTTTGCCGTTTTGACTTCCTTTTCTTCTGAAACAAAAGCCTCTGCCTCTTTTTCGAGCGGCTCTTTTGTCATCTGCAGAAGAATGATATTCGCCAGCGGCTCCAGTCCTTTTTCTTTTGCGATCGTCGCACGCGTCCGGCGTTTCGGACGGTACGGGCGGTATAAATCCTCTACGACCACGAGAGTTGCGGCCTCTTCGATGGATTTTTTCAGTTCTGCGGTCAGCTTGCCCTGCTCCTCGATGCTCGCAAGGACAACGGCCTTGCGGTCATTTAAACTGCGCAGGTACATCAGACGATCGTACAGATTTCGCAGTATCTCATCGTTTAAGGAACCTGTTGCTTCTTTTCGATATCGTGAAATAAAAGGGATCGTGTTTCCCTCGTCAATCAGTTTCACTGCAGCTTCTACCTGCCACGGTTTGACGTTCAGCTCAGCTGCCAATACCTGATTCATATCCATAGGTAAATTCCTCCTGTTGTCTCTTCCAAAACACGCTGTTCCTTCTCTGTTTTTCCCGCATAAAAAGCGGGACCCTTGGCGGAACAGCCACTCTATTACCTTATCAATAGGTCTTGTTTTTGTCAACCTTACATGATAAAATCTTTACTATAGCTTTTTTGACAGACTGCGTGTGAAACCGCGCTTTTTTGCAGAAGAAAGGACATTTTATGACACCAGAAAATTACGATCCAAACACCAATGAGTCCGGAGATTCCTATCAGTCCTCCCATCCGTACGGCGTGCCTGAGGGCCAGCGTCCCGGACCGTATCAGCATTACCAGCAGCAGCCTCCCGTACAGCCGCCGCGCAGGACGGGTTCGCAGGCCCTTGCAGCCGCTTCGATGGTCATGGCGATCTGCTCCTTTTTGTTCATGCTCAACATGGGTTCCCTGTTTTTCGGCTCGCTCGGCGTGATCTTCGCCCTTTTAAGCCGCGGCGCAGGACGCATGAGCGGCACGGCAAAAGCCGGTCTTGCGGGCTGTACCATCGGCATAATTGTCGGTATCTGCATCATGTATGCTTTCCTGCTTTTCAACATGGTCAGCGGCGGCAGCACCAACCTGCTTGAGCGGTATTACAATCAGTACATGCAGGAATACCAGATGACACCGGATAACGGAACAACCACCGACGGAAATACCATCTAGGTACCAGAAAGGATTTTTCATGAACGGACAAAAACAGAAATTTTCAGAACTGAAAAAGCAGGCCCGTGAGGCCATGGCAGGCCGATGCGGCACGCTGGTGGGCGCAACCGCGATCAACCTGTTTCTCACCTTCTCCTGCTCCCTCATCCCGACGCTGATTTTTTCAGGCACAACGCTGTACGATATCATTTTCCTGAATCTGACGCTGTTCCTGTTTTCCCTGCTCCTCAGCCTCTTTCAGGCGGGCTACTTAAAGATCTGCCTCTCGACGCTGCGCGGGGAACCGATTTCCGTCGGTGATATGCTCTACGCTTTCTATCACCACCCGGACCAGTACGTGCTGATGTTCCTTATCATCAACGGCATCAGCTCCGTGATCGCCCTGATTTCCAGCATTCCGGGCTTCCAGTATCTTTCCTCCCCGAGTGCGGAACTGACGCTTGGAACAGCACTTTCCATCGAAGCCGAGCTTTCTTCTCTGATGAACGTTTACGTTTACAAGCTGATCGGCTCTCTCGTTTCCACGCTGGTGCTGGTTCCGTTTTCCCTTTCCACCTTTGTGATGAACGACGCTCCCGGCATCGGCCCGATCCAGGCGATCCGTCAGAGCTTTGCGATGATGAAGAAGAACTTTTTCCGCTACATTCTGCTTCTCTTAAGTTTCTTAGGGCTTGAGATTCTCGCATCCTGTTCCTGTGCCATCGGCTTTTTGTGGGTAATGCCCTATATGCAGATCACGATGGCTGCGTTCTATCAGGAACGGAAAGATGTCCTGTATCCGGCATCGGAACCGGTGGGATATGATACGGATTCCTTTGGATCCGGCACAGATCTTTAAAAATAAATTTTAAGATAACTAAAAAGACGTTTCACACCCCTTGCTTTACGGCTGTGAAACGTCTTTTTAGTTATGTCTATTTCGAGATCTTAAATTCTCGCGCGGATTCTGCTCTGGATTCCGTCGAGTTTCTCTGCTTTTTCTCTGTACTCCTGCTCTGTGATTTCGCCGGTAATAAATGCGAACTCCTCGGACAGACTTGGAACTGCTACGATTTCTGCTTTTCCGAACAGCTCCTCGATCTCACTCTGGCGCTCTGCGGCGTGGCCGGACACGCGGACGAAGAAGCGGCTCTTTACATCATCGATCTGCAGCAGGTCCAGTTTTTCCTCGCTCCAGCTCATCATGATGTTTCTGCCTTTGTTCTTTGCGCAGTCTACGACATCGGCTACAACGGCACTTGCGGTCGGAAGCTTTCCTGCTCCGCTTCCGTAGAACATCGCATCACCCAGTACATTTCCGTGGATGAAGATGGCGTTGAAGACACCGTTTACGCTGTACAGCGGGTTTTTCGCGTCAATCATCACCGGGCTTACCATGGCGTAATACTGATCACCCACCTTGCGGCTTGTTGCGAGCAGTTTGATTGCGGTTCCCATCGAGGTAGCATATTTGATATCCTCTGCGGTGATCTTTGTGATTCCCTCGGTGTAAACCTTTTCGTAATTGACTTCTTTTCCATAAGCAAGAGAAGAAAGAATCGCAATTTTACGGCACGCATCGTAGCCTTCTACATCTGCTTCCGGGTTGCGCTCTGCGTAGCCGAGGCGCTGTGCCTCTTTTAATACATCCGCGAAATCGGAACCGTCGCTTGCCATTTTGCTTAAGATATAGTTCGTGGTACCATTTAAGATACCAGTTACTTCATCGATCTCATCTGCAGTCAGGGAGGAGTTTAACGGACGGATGATCGGGATACCGCCGCCGCAGCTTGCCTCAAACAGATAGTTTGCGCCGTGCTCTTTTGCAATTGCAAGAAGCTCGGTACCGTGTCTTGCCACCAGCTCTTTGTTGGATGTGCAGACGCTCTTTCCAGCCTCCAGCGCACGTTTTGTGAAGGTGTAAGCCGGCTCAACGCCGCCCATGACCTCGACAACAATATCAACCTCCGGATCGTTTGCGATCACTTCGTAATCATGTACCAGCACTTTTTCCACTGGATCTCCCGGGAAATCTCTTAAATCCAGAACGTATTTGATATTAATCTCGTTCTCTGCTCTCTTGTTGATGCTGTCATGGTTCGTGTTGATGACTTCTACCACGCCGGAACCAACGGTGCCATATCCTAATACTGCAATCTGAATCATCTCTTTTGTCCCTCTCTTGCTTTTTCTTTTTCAGGACTCCTGTCCTAAGATTTTAAAATAATGAACTCCCTGTCTGGACTCAATCTCGTTGATCATCTCCGAGGCGTCTCCCCGGTCTTCCGCGATATCCACGCTGATTGTCAGTGACGCCACGCCGTTTAACGGAATCGTCTGATGAATGGTCAGAATGTTTCCGTGAAACTCGGCGATAATCTTCAGCACATCGGAAAGCAGTCCCGGCTCATCGTCCATCTGCAGAATAAACGTAATCGTTTTTCCTTTTGCATTGTCATGAAAAGGAAGAATATCATCTTTGTATTTATAGAAAGAGCTTCTGCTGATTCCCGCTTTTTCCGTTGCCTGCTGCACGGTAAGCTCCTGCATATCCATCAACCGTTTGGCCTCGATGACCTTCAAAAGGACCTCGGGAACCGCTTTTTCTTTGATTACATAGTACTTTGTTTTTTCTTCTCTCATGGCAATCCTCTACCTTTATACTCTTTCCAGGAAATACATTTGTTTTCACAGGAAAGATCGTACCATATTCCGGCACAATGCGCAAGGACTTTTTAGAATCCGATACTTCCGCCGCCGTGGCTGTTTCCGCTGGCGGATGTGTGAACGTGGCTTCCGCCGCCACCGCCTCCTCCGCCGCCGGAACCGCCTCCTCCGTGGTTTCCGTCGTCCCTCGGGATCTTGTGCATCGACACATGGCGGTCAATCAGTGCATCCCTGCGGTCTCTGATTTTTACGCGTTTCAGATCCGCATAGCCCTTTGCACCGCGGTTTTTCTTTCGTCTGTAACTCTTCCAGATTCCAAAATAAACACAAAATCCTGTCACAGCAGCTAAAAGGACAGCAGTCATTGCCTCGGTACTGTTGATTTTACGGTAATGAATGATCGAGCCGTCTTCTGTAATCAGGTAGTCCGCCTCGGAAACACCGCGGTCGAAGCACTCCTGCGTTATCGTAATCATTTTTGCAAACGTCCCCGCATAGTCGCCCTCTTTTGCATAGCTCTGCGCTGCCTGCAGAATGTCATCGATTTCCGCGTCCGACATATAATACTGCATAATGCCCGACGTTGAAATCACAATCTGGCGCTGTCCCATGTCGATGAGGAAGCAGACGCCGTTCGGCTCCTTCGGATACTTTTTATCATAGAAATCATCCGCAATCGCCTGGCAGTCCTCGGAGCCGCTGCTGTACTCGGTCAGGATCACCATATGAATGTCCGTATTGCTCTCGAACTCCGCACAGGAACGCTCGAGATCCTGTTCCTCCTCATCCGAAAGAAGCGATGCGTTGTCATAGACATACTGGGTGTCCGCTTTTACGGTATTCACAGAAAAAATCCCGCACAGCAGAAGGGCTGCAAAAATGCCGAGCAGATATTGTCTCGCTTTTTTCATTCTTCTCATGAGAAATACCCTCCCACCAGCATAAAGATCAGTACGAAAAGTGCACTCACAACCGACGTCAGCAGCGCTTTTTTCCGCTCAAACGGAAAATCGCCGTTGATCGTTCCGGTCTGGCCGTTCATCGCATAGTAGTAAACCTTCCCGTCTTTTCCCGGATACGTCAGTGTCCAGACCGGAAACAGTACGTAACGCCAGTCCTCCCGCTTTGGAGAAAGCTTCATTTTCTCCTGCTCGAGGGAGAGATACTCGTTCGCCTCGTTCCGCATTGCGCCGCGCGCCATCGTCTCCAGTTCTTTTTTCAGTTCCGGTGCGATCTGCGCCTGTTCGATATCACGTTTTTCCGCCTGAAATCCGGAAAGATAGCCCATAGAAAACGGCTGCATCTCCTCCAGACGATAGGGCTGCACGCATTCGATCAGATCGCGGTCGGCCTTGTTCAGTGCATTGCGCGACAGACCGTCCACGCGGACCTCGCCCTCCCGGCGGACATCGTAGATGCTGGTCTCTTTGTACTCCACATCACCGGTCTGCCAGACTCTCACCTTCCGGCCGTGTGCCATGTAATCCGTCTCAAAGTCTCCGCCGTAAATCCAGTATGGGAAATAGACACCCGTCATCTTCTGTACCTGGTTTTTCTCGAAAAAGTCCTTCGGAATAAAGCGTTTCTTCCGCGCAAATGACAAAAATTTCTCGATTGCCTGCTCCTTGCTGATCTTAAACGGCAGCACGAAATCCGGCATATATTCTCCCGAGAGCCGACCGGAAAGCACCACCGGGTTGTGGCAGTAGAAACAGTATGTCGCTGCCGTCGTCGCATCGGTCACAATCTCAGCGCCGCAGTTCGGACAGGTGTAGACAACTGCTTCGCCCTGCTCTGTTTCCCCTTTTGTTTCCTCCGTACTGCTTTCCTTCTGTGCATCGGATGCTTCCTGTGCACCGGCAGCATCGTCCTCCCCGTTCAGCGCTTCCGCTGCTTTCGGGTTCGCCTTTTCGGCTTCTTCCTGTGTAAACGAGGACAGGCAGTACTCGCATTTATACTTTCCGCTTGCCGGATCGAAGGTCAGATCGCCTCCGCAGTTCGGGCATTTGTATGTAATAACCTCCATATTCTATCCCTCCTTCCCCGGAGCCGCTGTTGTATTGGATGGTTATCTGTTTTCTTTTACTGTCTTGGTTTTCCGCAGTTCGAGCAGAACTTGCCGGTATTCTCCGTTCCGCATGCGCAGACCCATTTTCCTGCCGCTTCCGGTTTCGGGCTGCCACAGTTCGAACAGAATTTACCGCTGTTCTCGGTTCCACACTTGCCGCAGATCCACACCATCGGCTTTGCACTTCCGCAGTTTGAGCAGAAATTGCCGGTGTTCTCCGTTCCGCAGGAGCATTTCCATACGCCTTTTGCAGCTTCCTGCTGTGCCTTGGCTGCCGCCTGCTGCTGCATCTGCTGCTGATTCGAAGCGGACGCCGATGCAAACGAGGAACCGAAGGCATTCATGCCCATCTGAACACCCATAAAGCCGTTCATGGCTCCGTTTGGGTTGACTGCTGCTTTCTCCATACTGCGTGCCATCGCTCCCTGTACATAGCCCTCACGGATCGATGGATCAGACATCATCGCACCTTCGTTACGCATCTGGATCAGTTTCTGGGAAGCTTCATCGTAGGAAAGGCTTGCGATTGCCACGGACTGGATCTCCATGCCGCGCATTGCCCGCCAGCTCTCATCCATCGCATCTGCCATGTAGCGGGACAGCTCGGCGCTCTTGGATGCTGCGAACGAAATGCGGATGCCGTCGGCTGCCATCTGATTGATCGAGGACTGCAGGCCCTCTAAAAATTCGTTCATATACTGCTCATTGATATCCTCGATCTCCACGCGGGATGCGTTTCTCGGCACAGCCTCTGCGTAGAAGCGGAGCGGATCGACGATGCGGATGGAATAGGAACCGTGTGCCCGAAGGAACAGCTCAGCATTGTAGAACTGGTCGAAATAGTTGACCGGATTTCTCGTTCCGAATTTGATTCCCTTGATTTCCTGCAGATTAATATAGAAAACTCTCTGCTCATGCGGGGTCTGGCCGCCGAATTTCAGGCGCTCAAACGTATCTTTTACGGCTGCGTCAAGCGATCCGCTGAACATCGACGGAGACGATGACTGGTCTACGGTAAAGTAGCCCGGCTCTGCGGTGTAATCAATAATCTTTCCGCCGTCCACCAGCATCATAAACTGATTGTCATAGACATGGATCACAGAACCGTTTGAAATCGTCTGGCTTCCCTTTTTATTCTGGCCTTTTCTTACCAGAATTCCCTCTGTAAATACCGTATGTTCCCCCATCTCATACGGTTCCACGGTCTCCAGCCACTGATCGGCGAGACTGCCGTGTACTGCATTGACTGCTGCTCTGATAATACCCATACTTTTACCTCCTGTTTGCCTTTGGCTTCAAACAGAAAGGAGCATTTCCGTCCTCTGTTGGTGAAAATGCTCCTTATTTTACTTGTCACTGTGCTCTGCCCACAGCCGAATTATGCTTCTTCCTCTTTCGCTCCGGTTCCGAGGGCAATCCACTTCAGATATGCGTTGATAAACAGATCAATTCCGCCATCCATGACTGCATCGACGTTTCCGGTCTCTGCGTTGGTACGGTGGTCTTTGACCATGGTGTATGGCTGCATAACGTAAGAACGGATCTGGTTGCCCCAGCCGATCTCGGTTACTTCGCCGCGGATGTCGCTCAGCTTATCTGCCTGCTCCTGGAGTTTCAGCATATACAATTTTGCTTTCAGCATCTGCATTGCCTTGTCCTTGTTCTGGAACTGGGAACGCTCATTCTGGCACGTAACCACGATGCCGGTCGGCATATGCGTGATTCGGATCGCCGATGACGTCTTGTTGATGTGCTGTCCGCCGGCACCGCTGGAACGGTACGTATCGATACGGATATCCTCATCACGAACCTCAACATCGATCTCTTTGTCGATATCCGGCATAACATCGCACGATACGAACGATGTCTGGCGTTTTCCTGCCGCGTTGAACGGAGAAATACGGACGAGACGGTGAACGCCTTTTTCGGATTTCAGATAACCGTAAGCGTTTTCGCCGTTGACCTGGAATGTCACGGACTTCACACCGGCCTCATCACCGTCCAGAAAGTCGAGTTCCTCGATCGTAAAGCCTTTGCGTTCTGCCCATCTGGTGTACATACGGTACAGCATGCCGCACCAGTCGCACGCCTCGGTTCCGCCTGCACCTGCGTTCAGTTTGATGATCGCATTGTCCTTGTCAAATTCGCCGGACAGCAGGGTTTTGATGCGGATGGCATCGAAGGATGCCTTGAACTCCTCCATCATTTCCGCGATTTCCGGAACAACGGAATCGTCATCCTCCTCCTGTCCCATCTCGATCAGAGTTTCCATATCTTCTTTGGCGGATACCAGTTTCTGATACGTATCTCTGTCCTCTTTCATGCTGCTCAGCTGTTTCATCTGCTCCTGCGCTTCTTCGGGGTTGTCCCAGAAATTGGGTTCCTCCATTTTACGCTCTAATTCTTCGATCCTCTGCTCTTTGTTAGCGAGGTCAAAGTGAATCCCTCACTTCCACTAATGGTTTATCGTATGTGCCAAGTTCCATTTTGAACTGGTCTAATTCAACTACCACAAGCTTCACCTGCTTTCTGTTTTATATTTTGTATGACACGCAGCTTCTGGTAGGGAAGCTGCGTGCTTTGTCAAACGGATCGTGCTCATCCGTCTCACTGCTGTTCTGCTTTTATCAAACCGGTTTTCTTCCGCAGCACTGTTTGTACTTCTTGCCGCTTCCGCACGGGCATGGATCGTTTGGATAGATCTTACGCTCTGCGCGCTGTACCGGTTTTCTCGGGCCGGACTCGTCTTTGTTGGTTCCGGTCACTTTGGCTACCTGCTCACGTTCTACTTTCTGCTCAACACGTACATGGAACAGGAGACGGACGGTATCCTGCTGGATGGACTCGAGCATTTCGTTAAACATGTCGTAAGCTGCCATCTTGTACTCAACCTTCGGGTCTCTCTGGCCGTATGCCTGCAGGCCGATACCCTCGCGGAGCTGATCCATATCATCGATATGATCCATCCACTTCTGGTCGATAACCTTCAGAAGAACGACACGCTCAAGCTCACGAATCTGCTCCTCCTCCGGGAATTCTGCTTCTTTCTCCTCGTAGAGTTTAACAGCTTCCTCTTTTAACTGCTGTTTCAGCTCGTTTTTGGAAATCTTCTCTACGCGCTCTTTTGTCACTGCCTTCACCGGCATGATGGAGAGCAGCATCTCATTTAACTCGGTCAGATCCCACTCGGACTGCTCGGTGTTCTCGCCGATGCAGAGATCCACAGTATTGTCGATGGTGTCGGCAATCATCTTGAAGATGGTGTCTCTCATGCTCTCGCCGTCCAGAACGCGGCGTCTCTCTTTGTAGATGATCTCACGCTGCTCGTTATTGACCTGGTCATAGTCGAGCAGGTTTTTACGGATTCCGTAGTTGTTGCCCTCGATCTTCTTCTGCGCTTTTTCGATGGCGGAAGAAAGCATCTTGTGCTCGATCTGCTCATTTTCCGGTACGCCGAGGGATTTGAAAATGCCCATCAGTTTTTCGGAACCGAAGAGTCTCATCAAATCGTCTTCCAGGGAAATGTAGAAACGGGACTCACCCGGGTCTCCCTGACGGCCGGAACGACCGCGGAGCTGATTGTCGATACGGCGGGACTCATGACGCTCGGTGCCGATGATCTTTAAGCCGCCGGCAGCTTTTGCCACATCATCCAGCTTGATATCGGTACCACGGCCGGCCATGTTGGTCGCGATGGTAACGGCTCCTGCCTCACCGGCATGCGCTACGATTTCTGCCTCGAGCTCATGGAACTTCGCATTTAAGACCTGATGCGGAATTCCCTCGCGGCGCAGCATTTTGCTGATCAGCTCGGAAGTCTCAATGGTGATGGTACCAACCAGAACCGGCTGGTTCACGGCATGTGCCTCTTTGACTTCCTCTACGACTGCGTGGAATTTCTCTTTTTTCGTCATGTATACGGCATCGTCCATATCCACACGGATGACCGGGCGGTTGGTCGGGATCTCGATAACGTCCATGCCGTAGATGTCACGGAACTCCTGCTCCTCGGTGAGGGCAGTACCGGTCATGCCGGCTTTTTTCTCGTATTTGTTAAAGAAGTTCTGGAACGTGATGGTTGCCAGAGTCTTGCTCTCTCTTCTTACTTTAACGTGCTCTTTTGCCTCGATTGCCTGATGCAGACCATCGGAATAACGGCGGCCCGGCATGATACGGCCGGTGAACTCATCGACGATCAGAACCTCGTCGTCTTTGACTACGTAGTCCTTGTCGCGGTGCATCAGATAATTGGCACGCAGTGCAGGATGACGTTGTGCTGGATTTCCAGGTTTTCCGGGTCGGAGAGGTTCTCGATATGGAAGAAGTTCTCGACTTTCTTCACACCGTCATCGGTCAGGGTAACGAATTTGTCCTTCTCGTTGACGATGAAGTCTCCGGTCTCCTCGATCTCCTCGCCCATGATCGCGGTCATCTTGGTCATCTCGCCGCTTGCCTCGCCGCGCTGCATCTGGTGTGCCAGAATATCTGCGGTCTCGTACAGCTTGGTGGATTTGCTGCTCTGTCCGGAAATAATCAGAGGTGTTCTTGCCTCGTCGATCAGGACGGAGTCGACCTCGTCGATGATACAGTAAGCAAGCTCTCTCTGTACGAGCTGCTCCTTGTAGATCACCATGTTGTCACGCAGGTAATCGAAACCAAGTTCGTTGTTGGTGATGTAGGTGATGTCGCATGCATACTGCTGGCGGCGCTCATCGTTCTTCATATCGTTCAGAACGACACCGACGGTCAAACCGAGGAATCTGTGGACTTTGCCCATCCACTCAGCATCTCGGTTTGCCAGGTAATCGTTGACGGTAACAATGTGGACACCGCGTCCGGTCAGTGCATTCAGGTAAGCCGGAAGGGTGGAAACGAGGGTTTTTCCTTCACCGGTTTTCATCTCAGCGATACGGCCTGATGGAGGATAATACCACCGATCAGCTGTACGCGGTGGTGTTCCATACCGAGGGAACGTTTTGCTGCCTCGCGGACGGTTGCGAATGCTTCCGGGAGAATGGAATCCAGGGATTCGCCTCCGTTGTAGCGGTCTTTATATTCCTTTGTCTTGGCACGCAGCTCTTCATCGGTCAGCGCCTGCATGGTCGGGCGGAGAGCTTCGATTTTGTCTACAATTGGATAGATTCGTTTCAGCTCGCGCTCACTGTGCGTACCAAAAAGTTTTTCTGTGAATTTCATAGAATGTTTGCTCCTGCTTTCTCTATTAATTGCCATATTAACATATGGTACTATTCTACCACTTCTGGCACAAGATAACAATGAATTTTTCGTAAACATTTGGTGCCGTTCCCCGGTTTTCCGCTGTTTTTACGGCTTTTCCCGGACTTTCCGGCCCTTTCCGCGAAAAAGTCACCCTGTTTCACAGCTTTTCTAAGCTGGAAACAGGGTGACTGTTCATTCTTTATTTACTTTTCAGCACTCCGGCTCGATCAGACCGTAGGTGTTGTTCTTTCTCTTGTAAACGACGTTTACTTCGTCGGTCTCTGCATTGCGGAATACGAAGAAGGTGTGTCCAAGAAGTTCCATCTGTACGCAGGCATCTTCCGGATACATTGGTTTCATGCCGAATTTTTTCGTACGGATGATCTGGATGTCTTCGTCCTCCAGATAGTCATGCTCCAGATATTCTTTCTGGAAGTTTCCTGCTTCCTGCTGTTTGTCGGCAATTTTGTTTTTGTATTTGCGAAGCTGGCGTTCGATGACTTCCTCTACCAGATCGATGGATACGTACATATCGTTGCTTACCTGCTCGGAACGGATGATGTTTCCTTTTACCGGAATGGTAACCTCAATTTTCTGTCTTTCTTTCTCTACACTTAAGGTTACAATGACATTTGTGTCAGGCGTAAAATATTTCTCCAGTTTGCCAAGTTTTTCATTGACCGCGGCTTTTAATCCCTCTGTCACGTCAATATTTTTTCCGCTGATGGTAATTTTCATTATGCCCAACCCCTTTGCTCTCAAATTTTACAGGTTTTTCACTTCCCCTGTAAGTAACTCTAATTATAGCAATAGTTGTCTCTATTTGCAATAGTATTTAGAAAATTCATGAATATTTTAGAGTTTTTTCTGTTACAGTTCACTTGTATCTTATTTTTGACAGATTTCATGTTCGCATGAAAATCTGTCGAGAATAAGATACAAAGGGAGCGCCTGGTTATGAGCAAAAAGGAGCTGCGCAGCAGCGGAGAGCGCTGAAAGCGCGGTTTTGCGAATGGCGCGGGTGAACGTCCGTTTCCGCTTACCGGCGGCATACTGCCAGCACGTCTTCAAACTTCATTTTGCCGCCGAACAGATCCAGTGCGCTGCCAATTGTCACATCGACGTGGTTGTTTCCCAGTTTTTTGAGCAGCTCCAGGTCTTCAAAACTTCCCACGCCGCCGGCGTACGTCACCGGAAAATCTTTCATCTTCGCAAGCAGTTCCACCAGCTCCGTCTCAATGCCGGAAGCCTTTCCCTCGACATCCACGGCATGGATCAGGAACTCATCACAGTATTCTGACAGGTGATGCAGCAGTTCCTCTGTCACTTCTTCGTCCGTGAACTTCTGCCAGCGGTCCGTCACGATATAGTATTTTCCGTCCCGCTTCCGGCAGCTTAAATCCAGTGTCAGCCGCTGCTTTCCTACCGTCGTCACCAGCTTGTCCAGATTTTCATAGAACACATGGCCGTCGCGGAACACATACGAAGTCACAATCACATGGCTTGCCCCCGCTGTCAGAAACTCGCACGCATTCTCCGCATCAATGCCGCCTCCCACCTGCAGGCCGCCCGGGTACGTCGAGAGTGCCAGCAATGCCTGGCGCTTCGTCTCCTCGTAAAACTCGGTACCTTTCTTGTTCAGCAGAATCACATGGCCGCCCGTAATACCCTGCTCTTCGTACAGCTGCGCATAATACGACGCATCCTGCTCCGAGACAAAATTCTCGCTCGCCTGATTTCCCTGATCTTTCAGCGATCCCCCGACAATCTGTTTTACTTTTCCGTTATGAATATCAATACATGGTCGAAATCTCATTTTCCCCGTTTCCTTTCTTTTCTCTCCCCTTAAGTTTTCCACATTATATCAAAATCCGACCATTCTGTGTATAAATTCACCAAATTTTCATGGTTCTTTCATAGAAAAGAAAGAAGAACCTGCTTTTTCCACAGATTCTTCTTTCTTTTCCGGCTTGCCGCCGTTCTTTATTTATCGATGTCCTCAAAGGCCTCTTTCACTTTATCCATAAAGCCTTTTTTCTTCTTCGGCTGCTCTGCAGTTTCGCCGTCGGCTGCTTTTGCTTCTGCTGCCGGGCGGTTTCCGCAGGCTTCGTCGAAGGCGCGGAGGGCTTCTTTTGCTTTCTCATTCAGTTTCGTCGGAGTCTGGACTACAAGTGTTACGTAGTGATCACCGCGCACATTGCTGTTGCGAAGGGACGGAACACCTTTTCCCTTCAGACGGATCTTCGTATCGGTCTGGGTTCCCGGTTTTACAGTGTAGAGAACGTCTCCGTCAACGGTGCTGATCTTCACATCGCCGCCGAGTGCTGCCTGGGCAAACGTAATCGGTGCAGTGGAGAAAATGTTCATATCCTGTCTCTGGAAGATCGGATGACGGGTTACCTGAACCTCGACAAGCAGATCTCCTCTCGGTCCGCCGTTTACACCCGGCTCACCTTTTTCACGGATCCGGATGCTCTGTCCATCGTCGATTCCGGCCGGAATGTTGACCTGAATGCGTTTTCTGCTGGATGTATAGCCCGTGCCGTGGCATGCGGTACATTTATCGCGGATGATCTTTCCGGTTCCGTTACAGTCCGGACACGTTGTCACGTTTCTCACAGAACCGAACATGGTCTGCTGTGTGTACGTAATCTGACCAGTTCCGTTACATTTGGAGCATGTCTCCGGTGAAGTTCCTGGTTTTGCGCCGGTTCCGTGGCACGTTGTACAGGTATCCTTCAGGTTGATCTCGAGCTCTTTCTGGCATCCGAAAACAGCTTCTTCAAACGTAATGTGGACAACGGCACGAAGGTTTGCTCCCTTCATTGGTCCGTTGTTTGCTCTTCTTCTGCTTCCGCCGCCTCCGAACAGGTCGCCGAAAATATCGCCGAAGATATCACCCATATCTCCTCCGCCAAAATCGAAGCCGCCAAATCCGCCGGCTCCTGCTCCTCCGCCGCCGTTTTCAAATGCAGCGTGGCCAAACTGATCGTACTGACGCCGTTTGTCCGGATCACTCAGCACGCCATAGGCTTCTGTCGCCTCTTTAAATTTTGCCTCGGCCTCTTTGTCGCCCGGGTTCATATCCGGATGGTATTTCTTGGCCAGTTTACGGTATGCTTTTTTTAATGTTGCATCGTCCGCTCCGCGGTCTACGCCGAGGACCTCGTAATAATCTCTTTTTTCTGCCATTTATGTTCACCTTTTCATTTCTGTTCCACAAATTTCATCTTTGCAGAAATGTTTTTCCGCACGCTCCAGTATAGCACTTTTCCGAAAGCAATACCAGCATAAATACAGGGGGCGGAATGTATTTTCCGTCCCCTGCAAACATTCGCCTCACAGGGCTTTTTGCGTTTATTTACTTATTGTTTCAACTCACAGTCGGTATTTTCACGGAGTGTGACATGCCGAAAATTAAACCTCTTTGTAGTCAGCGTCTACGACATCGTCGTCATGGCCGCCTGCCGCTCCTGCATTTCCCATATCCGGGCCTGCACCTGCTGCTCCAGCACCAGCGCCTGCTGCGCCGCCCTGCTGCTCATACAGTTTTGCAAACAGTTTCTGAGCGCTTGTCATCAGTTTTTCCTGAGCTGCTTTCAGATCAGCTACCTGTGCATCGGTCATTTCTTCCGGATTGCATTTTGCAATGAGATCTTTCAGTGCGTTCAGGTCAGCTTCTACTGCTGTTTTGTCGTTTGCATCAAGCTTGTCGCCGACTTCCTCGATTGCTTTCTCGGTCTGGAATACCATGGAGTCTGCATCGTTTCTTGCGTCGATTGCTTCTTTTCGTTTCTTATCCTGAGCCTCGAACTCAGCAGCTTCTTTGACTGCTTTGTCGATCTCGCTGTCGGACATGTTAGAGCCTGCGGTGATGGTGATGTGCTGCTCTTTTCCTGTTCCAAGGTCTTTTGCAGATACATTTACGATACCGTTGGCATCGATATCAAAGGTAACCTCAATCTGCGGAACGCCTCTTCTTGCTGGCGGAATTCCATCCAGACGGAACTGGCCGAGGGATTTGTTGTCTTTCGCGAACTGACGCTCACCCTGTACTACGTTGATATCTACTGCTGTCTGGTTATCTGCTGCTGTTGAGAAGATCTGGCTCTTCTTGGTCGGGATTGTGGTGTTACGCTCGATCAGACGAGTTGCAATACCTCCCATGGTCTCGATGGACAGAGACAGCGGAGTTACATCCAGAAGAAGGATATCGCCTGCGCCGGCGTCTCCTGCAAGTTTACCACCCTGTACGGAAGCACCAAGTGCTACGCACTCATCCGGGTTCAGGCTCTTGCTCGGCTCGTGTCCGGTCAGCTGTCTTACTTTATCCTGTACAGCCGGGATACGGGTAGATCCGCCTACCAGAAGGACTTTGGAAAGCTCGGATGCCTGAAGGCCTGCATCAGAAAGTGCTCTCTGTACCGGCTCTGCGGTTTTCTCTACCAGGTCGTGGGTCAGCTCATCGAATTTAGCCTTTGTCAGGTTCATATCGAGATGTTTCGGGCCATCTGCGGTTGCAGTGATGAACGGCAGGTTGATGTTGGTTGTAGTTGCGCTGGAAAGCTCTTTCTTTGCTTTCTCTGCTGCTTCTCTGATTCTCTGCAGAGCCATTTTATCATTGGAAAGATCTACGCCTTCCTGTTTCTTGAACTCAGCAAGGATATAATCTGTTACTTTCTGGTCGAAGTCATCGCCGCCCAGACGGTTGTTTCCTGCTGTGGAAAGAACTTCGATAACGCCGTCACCGATCTCGATGATGGAAACATCGAAAGTACCGCCGCCAAGGTCGTATACCATGATCTTCTGCTCATTTTCGTTGTCCAGTCCGTATGCCAGAGCTGCTGCGGTAGGCTCGTTGATGATACGTTTTACATCAAGACCTGCGATTTTACCGGCATCTTTGGTTGCCTGACGCTGTGCGTCATTGAAGTAAGCCGGAACTGTGATAACTGCTTCTGTTACTTTCTCACCAAGGTAGTTCTCTGCATCACCTTTCAGTTTCTGAAGGATCATAGCGGAGATCTCCTGCGGAGAGTATTTCTTTCCTTCGATGTCTACTTTATAATCAGTACCCATCTCACGTTTGATAGAACGGATGGTTCTGTCTGCGTTTGTTACAGCCTGACGTTTTGCCGGCTCGCCGACCAGACGGTCACCTGTTTTTGTGAATGCTACGATAGATGGAGTTGTTCTTTCACCCTCTGCGTTTGCGATAACGGTTGGTTTTCCACCTTCCATAACGGCTACACAGCTGTTTGTTGTTCCTAAGTCAATACCAATAATTTTGCCCATTGTTGTTTCCTCCTCAATGAATTATGCTAAAAAATGGTTTAATTTCTATTTATTTATCTTCAAGCTTAGTTAGCCACCTTGACCATACTGTGACGGACTACGGAACCTTTGTACATGTAGCCCTTCAGGAACTCTTCTACGACGATGTTCTCGCCGGCTTCCTCATCCTCCACATGCATCACTGCGTTGTGCAGGTTCGGATCGAATTCCTTTCCAACGGCCTCGATCACGGTTACACCGAGTTCATCGAGTGCTGTGGTAAACTGTTTGTATACTTTATTCATGCCGTCTGCGAACGGATCTTCCTCCGGGTTTTCCACCGTTGCAAGTCCGCGCTCGAAGCTGTCAACAACCGGAAGAATCTTCTCGATGATGTCTTTTGCTCCAATGGCATACATATTTGCTTTTTCTTTTTCGGTGCGTTTGCGGAAGTTATCGAACTCTGCCATCTGACGGGTCAGGCGGTCAGTCAGCTCTTCGATTTTCTCATCTTTTTTATCTTTTTTCTTTTTGAAGAACTTTCGTTCTTTGCCATCCTCAGCAGTTTCTTCTGCAGCTTCCGCTTCTTTTGCCTCTGCTGCTTTCTTTGCTTCTTCCTGCTCCGCAGCCGGTTCGGTTTCCGGCAGATCGGTCTCTGCTCCGGTTTCTTTTTCCATCTCGCGTGTAGGTTCTTCCATGGTTTCCTCTTTCTTTCTATTTTCTTCGCTCACTGATCATTCCACCTTTCTACTCACCTGTGTCCGGCTTTTTGAAGACGGCGTCCAGTTGAACTTTTAATGTTTTCAGGTTATCTACCACATTTTCGTAATCCATCCGCTTTGGTCCCACGATACCGATTGTTCCGCGCATACCGTTTCCCATATCGTATGTGGTGGTGACCACGCTGCAGTCCCGTAAGGGTTCCATCGAAGATTCATTTCCGATGTATACCTGAATACCGGTATTTTCCTCTCCGTCCTGCTCCTCGGCAGCTCCTTTGATCATATCGACCAGTTTCTGCCGTTCCTCGAATGTGGAGATCAGCTGGCTGGCTTTGCTGCTGTCGGAAAGCTCAGGGTACTTGAAAATGTTGGTTGCGCCGCTGGTGTACACCGGCACATCTTCTTCGCTGACTGCAATGGCTTCCGCTACGGTATCAACTACTTTGCTGATGATGCCGGAGTGAATGCCTGCCTGCTCTTTCATTTTCTTAATCATGCCAAGATTGATTTCTTCAATGGTCAGTCCATTGAGCTGTGTGTTCAGAAGCAGGTTCAGCTTTAATATCTGTTCATCGTTGATGGTCTCGTCGAGGTCGATCATCTGGTTTTTCACCAGGTTGCCCTCTACGACGATAACGGCCAGGAGCTGCTCTTCATTGACTTTTGAGAGCTGGATGAATTTCACTTTGTTTCTGTGATATTCCGGTCCTGTAATCAACGTTGCATAATTGGTAGATGAAGCAAGGACCCGAACGACCTGCTGCAGAACTTTTTCCATCCGGTCTGTTTTTTCAATGACCATGTTTTTGATGTCTGCAACTTCCTGTTCTTTTTCCTGCATCAGCTCATCTACATAGAGGCGATAGCTTTATCGGAAGGAATGCGTCCTGCGGAAGTGTGAGGCTGTAAGATGTAACCCATCTCTTCCAGATCGGACATTTCATTCCGGATTGTGGCGGAGCTTAAATTCAAATCCGTGTATTTGGAAATTGTTCTGGAACCAACCGGTTCGCCTGTTTCCAGATACGTCTGGATGATTGCTTTTAATATTTTTCGTTTTCTTTCATCCAATTCTGTATCCACTGATATAAGCTCCTTCCTGTTGTATAGTCCTGTTAGCACTCGTTTCGGTGGAGTGCTAACATCTATGCTCTTAAGATAGCACTCTGCCTTTTGTTTGTCAACACCTTTTCCCGGTTTTTCTATGAAGAAATTGTGAAAAAAGTATAAACCGTTTTCTTTCTGAAAAGGAATCTGACTTTTCTTTTTTATTGCATTCTACTGTTTCAAAGGCGCTATAGCCGTATGGTAGGATTCTGCCATTTCGATACGACCATTTAGTAGCATTTTCTCAGAGGTGATGAATCATGAAATATCAGAGACTGGAGGATCTGCGCACGGACCACGATCTGACGATCCGCCAGGTTGCCGACTATCTCGGCTGCAACCGCGATGTGTATACCCGATATGAAAAAGGCGTCCGGCAGCTGCCGATCTCCATTGCCATCCGTCTGGCGGAGCTGTATCAGGTCAGTCTGGATTATCTGGTCGGCATCAGCGATGAGAAGCGGCCGTATGGATCCTGACTTTCCGGTGTCTCCGCCGCAGCAAAAGCAGGAGGACAGTTTTTCTTTTCCCTGTCCTCCTTGTTTTGCTTTTTCGTTTACAGATTCTGCAGATATTCCATCATCCGCGTTTCGCTGAGTTTCCATCCGTCCGGCTCCCGGCAGAGATACAGCGTAAAATGCCCGCACGGGACTCCGTTTTTCAGGTGGATGCCGGTATACAGTTCTACAATGAGGAGTTCTTCTGCTTTTTCTTCATATATATTAGTGATCTGATAGATACGCTCTCCCTTTTCGTCCACCGGCCATTCTTTCTTCAGCACATCCCTCAGACGGCTCTCCTGCCCCTGCGCTTCGCATTCTTCCTCCCGGCTGATCATTTTTTCAAACGCTTCCGGCGTCTCCATCCGTTCCACTATATTCTGGACAAAATCTTCTATTTCTATTCTTTCTGCTTTTCCCATTCGTTCCCCCATTTCTGCCGTACATATTTTTCTGTTTTCTGCACAGGCTGTCTTCACCCGCCGTTTCTCTCTCCCGCCCCATTCTCCAATTTGCGACCATATGATCTGATTTAACTTTGTCCATCCAACCGTTTGGTAGTATGGGTTTGAATCTGAAAGGATGGTACAACGTATGAAATACCAGAGAATTGAAGATATGCGGATCGATCAGGATCTCACCATCAAAGAGATTTCTGCCCTGCTCGAATGCAACCGCGACGTCTATTCCCGCTACGAAAAAGGAATCCGCGACATCCCAATCGACTATGTGATCCGGCTTGCACGGTTCTATGACTGCTCGGTCGACTATCTGCTGAGTGTCTCCAGTAAAAAGAGAAAATTCGGCGATTAATTTTTTTATTGTTGTCTTTTGTATTTTTGTGTTTTGCGTTTCGATACGACTGTTTGGTCGTATTTTATATTATAATGGTATTCTCATTTTGCGTCAATTCTGAACAAGAAGGAATCAAAATCGGATGCAAAAAAAGCGTGCCGGAAAGTTTTCTGTCGCTTTTCCGGCACGCTTTTTTCATGCTCTTTTCTTCTTTTTTATTTCTGATTTTTTATTCTTCCATGTCATCCAGGCTCTTCTTCAGTGTGATCATTTTGTCACGCAGCTCGGCGGCCATTTCGAAGTTAAGTTCGGCGGCAGCGGCTTTCATCTGTTTCTGTACCTGGCCGATCAGTTTTTCCAGTTCTTCGCGGCTCATGGACTCCGGGTCTTTTTCCATCTTTTCTTCTGTCTTTGCCACTTCTTTCGAAATGCTGATGAGATCGCGGACGGCTTTTTTGATGGTGGTCGGAGTGATGCCGTGTTCTTTGTTGTAGGCTTCCTGCAGGGCACGGCGGCGCTTCGTCTCGTCGATCGCGAGGCGCATGGAATCGGTCATCACATCGGCGTACATGATAACATGGCCCTCGCTGTTTCGCGCGGCACGGCCGATGGTCTGGATCAGGGAGGTTTCGGAACGCAGGAAACCTTCTTTATCGGCATCCAGGATCGCCACGAGTGTGATTTCCGGGATGTCGAGACCCTCACGCAGAAGGTTGATGCCGACGAGCACATCGAAGACATCGAGACGCATATCACGGATGATCTCGGTCCGTTCCAGGGTGTCGATATCGGAGTGCAGGTAGCGCACGCGGATGCCGGCCTCTTTCATATAGTCGGTCAGATCCTCTGCCATACGCTTCGTCAGCGTCGTCACGAGAACTTTGTTGTGTTTTTCAGTTTCTTTCTTTACTTCCGAAATCAGATCGTCGATCTGTCCCTCCACCGGGCGCACCTCGACATCCGGGTCGAGAAGGCCGGTCGGGCGGATGATCTGTTCGGCGCGCAGCAGCTCGTGGTCTGCCTCGTAGTCGCCCGGCGTGGCAGATACGAAGAGGATCTGATCGATCCGGTCCTCGAACTCGCCGAAGTTCAACGGGCGGTTGTCTTTTGCGGACGGCAGACGGAATCCATAGTCCACCAGCGTCGATTTCCGCGACTGGTCGCCGGCATACATGCTGCGGATCTGCGGAACAGTCTTATGCGACTCATCCACGATGATGAGGAAATCATCTCCGAAATAGTCCATCAGTGTGTAGGGCGGCTCGCCTGGCTTTAATCCGGAGAGGTAACGCGAATAGTTTTCGATGCCGGAACAGATGCCGGTTTCTTTGAGCATCTCAATGTCGAAATTGGTCCGCTCCTCAATGCGCTGGGCCTCGATCAGTTTTCCCTCATGCTTGAAGAACTTCACCTGCTCTTCCATATCCTTTTCAATCTCGCCTGTTGCTTTCAGGATCGTGTCCATCGGCACAACGTAGTGGGAGGCAGGAAAGATTGCGATGTGGTTCAGTTCACATAAGATTTCACCTGTCAGCGTATCGATCTGCACCAGACGGTCAATCTCATCCCCGAAGAACTCGACGCGCACCGCCTTGTCCGTCTCCTCCGCCGGAAAAATCTCCAATACATCACCGCGCACGCGGAACGTACCGCGGTGGAAATCCATATCATTCCGGTCATACTGAATATCAATCAACTGCCGGATCACATCGTCCCGGTCCTTTTCCATTCCCGGGCGGAGCGAAATAATCATCTCCATGTAGTCCTTCGGGCTTCCGATTCCATAGATACACGAAACACTGGAAACCACAATGACATCGTTCCGCTCACTCAGTGCAGAAGTCGCGGAAAGCCGCAGCTTATCAATCTCATCGTTCCGCGCAGAGTCCTTCGCAATATACGTATCCGAAGACGGCACGTAAGCCTCCGGCTGGTAGTAGTCGTAGTAGGAGACAAAATATTCTACTGCATTCTCAGGGAAGAATTCCTTAAACTCACCGTACAGCTGTGCTGCAAGTGTTTTATTGTGCGCTATGATCAAGGTTGGCTTATTTAACTGTGCAATAACATTTGCCATGGTAAAGGTCTTGCCGGAACCTGTAACGCCCAGCAAAGTCTCGCATTGATTGCCTTCTTGAAAGCCTTTGACCAGTTTTTCGATTGCCTGGGGCTGGTCGCCTGTAGGCTGGTATTCGGAGTGTAATTTGAATATTTGTTGTGAATTCTGCAAAAAAGCACCTCCTGGTTTTTATATCAAAAAAGTTCGTCTATCAGTCAGAAATTCGTCGAAGCACATTCTCTGATTTTAGCCGAATATGCCTCTCGACGAATTCTGTTCACCACCCGATATTTTATAGACTGATAAAAAGTAGTAAAACTAACGTGGACGAATTAACACTCAAATGTAAGAGATATTATATCATGGAAATTTAAAATTGTATATATGATGCGAACATTAGTTCTTCAAAAATTCATTTACATTTATCATTGTATCCAGAACAATTTCCGTATCCAGCTCCTTCTTTTCCGGTAATACTTCTTCCATATAAGAAAGCAATTCCGGCGGAATCTCCTCAGCTATAATATTTCCATTGTGGTATGGGGAGCATCCGTTGCGCTTATTAGAATAATATACTTTTACATAAAATATCCCTCAGGGCTTCAAACCCTGAGGGGCATCCTCGTTCATTTCAATTTTCCTTTTGTTTTTCAAGCTGTTCCATACAATATTTTTCTGCCAGAATTATAAATTCATCTGCAACTGAAATCTGCCGTTCTGATTCTTCTTTACTTGCAATATAAAAATCATCATAATCGCTGGCATGGCGAATCTCTTCTGCCTGTCCGATTTTCCTTCCCATTTCTCTTGGAAACACTGATGTTTTCACATAATCCTTATTGAAGTTAGCCACAGCATCCTTATGCCTTTTATATGCTTTACCGCTTACAGCATGTACTGCATTAATTGCATGAAAAATAGAATAGTATGCCCTGTTATTGGCTCCTTTATAATCTTCAATAGAAAATAATGCTCTTGCTGATTTCAGATCATTTCGGGCTGTTTCCAGACGATATAACACCAGATCCCGTCTAGTACCGATTTCCTGATTATGCTGCTCCATACAAAACTACCCCTTCTTTATGAATATTGGAATAAAATGGATAGTTCACAATCCACTTGTTAAAATGTGCTTCACTTTTTGCAATAGGCTTAATATCCGTGTCATGATCCATATTAAAGTCATAGGTCATGTACGAGAGCTGTTGTGCATATGCCTTTAATTCCAGATCTGACATATCTACCAGAATCATAATGTCCACATCAGAATCCGGACGGAAGTCACCCCTTGCATAAGAACCATAAAGGATTATCTGACGTACATGGGAACCATAAATCTTCTTGACCTCTTCCACATACTTTTTAATTAAATCCTGCATAATCTTTGGCATACATCATCACCTCATTTTCTGCTGATAATACTATAAGTTTCTCGATTCACAAATCTTTCTTCTTGATTTTATTATAACCAGTTTACCTTCGTTTCTCAATCAGTATTTTCCATGTATCAATTTTACTACTTTCTTCGACGAATTTTGTTCACCGTTATAGCCAATCCATCATGTCCATTTACTTTTAACGCATCGTTTATTATGCTTTATATAGTATTATTTTACCTTTCCAAATCAATATATGGTATGCAAATTAATATCAAGATACTAGGAGACAAAGTATTCCACTGCGTTTTCCGGGAAGAATTCCTTAAACTCACCATACATCTGTGCTGCAAGTGTTTTATTGTGCGCTATGATCAAGGTTGGCTAAGCCCCATTAACAAGGCAAAGACCATCTGCATATGGATCCGTGTCTCCTTCGATGCTTCCAGCAACAGTTTAGCATCGTAATACCCAATTGCCACCTTTAAAAAGATAACTGTATCTTTTTTTCATAAATATTAATAATTCTTCCTATAAATAAGGCTGTCAGTATGGTTCCTATACCAAGACCATAAAAATGGGTATGATTAATTAAACATAAAATAATAGTGACAAACACAAGTGTAATATCAAAAGTATTTTCACTATTGAAA